>UQWP01000008.1 GCA_900544825.1 uncultured Prevotella sp. | reverse complement strand
GTGCTTACAGCGTATAGCTGCTTAGCACATTATTGAATTATTAACGAACTATTGATTAATAAAATTCGTTTGCAAAATTCTTAAATGATACTACATTGACAGCAGTAAAGAGAAAGTAAATCATACTATTCAGTATAATCTGTTTTCAAATCATCATTTTTGAAACGTTTTTCCATGAGTCTGTCGAATTCTTCTTTTCTAAAGAACATGAATTGCCCCTTCTTTACTTTAGTGACTTTGTAATGCTTGACGTAATAATGAACAATATCCTTTGTCATTCCATACTTCTTCATTGCTTCTTCTACGGAATAGTAGCGTTCTCTTCCTTCGAAATATCCAGTCTTCAGCGCCTGGATGTGCTGCTTTGAATAGTAGGTTACTCCATATTCAACTTTTGAAGGTATCTTATGCCTGTGGATGAATGAACGTACTGCGTCATGCGTCATCTTGTAGGTATCTCTCATCTCTTCAGGAGTGATCCAGTCATTTATATCCGCATACTTATGCTTTTGATTATACAGGATGTCAATGGCCTTCTTCTCATAGAAGTTGAAATTCTTAAGAGCTATTTTAGGAGTTTTGTTCTCTCTTGTCATCACACCGACATGCTTGATGGTAATCTTGAACATTTCTGCCACCTCCTCAGTTGAGTAATATCCTTCTGGTGTAGGAGGACATGCTCGCTCCTGTGCTTTTGGTTGGAAGATGACACGTTCTGTTCCATCCAGGTTCTCAACTTTCTTGGTGTTGCCCATTCGCTGTTGAGTAATCTTGTCGAAGTCGGTTCTATAGATCATCGTGAACTTACCTCGCTTCTCTGTCCTTACATCATAATTTTTAAGAGTGTAGCTAATCTGATCCTTTGTTAAGCCATACTTTTCTGAAATCTCTTCGTAAGTGTACCAGTCCGGATCTACCTCATTGCCTTTTTGTTTGATACTATCGATATGTATCTTTGAGTAATAGGCTTTACCATTTCTGTTTACCCTTGGTACCTTGTGATAGGTAACAAAACTCATAGCGTTAGTTCGAGTCATACCATACATCTCCATTACCTGATCCATTGTATAGTAGTTGTCGAGATCGATTTCTTCAAGAAGGTCTGCAAACTTTGCATCAACAGCCTTTTTACTGAAGAAGGTGTTACGTCCTACATAGACTTTTGGAATGCCTAAACGGTCACAGCGTCCCCATACGGCCTTGCGACCGATATTATATTTCTCCATGATTTCACGCAAAGTATAATACTCCTGGTCATCTTTGCGTTTATAGCTTTTCTTCTTGTATGCACCAGCTTCCTCAAAGTACTTATCAAGATCTTCACGACGAACATATGTCTTACGTCGTAGTCTGACAGCTTTGAGTGTTCCAGAGTAAAAGCATCGATACACAGTAGTAACACTAACACCAAGAAGAAATGCGACATCTGAAGGTGTCAAGAAAGGTCGAGAAGCGATTTCCAGACTTTGCAAATTCTGAGCATCGTCCTTCTTACTTTCTCTTGCTTTTTTCTTTTTCTCGGCTTCTTTCTTCCGATGCACAACACGAGCACACCTCTTGGAGCAATACTTATTTGTGATTTTGGTAGCAATGAACTCTTCACCACATACCTCACATTTTCTTAAAATCCTCATTTTTGTTTGCTATTTAGTACCCTATGAGTCCCCCGGATTCTTTTGCAGCAATTTTCACGTTTTTGCAGCAATTTTCATGATGGTGTCCAACATGAGAAATGTCGGTCACTGGAAAGGTTTGCAGATTTTGCAATTGGTGTCCTAAAATAGAATTTTGCCTTTCCATTTGATCACAGAATTGAGGGCCACGAATGAAATTTGAGCCAAAAATACACCAAAATATTGGTTTCAGCAAATTACAAATGGAATGTGTTAAGACGAAAAAAAAGCCACCTAAGTAGGTGGCTTGCAAGCAGTTATAAAAATGTTCGTTTTAGAGCTGTCCAGGGGGTTACTTTCCGATGCAGAAATGCTTGAAGATGTTGTTCAGCGTTTCCTGGCTGCTGATCTGGCCACCGGTGATTTCGCCCAGCTCTTCCAATACCATTTTCAAATCCTCGGCGATGATGTCGCCGCTCATTCCGGCTTCCATCGACTCCAATACACGGGAGAGGGAAGATTGGGCACGGAGAAGAGCATCGTAGTGGCGGGCACTCGTAATGATCACGTCGTTCTCGGTAATCTCCGGAATATCAGCGGCTTTTACTAATGCCTGCTCCAGGGATGAAACGTTCTCGCCCGTGCGGGCACTGATGAAGAGTGGGGAATCTGATTCGCTGGAATCTGAGCCGCAGGAATGGGTGAACTTATCGAACGCAAGTTTATCATTCTCAAGTTTATCCATCTTATTGAATACCACCAGCAGCTTCTTGCCCTGGTTCTTCTGCTTCATCTCCTCGATTTCTGAGACCGATGGCTGTTCATCCAATAGCCAGATTACAATCTTCGCCTCTTCCATCTTCTGGAAGGTGCGCTCTATTCCGATGTTCTCTACCACATCATCCGTCTTGCGGATTCCTGCCGTATCTATGAAGCGGAAGGTGATTCCGTCGATGAGGGTGGTGTCTTCGATTACGTCTCGGGTGGTTCCGTGAATGTCGCTCACGATGGCTTTCTCCTCGTGGAGCAGACGGTTGAGCAGGGTGCTCTTGCCCACATTCGTCTTGCCTACGATGGCTACGGCTACTCCCTGCTTCAGGGCGTTGCCGGTCTCGAAGGAGTGGGCGAGGGTGGTTATCTTATGATTGATTTCTTCGGCTAGTGCCTGGAGATCGCTGCGGTCGGCAAACTCCAGTTCCTCGTGGTCGCTGAAGTCCAGCTCCAGTTCCAGGAGCGAAGTCATCTTTAATAATTTTTCGCGCAGGAGGGAGAGTTCGTTGCTGAAGTGACCCTTCAGTTGGCTGAGCGCCATCTTGTGGGTTGCCTTGTTGGTAGAGGCGATAAGGTCGGCTACTGCTTCTGCCTGCGAGAGGTCCATCTTGCCGTTGAGATAGGCACGACGGGTGTATTCGCCCGGTTCTGCCTGGCGACATCCTACCTCCGTAAAGCGATGGAGAACCTGCTGAAGAATGTACCGGCTGCCGTGACAAGAAATTTCAGTGGAATTCTCGCCTGTATAACTGTGGGGTGCACGGAACACGCTCACCAGTACATCATCGATGGTGTTGCCATCCTTATCCTTGATTTCTCCATAATGCAGGGTGTAGGGTTTGGCTTCTTCCAGGGATTTGCCGTTGGCAGAGTGGAAGATTTTGTCGGTGAGGGTAATGGCGTTGGAGCCGCTGAGTCGTATGATTCCGATTGCACCGCCAGCTGGGGTTGCCAGGGCGCAGATACATTCTTCTTGATTCTTCATTCTTTCTTGTTTATTTTAAAGCTTTTGCCCTTTCAGGGCGACAGGGTTGTTTGCTGTTTAACCCAGGGTGTTGCCCTGGGCTAGGAGCTTCTGCCCTTTCAGGGCGTATTGCTGCAATGAGTTTTTGCCTTTACCTTTCCCTTCGGCCGGTGACCGTTGGTTCAGGGCGTATTGTTGCAAAGGGGCTAGATTCTATCGAGCACAACCTTGATGAGGTTGTCGATGGTGCTCTTATAGCCTGTGTTGGCACTGAGGGCACGGCGATTGGCGATGACCATGCAGCAGGTGAGTGCCTTATGACCTAAGAGGAGGGAAAGACCGGCTAGGGCTGAACTCTCCATCTCAAAGTTATTGACACGCAAGCCTTTATGCTCGAATGCTTCAATCTTCTGATTAAGCTCTGGGTCGGCAAGTGGGGCACGGAGTTCTCTGCCCTGTGGACCGTAGAAGCCGCCACAGGCTATGGTGATTCCTCTTACCATATCTTCTCCGGCAATCTGCTCCAGTAGTTCCGGGTCGTTGTTCACGCAGTATGGATTGCCTATCTGGTCGTTCCACTTTACCTGGCGCTTGAATTCAGCCTCTGTCTCAAGGTCGCAGATTTCATTGCGGCGGGCGTAGAAGTTGATGAGTCCATCGAAACCGATGCTCTTCTGTGAGGCTACGAAGGTTCCGGCAGGACAGTTGAGCTGCAGTCCGCCGCAGGTTCCGATGCGCACGAGGGTGAGGGTAGTGTGCTCCGGTTTCTCGGTGCGGGTAGTGAAGTCGATGTTCTTCAGCGCATCGAGTTCGTTGACCACGATGTCAATATTATCGCATCCTATTCCGGTGCTCTGCACGGTGATTCTCTTTCCTTTATATGTTCCGGTGATGGCGTGGAATTCGCGGCTTGAAACCTCGCACTCCTGGGTCTCGAAGTGAGATGCTACGAGGGCCACTCTGCCTGGATCTCCAACAAGGATTACCTTGTCTGCCACCTGCTCCGGGCGCAGATGAAGGTGGAAGCAACTTCCGTCTTCATTGATAATCAGTTCTGATTCTGCAAAATATTTGCTCATAATCTTTATGTTTTGATGGTTATAGATATAAAGGAGTTAAAGGAGTTAAGGAGTTAAAGGAGTTAAGACAACAGTCTTTTGGCATAGTTTTTAAACTACAAGGCATTCGTCTTAACTCCTTAACTTCTTAACTTCTTAACTCCCTCTTAATCTCCTTTCTTAACTCCTTACTTCTGAACAGGAATCTTCTTGACGCGGCGCTCATGACGGCCACCCTCGAAGGTAGTAGCGAAGAACTCGTCGAGGATTGCCTCGGCTGTCTTGTTGTCGATGAAACGTCCTGGAAGTACCAGTACATTGGCATCATTGTGCTGACGAACGAGATGAGCAATCTCCTTGCACCATGCCAAACCGGCACGTACACCCTGATGCTTGTTCAATGTCATGGCGATTCCCTCGCCACTGCCGCAAATGCCGATACCTGGATAAACCTCGCCGCTCTCAATGCCTTCGCCGAGCGCATGGCCGAAGTCAGGATAGTCAACACTCGCATCGCTGTATGTACCGTAATCCTTTACAGGATAACCCTTCTTCTCCAAATATTCCAATACGAACTGCTTCAATGGAAAACCTGCATGGTCGCATGCAATACCAACTGTCTTTACTTCCATAATGCTTAAGTTTTTAAGTGAAGAACCCGGGATTAAACCCTTATCCTTCACAAGGTTAATATTAAAAGAGTGAAAGGAGTCGGATGCCGGAAATGGAAATCTGCCATCCGGCAAAATCTCCAACTCCAGCTTCCAACTCCTGTTTAGTTTATGCTAATTAAGCCTCAGCCAAGAAAGCCTTGACCTGCTTGTAAACATTCTCACCTGTGTAGCCAAGCTTCTCATCGAGCACCTTGTAAGGAGCAGAGAAACCGAAGCTCTCCAAGCCCCAAACCTTACCGTTGGCGCCTACGAGACCCTCGAGAGTTACAGGAAGACCAGCAGTCATACCGAAGATCTTAGCGTTCTTTGGCAATACGCTCTCCTGATACTCCTTGCTCTGACCACGGAACAAGCCCTCTGATGGAGCACTTACCACGCGAACCTTGATGCCGTCTGCACGCAAAGCCTCGCAACCAGCCTCCAATGTAGAAACCTCAGAACCGCTTGCTACCAAGATAACATCAGGATTCTCGTCGCTGCCTGCTACGATGTAAGCACCCTTGGCTGCCTGCTCGTAGTCGTTGCCCTCTGGCAAGTTGGCAATGCCCTGGCGAGAGAAGATGAGCGCTGTAGGAGTCTCAACATTCTCCATAGCGAGCTTCCAGCAAACGGTAGTCTCTTCTACATCAGCTGGACGGAATACGCGAACGCTGTCCTTGCCTGCGTGGTTCTTCAACTTCTCCATCAGGCGGATCTGTGCCTCCTGCTCAACTGGCTCGTGAGTAGGTCCATCCTCACCAACGCGGAATGCATCGTGAGTCCAGATGAACTTAACTGGAACCTGCATCAAGGCAGCCATACGAACAGCTGGCTTCATATAATCAGAGAATACGAAGAATGTACCCATAGCTGCAACCACACCACCGTGGAGCATCATACCGATACACATATCTGCCATAGTCAACTCAGCAACACCTGCCTGGAAGAAAGCACCTGAGAAGTCGCCGCGAACGATGCTCTTGGTCTTCTTCAAGAAACCGTCTGTCTTATCAGAGTTAGAGAGGTCGGCTGAAGCACAGATCATGTTAGGAACCTGCTCTGCCAAAACGCCGAGGCAGGCAGCAGATGCAGCACGTGTAGCTGAACCAGCCTTCTGCTCTACCTTGCTCCAATCTACCTTAGGAGCCTTGCCGCTGAACCACTCGTCCATCAGGGCAGCCTTCTCTGGGTTAGCCTTGCGCCACTCAGCCTCTGCAGCTTTGCGCTCAGCCACGATACCCTTCAATTCCTCAGCACGCTTAGCGTAGATCTCCTTCACATCGTCGAAGATAACGAATGCATTCTCAGGATCACCACCGAGGTGCTTGATTGTATTTACGTATGCGTCGCCGCCGAGAGGAGCACCGTGAGTATTGATGCAAGCCTCGTAGCTTGTGCCGTCTGCGCGGAGGGCACCCTTACCCATAACGGTCTTACCGATGATGAGGGTAGGGCGATCCTGCTCCTTCTGGGCAGCATCGAGAGCCTCACGAATCTGAGCTACGTCGTTACCATTGATCTTGATGACATTCCAGCCCCAAGCCTTGTACTTCATCTCAGTATCCTCGTTCATTACGACGCCGCACTCAGTAGAGAGCTGGATGTCGTTAGAATCGTAGAACATGATGAGGTTGTTCAAACCGAGGTTTCCGGCGATACGACCTACACCCTGAGAGATTTCCTCCTCTACAGCACCATCAGAAATGTATGCGTAGATCTTGTGCTGCATCATGGTTGAACCCAGACGAGCCTCGAGGAATTTCTCAGCAACAGCTGCACCAGCTGCGAGGGCGTGACCCTGACCGAGAGGACCAGATGAGTTCTCGATTCCACGCTGAAGATCGAGTTCTGGGTGACCTGGAGTTACTGAACCCCACTGGCGGAACTGCTTGAGGTCTTCCATTGAGAAGAAACCACGCAAAGCCAAACCAGCATAGAGCATTGGGCTCATGTGACCTGGGTCGAGGAAGAAGCGGTCGCGGCCAGTCCATGTTGGATCTGCTGGATCATAAACCAGGTACTCTGAGAAGAGCACGTTGATGAAGTCAGAACCACCCATTGCACCACCTGGGTGACCAGAGTTTGCCTTTTCTACCATTGAAGCAGCCAAGATACGGATATTATCTGCTGCATGATTCATTACTTTAATGTCGTTCATCATACAAATGTATTTAATGTTGTTGTTATTGTTTTTCTGCTGAAACTTGTTGCTCATCAGTCTCTTGCAGAGAAGAGGACTGATGATATGAGCAATTTACCCTACAAAAGTACTATTTTATTTTCAAAACTACGATAGATTTTGCAGGAATTTTCACTTTCAAGGTGTTTTTCTTCAATTTTGCATCCTTGAATGTTGCTGGCTTCACTACATCCGGGTGATCGAAATCGTTGAAATCGCTCACCTTCTTGCAGCTCAGGATCTCGCCAGCCACTGTCTTTGGAGCCTTCAGACCATCGAGGCTGAACTCTACCTCCTGAGCCTTGTCGAGGCTTACGTTGGCGAGTGAAACCACTACGGTGCCGTCTGACTTCTTGGCAGCAGATGTAGAAACCACAGGAATCTTTCTGCCGTCCTTGGCGTGCTCATCGCCACGAACATCCATCGAATCGCACTTCACGTCCATTGGAAGATAAGTTGCGTCCTGGAAGTCCTTGTACATCTTGAACACGTGGTAGGTTGGAGTGAGAACCATGTGACCGGTGCCCTTGGTGTCGGTGAGGATCATAGACTGGAGCACGTTTACTACCTGGGCGATGTTCGCCATCTTGATGCGGTCGGCGTGGCGGTGGAACACGTTGAGTGAGAGGGCTGCCACGAAAGCATCGCGCATACAGTTCTGCTGATAGAGGTGGCCCTTGATGGTTCCAGGTTCCTCGTCCCACCAGCTTCCCCATTCATCTACGAGCAGACCGATCTGCTTCTTAGGGTCTGCCTTGTCCATGATGGCTTCGTGCTTCTTGATTACGTCTTCAATGCCGAGGCACTTGCCCATGGTCCAGTAGTAGTCGTCGTTGCTGAACTTGGTAGCCGAACCCTTGCTTCCGCTCCATCCGGTTACTGTATAATAATGTAGGGAGATTCCGTTGGCACGATGACCTACACGGTCCATCAGCACCTGGGTCCAGTTGTAATCGTAGTCGCTGGCTCCCGATGCAATCTTGTAGAGTTCGTTGCCATCATAGTTGCGGCAATATACGGAGTAACGGCGGAAGAGGTCAGAGTAGTACTCTGGGCGCATGTTTCCACCGCATCCCCAGCTCTCGTTGCCCACTCCGAGGTATTTCACCTTCCAGGCCTTGTCGCGTCCGTTCTGTCGGCGGAGCTTAGCCATCGGAGTATCGCCGTCGCTGGTCATGTATTCTACCCATTTAGCCAGTTCCTCTACGGTACCCGAACCAACGTTTCCGCTGATGTAAGGCTCGCAGCCCAGCATCTCGCAGAGATTCAGGAACTCGTGGGTTCCGAAGGAGTTGTCCTCGATGGTTCCTCCCCAGTTGTTGTTCTGCATCTTAGGGCGCTTCTCACGAGGGCCGATTCCGTCCATCCAGTGGTATTCGTCGGCGAAGCATCCTCCTGGCCATCTCAATACAGGAACCTTGAGGTCCTTGAGGGCTTGGAGCACGTCGTTGCGGTAACCCTGGGTGTTAGGGATGTTTGACTCCGGACCTACCCAGAGTCCACCATAGATGCAGCTTCCGAGATGCTCGGCAAACTGACCGTAGATTTCACGGTTGATTTTCTGAGTTCCCTGGTTGGCGTGGATGGTTCCTGTTACATCCTGAGCCTGAGCTGAGAATGCAACCGCAGTAGATAAGAGTGTGGTTGCAAAGAGTTTATTCATCATTTGTGCAAGTTTTTGTTTAATTATAAGAATAGGGGTAAATTGAAGTTTAATCTTGTTGATAGTACGTTTGTGAGGGCAAAATCCCCCCACAAACGTACTGAAATGGATGATATTATTTCTTGTTGGCTACAGCTGCCTGCTCGATGGCGAGACCAGCCTTGTAGGTTTCGATGTACTTGTCGAAACCAGCCACATCTTCTGCTGTAGGAGCAATCTCCACACCGGTGTTGCCTGCGAATACCTTCTGGTCGAGGTAATCAGCCAGGCTCAGCTTCTCAGCATTGTTGACGAGGTAGCCTGCGAGCAGGGCAATACCCCAAGCACCACCTTCGCCTGCAGTCTCCATGACAGAGATAGGGGAGTTGATGGCTGCTGCGAGGATGCGCTGACCTACACCCTTGGTCTTGAACAGACCGCCATGACCGGTGATGCGATCTACCTGCACCTTCTCGTCCTTGAACAATACGTCGTTACCAATCTTCAGTACGGCTACTGAAGCGTAGAGGTTGGCGCGCATGAAGTTGGCGAGGTTGAAGTGGTCGTTGGCAGAGCGTACGAACATTGGGCGACCCTCAGCCAAACCGGTTACAGGCTCACCTGAAATGTAGTTGTAAGCGATCAAGCCGCCGCAGTCTGCATCGCCCTCGAGAGCGTGGTTGTAGAGCTTGCCGAACACCTCGTTCATATCTACCGGAACGCCGAGCAACTCCTGGTACTGCTTGAACAAACCAACCCATGCGTTGAGGTCGGAAGTACAGTTGTTGCAGTGAACCATGGCAACAGGACTGCCGTCTGGAGTTGTCACCATATCAATGACTTCGTAAGGTTGGCTCAAGGCTTTCTCCAACACGATCATAGAGAAAGAAGAAGTACCTGCACTTACGTTACCTGTACGCTGACGGACAGCGTTGGTAGCTACCATACCTGTACCAGCATCACCCTCTGGAGGACAGAGAGGAGCACCAGCCTGGAGAGTGCCTGATGGGTCGAGCTTCTTCGCACCTTCCTCGGTCAGGACGCCAGCGTCTTCGCCTGCGTTCAAGACCTCAGGGAGAATGTCGAGAATCTTCCAGCCCAGGTTCTTAGGCTCGATGAGCTTGTCGAACTTAGCCACCATCTCAGCATCGTAGTTGTTGGTGTTGGAATCGATAGGGAGCATACCTGATGCGTCGCCTACGCCCAGAACCTTCTTGCCAGTGAGCTGCCAGTGGATATAACCGGCGAGAGTGGTGAGGAAGTCAATCTTGTTGATGTGCTCCTCGCCGTTGAGGATAGCCTGGTAAACGTGAGAGATGCTCCAACGCAATGGGATGTTGAAGTGGAAGAGCTCTGAAAGCTCGGCAGCAGCCTGTGCGGTGTTGGTGTTGCGCCAGGTGCGGAATGGAACGAGGATGTTCTCATCCTTGCCGAAAGCCATGTAGCCGTGCATCATCGCAGAAATACCGATGGCAGCCAACTGCTTGATTTCGCAGTCGTACTCAGCCTTCACGTTCTTGCGGAGGTCAGCGTAGCAATCCTGCAAACCCTTCCAGATGGTGTCGATGCTGTAAGTCCAGAGACCATCTACCAACTGGTTTTCCCACTCAAAGCTACCCTGTGCGATAGGGTTATTGTCGGTGTCGATCAAGACAGCCTTGATTCGGGTAGAGCCAAACTCGATACCGAGAATGGCTTTACCTGATTCTATAATAGTTTTTGCGCTCATTTCTTATAAGATATTAAAAATTAGCGTAATGCCTTGTTGAGCATGTAGTAAATCTCATTGTTGCGGAGCTGCTGCTTGAAGCTGCTGATAGTTGTGTTCTTGTCGATGTTGACGAACTCAATACCCAGGATCTCGCAGAAATCCTCCCAGTACTCAGCAGTGATGTCGTAAGAGAATGCACTGTGGTGAGTACCACCAGCGAGGATCCAAGCACCTGCACCAATCTCGAAGGTTGGTTGTGGAACCCAGAGAGCTGAAGCTACAGGGAGCTTAGGCATTGCCTTTGGCTCGATGCACTCTACCTCACTTGCGATGAGACGGAAACGGTTGCCGAGGTCAACTACAGTTGCCTTGATACCCTTACCTGTCTTAGATGTGAACACGAGGCGGGCAGTCTGCTGCTTGCGGATACCGATACCGAGGAAGTGAACCTCGAGCTTTGGCTTGTCTGAAGCGATCAATGGGCAAACCTCGAGCATGTGGCTCTGGAGGCTAGATGTGCGGTCCTCTGCGAAGTTGAGTGTGTAGTCCTCGAGGAATGAGCAACCCTTCTCCAAGCCCTGGTTCATAACCCAGAGTGTGCGGTAGAGGCAAGCTGTCTTCCAGTCACCCTCTGCACCGAAACCGTAACCCTCTGCCATCAGTCGCTGTGAAGCCAAACCAGGAATCTGGTCGAACCCGCAGAAGTTAGGATCGTCGATGTTTGCGTCACCGAGGTCATCGAAGTTAGTTGTGAATGCTACTGCATTCTCATCCTTCAATACGCGACGGAGAGCAATTTCAGCCTTAGCTGCGTTCTTTACCTTCTCCCAGTAAACTTCCTCGCCAGACTCATCGATCTTGATGGTATATTCCTTCTTGTACTCCTCAACGAGCGCATCTGCCTCAGCATCTGTTACCTTCTTGAAGTACTCCATGAGTGAAGATACTGGGTAGTAATCTACGTGGTAACCCATGCGCTGCTCGAACTCTACGCGGTCGCCATCAGTTACGGCTACGTTGTTCATGTTCATACCGAACATCAGGCAGCGTACGTTGTGAGCATCAGCAACACCTGCAGCTACGCGAGCCCATGTAGCAATCTGCTTCTGAGCCTCTTCGCTCTTCCAGTAACCTACAACTACCTTTCTAGGGATGCGCATACGGGTGCAGATGTGACCGAACTCGATGTCGCCGTGAGCTGACTGGTTGAGGTTCATGAAGTCCATATCGATAGAATCCCAAGGGAGTTCTGCGTTGTACTGAGTGTGGAAGTGGAGGAGAGGCTTCTCGAGAGCCTGCAAGCCCTTGATCCACATCTTAGCTGGAGAGAAGGTGTGCATCCAAGTGATGATACCTACGCACTTCTCGTCGTTGTTGGCAGCCTTCATGACAGCCTCTACCTCTGCTGAAGAGTTAGCTGTGCCCTTGTAAACTACCTTGATTGGGATGATGCCACTGTTGTTCAGACCATCTACCATGTCCTTTGAGTGACCATCTACTATCTTAACTGTCTCGCCTCCGTAAAGAAGCTGTGCACCAGTTACAAACCATACCTCTAAATTCTCAAATGCCTTAATCATGATTGTTTGTTGTTTTTAATGTTGTTATTGAAAATCTTTTTTTTTACTTCTTCTGTCTGCATCAATCTCATTGGGAGATTAGTGCTTCTTCTGTCCGTAGTAAGCGTTAGGACCATGCTTGCGGTTGAAGTGCTTCTCTACGAGCAATGGGTTCATGGTGGTGTTTGGATTCACGCTGAAAGAGATGAACGCCATCTTTGCCACCTGCTCGGCTACCACTGCGTGGTAAACAGCCTGGTCAGCATCCTTACCCCATGTGAAAGGACCGTGGTTCTTGACCAGTACGCCTGGAGTGTGAACCGGATTGATGTTGTCCTTCTTGAATCGGTCAACGATTACTACACCTGTATTGTGCTCATACTCAGCCATCATATCCTCTGTCATTGCATCGGTGCAAGGAATGCAGTCGTGGAAATAGTCTGCGTGGGTAGTACCGATGTTAGGGATGTCCAATCCTGCCTGAGCCCAGGCTGTAGCGTAGGTAGAGTGGGTGTGAACCACGCCGCCCAACTCTGGGAATACACGGTAGAGTACCAGGTGGGTAGGAGTATCTGAAGATGGATTCAGGTCGCCTTCTACTACCTTGCCGGTCTCCAGGTCAACTACCACCATGTCGCTAGCCTTCATGGTGTCGTAGTCAACACCTGATGGCTTGATGACAACCAGACCCTTCTCACGGTCGATTCCGCTCACATTTCCCCATGTAAAGAGCACGAGGTTGTGCTTCACCAGGTCAAGGTTTGCCTTGAACACTTTTTCTTTTAATTCTTCTAACATAATATATTTCGTTAATGTTGTTTGTTTGCTTCTATATTGGGAGTTCCTTCTGCAAGGGAACTGTTCGTTTTCTATTTCAAGTTGAACGATGGGTCTTCCTCGTATGCTTTCTTGTTGAAGCGGTAGAGGGCGGCGCCTCGTTTCGAAGTAACCTTGTCGATGAGTTCTGTCTTCTCGATAAAGTCAATATCCTTCACGCGCTTGCGGAAGTTGCGCTTGTCAATCTCTTCTCCCATCACTGCCTCGAACACGTGCTGAAGCTGGGTCAGCGTAAAGAGGTCGGGGAGGAGCTTGAAGCTCAGTGGTTCATGATTGATGCGACGGCGAATCTGACAGATGGCGTCGTGAATCATGGTTCGGTGGTCGGAATAGAGTTCTGGAAGTTCATTCAGACTTACCCATTCCAGGCCGTGCTCGATGCGGAGACTATCATCGTAATCTACCACATTGATGAGGGCGCAGTAGGCGATGGAGATAACTCGCTCACCTGGGTCTCGGTCGATTCTGCCGAATGCACCCACTTGTCTTATATAGAGGTTCTTCATTCCAGTAAGATCCAGGATGACTCTGTTTGCAGCGTCCTCTAGATTTTCGTTGGCTCCAACGAAACCACCATAGAGTGACCATTCGCCGCGTCCCGGGTCCATCTTTCGTTTGCCTATCAGGACTTGAAGGTTGTTGCCGTTAAATCCGAAGATAATGCAATCCACGGAAACCAGAACCTTGGAGTATTCGTTATAAAACTGCGTCATGGTCGTATTGATTTTTGATGTTAAGATTCAATGAATTAATTGATAGTTTTTGTGTTGCTTTAGCTTCAGGCTGCGCTTCTAAAAGGGAGCCTTGCCGCCAAAGAGTTTCTTTGGGGAAGTTGGGAGTCAGAAGGAGAAGAAAGGAACCTGCTAACTATTACACACTAAAGGAAAATTCCATCCTTCCAGCTTCTAACTCCTAACTTTATCTATATTTTACCAGAAGTAAGCGTAGAATGCAGCACAGAGGCCGATTACTACGAGTGTACCAATGATATCGAACGCACCCCAGCTCTCACGGATAGACTTCTTGAAGTCGGATGTGAAGGTGATTGCCTCTACCTGCTCCTTGCTTGGGGCTGGAGTGAAGCAGCTCACTACTACCATGAAGATGATGAGGAAGACGAGCAGCCAGCACTCGAATACGAGCCAGTTGGTCTGCCAGAACCATGCGGTGTAATCCCAGAATGCACCATCCATTGTTGCCTTACCAGTATCGGTGATGACGTTGGTAACGAGGCGGAGCATACCGATGAGGAAACCGGTAATCATGGTGTACTCACCTGCCTTTGGAGTAATCTTCTTGAAGAAGATACCCATTGCAAATACAGCTACCATGGCTGGAGCCAGGAGTGACTGGATTCCCTGGAGGTAGTTGTAAAGGGTGTCCATCTTCATCATGATTGGCAACCATGCGAAACCGAGAACTACAACTACTACGGTAGCGATACGGCCAACGAGTACGTAGTGAGCCTCAGACATTCCCTTCTTCAATGGCTTGTAGAAGTCCTCGGTGAAGAGGGTAGCACAGCTGTTGAAGAATGCTGCCAAAGAAGCAACGAGTGCGCAGATGAAACCGATGGTTACGATTCCCTTGATACCTGCAGGAAGTACGGTCTTTACCATGATGGCGAAGGCTGCATCAGTCTCGTTCATCTGGATAGCGCCCTTCTGAGCCAAGGCTGCTGCAATCATACCTGGAATCAAGAACATGAAGCAAGGGAGAACCTTGAAGAAACCGGCTGCGATAGTACCGCGGCGAGCACGCTTCATTACCTCTACGTTGCTCTCGCCAGGAACCTGACCGAGTACACGCTGAACGATGTGCTGGTCAGTACACCAGTACCAGAAACCGATGATGGTTGCACCGATGAATACTACGAAACCAGGATACTCCTGATACATAGAGTCACCTGCCTCCCAGTGGAACATGTGGGTTGTACCGTAGCCGTTGTTCAACTTGCCGCAGTAGTCCATCATATCTGCCCAACCTGCAGAGACGCTTCCACCACCGAGGGTAGAGAGACCGAGGAAGAGCACGAGGAATGAACCGATGACGAGGATAGGAGTCTGGATGGTTGACAAGGTCATTACACCCTTCATGCCGCCGAATACGGTGAAGATGGTAGTGAGGATGATCAAGCCGATAGCACCTACCCAGAAGTTCAAGCCCCAGAGATACTCGAAGAAAATACCACCAGTAAGAGCGGTAACGCTCACCTTGGTGAGGATGTAAGCCACGAGTGTGATGATAGAGAGCCATGAACCTGTACGCTGAGTGTAGCGGAACTTGAGGAAGTCAGGCATGGTGATGATCTTACCCATCTTGTTGATGAGCAACTGATAGAAAGGTACGAACAACCAACCGAGGATGAGGATCATCCAACCCTGCATCTCCCAGTGAGCCATACCTACACCGCTCTTGGCGCCAGTACCAGCAAGACCCACGAGGTGCTCAGAACCGATGTTGGCTGCGAAGATAGCCATACCGATTACATACCATGGCTCGCCCTTACCGAAGAGGTAAGCAGAAGAGTCTTCACCCTTCTGAGCCTTTCTGTCTTTCACGATCGCATGCCAGACAGCCCAGATTACGCCGATTACACCAATGGCGAGTACTGTCCAATCAAGCCATACGAATTCTGTTGAATTCCAATTCATAATTACTATAAGATTGTTTGTTTATTTATTATTTGTTTATTCTTTCTTTTATCGGATGCTTTCCCGAAGAAGTCTTTTGGGGTTTCGGCGGATTTGCAATCCGCCGCATTGCCTTTCCTTACTTCTTGACGCTGAACTTGTAAGCGAGGTGAGAGTAATACTTCTCTCCTGGCTTCAAGGTTGCATCAGTCCATCCCTTTACGCCCTGGGCAATCTTGGTAGGAGAATCAGGATACTTCTGGCTCTCAAAGCAGACGCTCACGTGCTTAGGATACTTGATTCCGTGCTTGCAGGCAATACCTGTGCCCTGGAAGTTACCAGTATAAACCTGGATTCCTGGCTCATTGGTGAAAACCTCGAGGAGGATTCCGCTCTTTGGAGAGTAGAGGCTTGCGCAAACGGTCTTGTCGTCGCCCTTGACATCCTTATAGGTGTTCAGACACCAGTTGTGGTCGTAACCTGTAGCGTTCTTGATCTGGTCGAAGCTGTAATCTACCTTCTTGCCAATCTCGGTAGGAGTGCGGAAGTCCATTGGAGTTCCTTCTACGTCCTTGATTTCACCTGTTGGAATGTAGAGTGAATCGGCAGGTGTGAACTTATCAGCATTGATGTACATTACCTGGTCGAAGCCTTCCTTGGATGGATCGCCATTCAAGTTGAAGTAACTGTGGTTGGTCATGTTAACCACGGTCTCCTTATCGGTTGTAGCGCCAAACTCGATGTCGAGTGTATTGTCGCTCTTTACTGTATATTTTGCTGTAGCTGTAACATTGCCAGGGAAACCATTCTCGCCATCCTTTGCCTGGATAGTGAAGGTGACAGAAGAATCATTCTTCTCTGTAATGTCGTAAACCTGGTTCAACCAACCGGTAGCACCACCTCCGTGAAGACAGTTGCCATTATCGTTTGGCTTCAGATTATATGTCTTGCCTGCAAGAGTCAACTTGGAGTCCTTGATACGGTTGGCGTAACGGCCTACTGATGATCCGTAATCAGAAGGAGAGTTGAGGGTGTCTGCATACTGGTGGATGTTGTCGTAGCCGAGCACTACATCTGTAGGCTTGCCATCCTTGTTTGGAACAGAGATGGAAACTACGCGACCACCATAGTTGGTGAGGCAAACCTCCATGCCGTTGGCATTCTTGAGGGTAACTAACTCAGTCTTCTTGCCCAAAACAGTAGAATCGAAGTCTGCTGGATTCAAGCCTGACTGTGTTAAACTAGCATTGCTGCTTGAAGAACATGCTGAGAGGGTAGCGACTGCTGCGAAACCAACTCCCATAAAAAGGTTCTTTACGTTGTTCATTTCTAGGTTGCTTTAATGTTGTTTACTAATTTTGGGTGTAAAATTACAATTTTATTTTGAAACCACAATACTTTTCCACAACTTTTTTTCTTCTATAGTGTGTTTTTAACACTATTTGCACCAAAACCCCTCTTTTCTGCCCTTTTTCCCGTGTTTTTTGTCTTTTCTCTGTGTTTTATGATGGAGTAGTGTCATTAAGGTCAGTGTCATTAAGTGTCATTAAGCTTTCAAGTCGTGACAATATCTTATAACGAAAAAAACTGCAGCTGGCAAACACCAACTGCAGTTCCTTTATATTATAATAATGTATATCTATTAGCAAACCTTGTGAGAACCCTCAGAGATAACTACTGGGTAAACCTCAGGAGCGTGACCATACTTAGCTGTGAACTTAGCAGTAACATCCTCAACGAACTTGTCGTAGATGTCATCCTTTACCAAGTTGATGGTGCAGCCACCGAAGCCACCACCCATGATACGGCTACCGGTAACACCGTTCTCCTTGGCAACCTCATTCAAGAAGTCGAGCTCCTCGCAGCTTACCTCGTATTCCTTGCTCAAACCGTCGTGAGTCTCGTACATCTTCTGACCTACAGTCTCGTAGTCACCCTTCTCAAGAGCATCGCAGACTGCCAATACGCGGTCCTTCTCGCCCAATACGAAGTGAGCGCGGCTGTAATCCTCTTCGCCTACCTCAGCGCGAACCTCTTCCAACTGCTCCCATGTGCAATCGCGGAGAGTCTCGAACTTAGCCTCTGGGTGCTTGGCAGCGATGTGCTTAACCACGTTCTCGCAAGAGTTGCGGCGGTCGTTGTATGGAGAACCTGCCAACTCGTGCTTAACCTTAGAGTTAACCAGACAAAGCTTGTAACCCTTAGGCTCGAATGGGAAATACTCAAACTCACGGCTGTTGCAGTCGAGACGCATCAACTTGCCTTCCTTGCCGAATACAGAAGCAAACTGGTCCATAATACCGCAGTTTACACCTACGTACTTGTGCTCAGTAGCCTGACCAGCGAGAACGAGATCCCACTTAGAAACCTTGTTGTCACCGAAGAGATCGTTCAGAGCGAAAGCGAAGCAGCTCTCAAGAGCAGCTGAAGAAGACATACCTGCACCGAGAGGCACGTCGCCATAGAATGCAGCATTGAAGCCCTTTACATCAACACCCAGAGCCTTCATCTCCTGGCAGACACCGTAGATGTAGCGTGCCCAAGATGCGCGAGGACCCTCAGGGTCGTTTACCTTGAACTCTACACGGTCCTTCAAGTCGATAGAGTAGAGCATTACTGTCTCTGTTCCGTTAGGACGGATCTCAGCCATAATACCCTTATCTACTGCACCTGGGAATACGAATCCACCATTATAATCGGTGTGCTCACCAATGAGGTTAATACGACCTGGTGACATATAGATGTTACCTGTTTTGCCATCAAAGTGCTTGATGAAACGGCTTCTTACTTTTTCAATATCCATAATTGTTGTTGTTTAAAAGTTATTATTAAAGATTTGATTATAAATTAGTTATTCCCGGGTAAATCAAGTTTTGCTTCACCCGGGAATAGATTTTTCCGGAATTTACTCTACAGGGATGTCCTTGTTGACATTCTTGCAACCAACGAGCGCATAGAAAAGAATGTATGCGATCATGGCGATGATAACCCAGTAAGATGCGATAGGGCCAGCAGCCTTAGCAACTGCGTCCTGGATGAGAGGCATTACACCACCACCAACTACCATCATCATGAAGATACCTGATGCCTGAGCTGTGTATTTGCCAAGACCCTCAACGGCAAGGTTGAAGATTCCACCCCACATGATAGAAGTACACAAACCGCAGATCGCGATGAGCACACACTTGGTAGGGATTGTAAATGCAACAACGCCAGTACCATGGTCGTCGAGCTTGAGAAGGCTTGCAATCTCTGAATCACCTGCCAAAGAGAAGTTCAATGTGTTTGTCTCTGGCAAGAAGATAGCTGTGAGCAACAGGAGGATAGCTACTGTTGAAACTACTGTCATCTGAGTCTTGGTAGAAATGGCACCGCTGATGAATGAGCTGAGGAAGCGGCCGCACATCATGAGCAGCCAGTAAACTGCTGCGAAAGCACCACCTACAGAAGCTGCACCTGTGAAGTCCATGCTGCTGATGTAGAAGATAAGCTGAGCTGGAATACCAATCTCAACACCTACATAGAAGAAGATACCGATAACACCGAGCACGCAGTGACGGAAAGACCAAGGACTGTGGTCGTACTGTACATTCTCCTTCTTGATGTTTGGCTCAGGAATAGCTACGAACCAGATGATGAAGAAGGCTGCAATGAATACTGCCATACCGATGAAGAGGAGAGGAGCTACGTCGCTCATACTGGTGTTGGCTGTAACTGTACCAACGAGTACACCTGCCAACAATGGGGTAAGAGTACCACTCAATGAGTTCAATGTTCCACCAATCTGAATGAGCTGGTTACCACGGTTACCACCGCCACCGAGCAAGTTCAACATTGGGTTTACTACGGTGTTGAGCATACATACGCAGAAACCGCAGATGAATGCACCTAACAGATAAATGATAAGGTTGAGGCAAACTGCACCAGAACTGAGTGTGAATACTGGGATGTCGTCACCGAAGATGCTTGATAAGTACTGGATCATCAAACCGATAGTACCGACTGCAAGTGCGATGAGGGCTGTCTTCTTGTAACCCTTGTTCTCGATCATCTTACCTGCAGGAATACCCATGAAGAGGTAAGCGGCGAAGTTCATGAAGTTACCCATCATGGCTGCCCAAGAGTACTTGAAGCCCCAGATGTTGCCAAAAGGCGCTCCCATGTTAGTTACAAACGAAATCATTGCAAAGATAAAACACATCGTGATGATTGCAATGATGCGTCCGTTGTTGTTTCCATTGTTTTGTTCCATTGTTTAAACTTGATAGTTGATATTGTTAATATTAATGTTTATTCAGTCGGATTTCTTTACCGCAAAAAGGAGTGGCTGCCTCGAAGTTCTCTTTTCAGAGGCAGCAACTCCTATCTGATTATTAGCGATTTATCTTATTTCTCTACACCAAACTTGTAGATGGTCTTCTGGGTGTAAGTCTCACCTGGACACAACTTGCAGCTTGGGAAGTAAGGGTGGTTAGGTGTGTCTGGGAACTTCTGCGCCTCGAAGCATACTGCGCTGCGGCGTGGGAAGGTTGCACCATGCTGACCCTTGAAGTCTGCCAGGAAGTTACCTGTGTACATCTGCATACCTGGCTCGGTGGTGTAAACCTCCATAGTGCGGCAGCTCACAGGATCCTTGATGCGAGCAGCAAAGCTCAACTCGCCCTCTTCCTTCTTGTTCAATACATAGTTATGGTCGTAACCAGAACCATTCTTAATCTGCTCATCATCTGCATCGATGTCCTGGCCGATTGGCTTTGGAGTGCGGAAATCGAATGGAGTACCCTCTACCTTCAGAATCTCACCTGTAGGGATAGATGTCTCATCTATAGGGAGATAGTAGTCTGCGTTAACCTGACAGATGATGTTGTCAATTGTTGGGGTAGGATTAGCAATACCCTGGATTGAGAAGAACGCATGGTGAGTGAGGTTGCAGATGGTCATCTTGTTGGTGGTTGCCTGATACTTGATGACGAACTCATTGTCGTCGGTCAAGGTATAAGCCACCCAGACGGTCAATTCACCTGAGAAACCTTCCTCGCCATATGGGCTGGTGTACTTCAGAACGACAGCATTGTCGCTCATGCGAGTAGCATCCCAAACATGTGCGTGGAATCCAGTAGGACCTCCATGCAAATGGTTCTTGCCATTGTTGCATGCTAACTGATACTCCTTTCCATGAAGAGTAAACTTACCCTCCTTAATACGGTTACCGTATCGACCGATGAGGACGCTCAAGAAAGGCTCAGGTGAGTTGATGACGTCCTGGATGTTGTCGTGACCCTGAACGAGGTTGGCATAGTTGCCGTCCTTGTCTGGCATCATGATAGCTACAACAGCACCACCGTAGTTCGTCACAGCAAGCTCGTTGCCCTGATTGTTTCTCAACACGAAGAGATCAGTCTTCTTTCCCTGTACTGTGGTCTGAAAATCTTCTCTTTTCAAACCACACTTGTTAACTGGTTCTGTATTCATAATATGTCATTTTTTTAGTTACTCTACTTTATGTTCTAAAGTAATCTACTGCAAAGTAACTAAAAAAAAATGAATGTGACAAATTATTTAGCAATTATTTGATTTAAAAAAACTAAAAATTTCTAGGAGAGCAAATCTGCCACTACATAACTTGAACCGCCAACGAAGACAAAATCGCCTTTTTCTGCATTTTCTAGAGCTGCATTATATGCTTCTTTTACAGAACGATATGCGTTTCCGTGTAAGCCTAGCTTTAATGCAAGTTCGCTCAATTTCTCTACAGGGATGGCTCTTTTGGTAGAAGGCTGCGTCCAGTAGTATTTTACCCGATTTTCCAGCTTTTCACTCAATAGTTGTAATACGTGCGCCACATCCTTGTCATCCACCATACCGAAAACGATGTGCTTGGTCTCGGCTTTTACGGAGTTGATCTGTGGGGCAAGGTAGTTCCAGCCGGCGAGATTATGGCCCGTATCGCAGATGGTGAGGGGAGCATCATTGAGCTTCTCCCATCTTCCGCGCAGACCAGTCAGTTCGCAGACGTGGGCGAATCCTTCACGGATGGCTTCATCGCTGATGGCGAGTTTCTGTCGCAGTATGTGAAGGGCTGCCAGGATTGTCTTCTTGTTGCGCTCCTGATAGGAACCCTTGAGTTCCATATCTACATCGCAGGTTTCGCTGCTTTCCTGATGGGTTGCGTCGAAGTCCTGGGCGAAGAGGATAGGAGCATTCTCAGCCTTCGCCTTGTTCTCGAAGACTGGTCGGGTCTCCGGGAGGTATTCTCCAATGACAACCGGAACGCCCGACTTGATGATTCCTGCCTTTTCACCTGCAATCTCGGCAAGGGTATTGCCCAGAAACTGGGTGTGGTCGAAGCTGATGTTGGTGATGATGGAAAGAATAGGGGTGATGATGTTGGTGCAGTCGAGTCTTCCGCCCAGTCCCACTTCGATGACCGCATAATCCACCTCCTGCTCTGCGAAGTATTTCAGCGCCATGGCGGTGGTGAGTTCGAAGAAGGATGGATGAAGGGGTTCGAAGAAGGCACGGTTCTCTTCTACGAAATCAATGACATACTGCTCCGGAACGCATTCGCCGTTCACTCGGATACGTTCTCTGAAATCTACCAGATGGGGAGAAGTGTAGAGTCCTACCTTGTAACCCTGGCTCTGGAGAATGGCTGCAAGTGTATGGGAGCTGGATCCCTTGCCGTTGGTTCCGGCAATGTGGATGGTCTTGTACTTCTGATGAGGATGGCCAAAGTGCTCATCCAGGGCGAATGTGGTCTGCAAGCCCGGCTTGTAAGCCTTCGCTCCGATTTTCTCAAACACAGGAGTACTGTTGAAGAGATATTCTGTTGTTTCTTGATAATTCATTTCCTATATATATAATAATGTGCATAAACAAAAAGAGGCAATCCCAACACCGGCGATAGCCAATGATGAGATTGCCAGTAATCTTTTGTTTATCTAGAAAGATATTGTTCTCTAGAAGTCATTTTCTCCTAATGATCGGAGAGAGTTATTTATTGAAGAGATTCTTGATGCTGTCGAAGAGAGACTTCTTGGTAGCCTTGTCAGCCTGGAAGTTCTCACACTCCTTGAACTTCTTCACCAGTTCCTTCTCCTCCTTGTTCAGAGTCTTAGGAATATAGACAGTGATGTTCACGATGATGTCGCCTCTTCCGTAACCGTATCCCTGGATGGCTGGCATTCCCTTGCCACGAAGGCGAACCTGCTTGCCCGGCTGGGTGCCCGGTTCAATCTTGATGGTGGTCTTTCCCTCCAAAGTAGGGATTTCTACCTCACCGCCGAGAACGGCTGTTGAGAAGTCGAGTACGAGGTTGTAGTAGAGATCCTTGTCCTTACGCTCAAAGTTCTCGTTCTTTTCTACACGTACAATCACCTGAAGATCGCCGTTTACGCCATTGTGCTTACCGGCGCCTCCCTTTCCTGGAACTGTTACGACCATTCCGTCATCTACACCAGCTGGGATGTTGATCTCTACAACCTCCTCGCCAGATACGATTCCGTCACCGCCGCAAGCCTTACACTTGTTCTTGATAATGTGACCTTCGCCGCCGCAAGTAGGGCAGGCTGCCTGGGTCTGCATGGTACCGAACATAGAGCGGACGGTGCGGACAGTGTAACCAGTGCCGTGACAGGTAGGGCAGGTCTCAGGCTGAGAACCACTCTCGCATCCTGTACCGTGGCAAGAAGAACATGTTACGTCCTTGCGAATCTTGAACTTCTTGGTGCAACCTGCAAAAGCCTCTTCCAAAGTAAGCTTAGCCTGCACGCGCAAGTCTCTACCCTGGTACTGCTGTGGCTGGGCATTTCCGCCAAATCCGCCGAAGCCGCCACCGAATCCACCGTGACCGCCGAAGATGTCGCCAAACATCGAGAAGATGTCGTTCATGTCCATACCTGCGCCACCGCCGAATCCGCCAAATCCTCCCTGAGGACCGTTGAATCCAAACTGATCGTACTGTTGGCGCTTCTGAGGGTCGTGAAGAACCTCGTATGCTTCGGCAGCTTCCTTGAATTTATCCTCTGCCTCCTTGTTGCCAGGGTTGCGGTCTGGATGATATTTGATGGCTATCTTGCGGTAAGCCTTCTTAATTTCGTCTTCTGATGCCTGCTTATCTACGCCCAGCACCTCGTAATAGTCTCTCTTTGCCATTTTTCTCTATATTTTTTATTGACCTACTGCTACTTTAGCGTGACGAATCACCTTGTCGTTGAGGGTGTAACCAGTCTGCACGCAGTCGATTACCTTTCCCTTCTTGTCATCGCCCATTCCTGGTACCATAGCGATTGCCTCGTGGAAATCAACATCGAAATCCTTGTCAGCAGTCTCAATCTTCTTCACGCCGAGACCTTCGAGTGTCTTGGTGAACTTGTTGAAAATCATCTGTACACCTTCCTTGATAGCCTTAGGATCTTCGCTCTTGTCGGCGAGTGCACGCTCAAAGTCATCGAGGATAGGAAGGATGGCAGAGATGGTCTTCTCGCCACCATTGAGAATCAGTTCTGTCTTCTCCTTCATGGTGCGCTTGCGGTAGTTCTCAAACTCTGCAGTCTTGTAAAGCAAAGCCTTCTTGAGCTCTTCTACTTCCTGCTGAGCCTTCTTCAGAGGATCAACTTCTGCCTTGTCTGCCGCACTGTCAGTATTCTCTGACTGATTGTCAGCATCAGCCGACTTTGTGTCAGCCTTTTCTGCATTCTGCTCATCAGCCTTGTTCTCTACGTTATCGTTATTCTGGGTAGCGTTCTGCTCAGCATTCTCATTGAGAACCTGTTCCTTTGCGTTACCGTCCTCTATATTAATTTTCTTTTCTTTTGACATAGCCTTAAATTTTTTAAACATGATTATTCTTTTGTTGGTTGTTTTGACAAAAAGTGTGCCAACTCGATTCACATCGAATTGGCACTTGTATTAACTTTAAAATGTATTAATATGGTTTTCTATTATTGTACTCCGTACATCTTAGCCTTCTGCTCCTTGATAGCCTCGTCGTAGATGTACTCATCGTAAGACATCAGCTTGTCGATGGTTCCAGAAGGAGTGAGCTCGATGATGCGGTTTGCCACGGTGTTGATGAACTCGTGGTCGTGGCTGGCGAAGAGTACATTACCCTTGAATGCTACCAGGTTGTTGTTGAATGCCTGGATACTCTCCAAGTCCAAGTGGTTGGTTGGAGTATCGAGAATCAGACAGTTGGCGTTCTGCAACTGCATGCGGGCAATCATACATCTCATCTTCTCACCTCCTGAGAGTACGTTCACCTTCTTCAATACTTCCTCACCGCTGAAGAGCATTCTACCTAAGTAACCCTTCATGGCTACCTCGTTGCCTGGACCGTACTGGCTCAACCAATCAACAAGGTTCATGTCGCTCTGGAAGAACTCTGTATTGTCGAGTGGGAGATAGGCTGTTGTGATGGTAACACCCCACTTATACTCACCTGCGTCAGCCTTGCGGTTGCCATTGATGATCTCGAAGAGGGCAGTCATCGCCTTAGGGTTGTGAGAGAGGAATACTACCTTCTCTCCCTTCTCGATATTAAAGTTTACGTTGTCGAAGAGTACTGTTCCGTCCTCATCGCAAGCCTTCAAGCCCTCAACCTCCAGGATCTGGTTACCTGGTTCACGGTCCATCTGGAAGATGATTCCTGGATACTTACGGCTAGATGGGCGGATTTCCTCAACATTCAGCTTCTCCAACATCTTCTTGCGGGATGTGGTCTGCTTACTCTTAGCCACATTGGCAGAGAATCGGCGGATGAACTCCTCCAACTGCTTCTTCTTCTCCTCAGCCTTCATCTTCTGGTTCTGAGCCTGACGGAGAGCCAACTGAGAACTCTCGTACCAGAAAGAGTAGTTACCGGCAAACATAGTTACCTTACCGAAGTCAATATCCACGGTCTGTGTGCTGACAGCATCGAGGAAGTGACGGTCGTGAGAAACCACGAGAACAGTCTGCTCAATATTGCTGAGGTATTCCTCCAGCCACTCTACGGTGTCGAGGTCGAGGTCATTGGTAGGCTCATCGAGGAGGAGGTTGTCTGGGTTACCGAAGAGAGCCTTCGCTAACATCACGCGCACCTTCTCAGTGTTAGAAAGCTCACCTACGAGCTTGTCGTGACGATCTTCCTTTACGCCAAGGTTCTGAAGTAACTGGGCTGCATTGCTCTCTGCCTCCCAACCGTTCATCTCGGCGAACTTAAGCTCCAACTCTGCAGCGAGGTTACCATCCTCTTCAGTCATCTCTGGCTTAGAGTAGAGGCGCTCGCGCTCCTTCATGTTTTCCCACAAAGGCTGATGGCCCATCAGAACGGTGTCCATCACGCGGAACTCATCATACTTGAAGTGGTCCTGCTCCAAAACGGAAAGGCGCTCGCCTGGCCCCATCTCCACAGTACCCTTGTTTGGCTCCAGATCGCCGCTGATGGCGCGGAGGAGAGTTGACTTACCGGCACCGTTGGCACCAATTACGCCGTAAATATTACCATGTGTGAACTTGAGGTTTACATCTTTGTAAAGCACTCGCTTACCGAATTGAATTGCAAGATTTTGTACTGTAATCATTCCTTATTTCTAAATATCTTTTTATCTGATTTTATCTTTATTTGGGTGCAAAGGTACGAAAAATTATTTGTATATCAATGTTTTATTGGCAAAAGTTACTAATTTTTAGTTAAAAAGGGGTCTCCTCTTTGTTATTTTGCAGAAAAGTCTTACTTTTGTAGGCTGAATTGGCGCTAATAGGGGGCTGATTCATCGGTTTGAGTGTTAAGAACAAAAGATGAGCCAAAACACGAAATTGTTTTTAGAACATGAGACAACAAAATAGAATGAGACAACAAAATAGAAAAGGAAATTTTAGCAAGCATACCAACAATGCTTATGGCTACGGAAATCCCAATGAATACGACCACTACAAGGTGGAAAAGCCTGCGCAGTTGTTGGAATGGCTGATGGAAAACGTGAAAGGTCCTAGCAAGACCAAGGTGAAGCAGACTCTGCAGGGCAGGGGAATCAAGGTGGATGGAAAGACCATCACCCAGTTTGACTATGCCCTGAAACCTGGCATGAAGGTAAGCGTGAGCAAGACCAAGAAGAACCAGGATGTCTTCAAGAGCCGTTATCTCAAGATTGTCTATGAGGATCGTTATCTTATCGTCATCGAGAAGAATGTGGGCATTCTCAGTATGGCTGCCGGTCATTCTACTCTGAATGTGAAGAGCGTATTGGATGATTATTTCCACAAGACCCGTCAGAACTGCCAGGCTCACGTGGTGCACCGTCTTGACCGAGACACTTCGGGCTTGATGATTTACGCCAAGGACAAGCAGACTGAACTTGCCCTGGAAGACGACTGGCACCATAATGTGTATGACCGCCGATACGTGGCTCTGGTTTCTGGAGAAATGGAGGAAGATGAAGGTACGGTTGCCAACTGGTTGAAGGACAACAAGGCGTACATTACCTTTGCCAGCGATACTGACAATGGTGGCAAATATGCTGTTACCCATTTCCATACCCTGCAGCGAACCACTGCACATTCTCTGGTAGAGTATAAGTTGGAAACAGGACGCAAGAACCAGATTCGCGTTCATACTGCCGATATGGGTCATCCTGTGTGTGGAGACATCAAGTACGGCAATGGCGATGATCCATGTGGTCGTCTTTGCCTGCACGCCTATGTTCTCTGCTTCTATCATCCGGTAACCCATCAGCCAATGGAATTCGAAACTCCGATTCCAAATGAATTCGTCAGAGCGATGAAGGAAGACAACAGACCTTTCGATGAAAGAGGCAGAAAACCTAAGGATGCAAACC
Organism: uncultured Prevotella sp.; assembly: GCA_900544825.1. Taxonomy (GTDB): domain Bacteria; phylum Bacteroidota; class Bacteroidia; order Bacteroidales; family Bacteroidaceae; genus Prevotella. Next base: position 28,858 of record UQWP01000008.1, on the reverse strand, counting down.
GCAAGCCATTCAGAAAGGAGGGACGAAATGAATAGTGATTTCCTTTATTATGCTTTTGCCCTGGTGGCGCTGGTAGTTGGCCTCTTTATCCTGAAGAAGGTCGCTACCTGTATGGTCAAGACGGTGGTGGGAGTCATTCTCGTAGCTGTTCTTGCAGCCATCTATTGGCTTTATTTATCTTAGGGCTATATTTATCTTAAGGCTTTATTTGTCTTAAGAAGTATTGGTTTTAATTTATCTTAGGCGTCAGACCATTTCAAAAAAAATAGTCCGGCAAGAATCAAGCTTTTGCTTGCCTTACCGGACTTTACGTTATCTTTTTACCTTCTAATAATACCTATTTATGTTATCTTATTCAATTGGTATTGTCTAAATGATCCAATATTAGAGGATAGTCTTCACTGCCTCCAACATACCCTTCTCCTGGATGAGGTCGAGATCCTTCTTAACCAACTCTGTCAAGCCAGGAACTGTCTCGTTCAAGTTCTCATGCCAGATGTAGTCGAAGCCGAGTACGCCCTCTGCTACCTTCTGAGTATCGCCAGTAGCCCAAAGCTCTGTGAGCTTGTCCATGATCTTCTGGTCGTCGTTTGGCTGGATAGGAGCACCGTCCTCACGAACACCACCCTTATAGTAAGTGATGATAGCTGCGAGACCGAATACCAATCCCTGTGGCAACTCACCCTTACGCTCCAAGTAGATCTTCACACCTGGGAGGTCGCGAGTCTCGAACTTAGGGAATGAGTTCAGCATGATGCTGGTTACCTGATGGTCAACGAATGGGTTCTCGAAACGCTCCAATACGTCAGAAGCGAACTTCTGAAGCTCGTCCATAGGGAGGTTCAATGTCTGCATCAACTCCTCGAACTGTACCTTGTGGATGTACTTGCCCAATACTGGGTGCTCGCAAGCATCGCGAACGATGTTCACACCGCTGAGGTATGTAACAGGGCTCAATACTGTGTGAGGGCCATTCAACAAAGTAACCTTACGCTCGTGGTATGGCTTCTCATTGTCTGTGATGAGAACGTGGAGACCAGCCTTATGAGCAGGGAACTCTTCCTGCATCTGCTCTACAGTCATATTCTCAGCCTTCTCGATTACCCAAAGGTGGAAGCTCTCAGCCTTTACTACGAGGTTGTCCTTATAGCAAACCTTCTGCTGGATTTCCTTGATGGTGTCGCGTGGGAAGCCAGGAACGATACGGTCAACGAGAGTAGCGCAAACATAGCAGTGGTTGGTGAACCACTCCTTGAAGCCCTCGTAGTCAGCACCCATGTCTTCCTTCCAAAGCTCGATATACTGGTAGATGCACTCCTTCAAGTGGTGACCGTTCAAGAAGATCAACTCGCAAGGCATCAGGATCATACCCTTGGTAGGATCGCCCTCGAAGAACTTGTAACGGTGGAACAGCAACTGAACCAACTTACCAGGGTAAGAAGCTGCAGGAGCATCTGTGAACTTGCAAGAATCATCGAAAGCAATACCTGCCTCTGTTGTGTTAGAGATGATGAAACGCATCTCTGGCTGCTCAGCCAAAGCCATGAAGGCCTGGTTCTGAGAATATGGGTTCAATGCACGGCTGATTACGTCGATACGCTCCAATGTATTGATAGCCTGGCCGTTCTCCTTACCCTGAAGGTTAACATGATAGAGGCAGTCCTGGCCGTTCAACCAATCTACCATACCGCCAGCCAATGGCTGAACGACAACGACAGAACCGTTGAAGTCGGTTTTCTTATTCATATTCCATACAATCCAATCAACGAATGCACGGAGGAAGTTACCTTCACCAAACTGAATGATTTTCTCTGGCGCTACGCTCTTAGGAGCAGTGCGCTTGTTCAATGCTTTAAGCTCTTTCATGATCTGTTTATATTGTTTGTTATTTGTTTTATTCGTTAGTTTCATAATAGAATATCATCTATTTCTTTCTCGATACTTATATCTTTCTGAAAAGGAATTCGTACCTAATTAAAAAGGATTCCGTACCTATTAGAAAAGAAATTCTTATCTTTCTGAAATCTGATGCAAAGGTATAAAAAATATCGGTATCTTATATCGAAAAACCTGAAAAATCGTGCGTAAAGGTTTACGCTTCCAGTGCTGAATTTTCAGAGGATGGGGGGTGGAATAAAAAATAAGGGAGTCTTTACCGGATGGAGCGAGATACGGGAGTCGAACCCGCCTCACAGGCTTGGGAAGCCCGTGCACTACCGATGTGCTAATCTCGCGAGCAAATAAAATTTTGGGGAGATGCAAGCACGGCTTGCGGAAGAAAAGAGAGCCACGAGCGGGACTCGAACCCGCGACCCACGCATTACGAATGCGTTGCTCTACCAACTGAGCCATCATGGCTTTTCTCTCTACGTGAATGCAAAGGTAACCAAAATTTTCTAATTGAGAAAATAATTTATGAAGAGATTTCTTTCAGTTAACTATCATTAACAGAAATAGGGAGCCTGCCTTTACAGACAAGCTCCCATAAGTAAAAGTATCTATACCAAATTAATCTTTTATCATATTTTTGAAAGTCAATTCGTCTTTCTTCGGATTCTTTCCGATGTTGATGACGGATCCTGGCTTCAGGTTGCCTTCCATCAAGAGTTCGCAGAGTCCGTCTTCTACGTAGTTTTGGATAGCTCGCTTCAGTGGGCGGGCACCAAACTGCACATCGTATCCCTTGCTGGCTACGAATTCCTTAGCCTTATCGGTCATCTGGAAATGATAGCCCAGATTTTCAACTCGTTTTACGAGAGATCTCAGCTCCAGATCTACGATGCTGGTGATGGCAGACAAATCGAGCTGGTCGAAGGTGATAATCTCATCGAGACGGTTGAGGAATTCCGGAGCAAACTGCTTGGACAGATGCTTCTGAATGACGCTACGAGCATACTCCTTATCCTTTTCGTCGATAGGCATTCCGTTGCTGCCGATTCCGCCTGCATTGAAACCTACGCCTCTGCCGAATTCCTTGAGCTGTCGGGTACCGGCGTTGGAAGTCATGATGATGATGGTGTTACGGAAGTCGATCAGGCGACCGTTTCCATCTGTCAGTCTTCCTTCATCCATTACCTGCAGCAGGAGATTGAACACCTGGCTGTTTGCCTTCTCTATCTCATCCAGCAAAACGATGCTGTATGGTTTGCGGCGTACTTTCTCAGTCAACTGTCCACCTTCATCATAGCCAACGTATCCTGGAGGCGAACCGATGAGTCGTGAAGTGTTGAATCCTTCAGCATACTCACTCATGTCGATGCGGAAGAGTGCATCTGCCGAACCGAACATTTCTTCTGCCAGTTTCTTTGCGAGGTAGGTCTTTCCGACACCGGTAGGGCCAAGGAACATAAACACGCCGATAGGATGGTTAGGGTCTTTCAGTCCCATGCGGTTGCGCTGGATGGATTTCACTACCTTGTCGATAGCCGCATCCTGGGCAATCACTTTTTCCTTGAGAGCCTTGCCCATATTTCTCAGACGGACATTTTCACTCTCTGCCATTTGCTGGACAGGGATGCCTGTCATGTTGCTTACTACCTTGGCAATTTCCGTTTCATCGAGGGTGACACGATGGTTAGGGTCTCCATGTTCCCATTGCTTGCGCATCATCTCAATGTCGCGTTCCTGCTTTGTCTGATAGTCTCTCAATGTTGCAGCCATCTCGAAGTTCTGACTTGCCACGGCTGCCTGTTTCTTGGCGATGGTTGCATTGAGTTTCTTTTCCGCCTCAATGAGTTCGTCAGGGACGGTCGCACTGTTAATGTGAATGTGAGCGCCAGCCTCGTCCATCACGTCAATGGCCTTGTCTGGGAAGGAGCGGTCGTGCATGTATCTATCTGCAAGCCTTACACAAGCTTTCAATGCTTCGTCTGTGTAGCTTACATTATGATGCTCTTCGTATTTCTCCTTGATGTTATGCAGAATCTCCAGCGTCTCTTCGGCCGTAGTAGGTTCTACGATGATCTTCTGGAATCTGCGCTCCAAAGCACCATCCTTTTCAATACTCTTGCGATATTCGTTGAGGGTGGTGGCTCCGATGCACTGAATGAAGCCACGTGCCAGAGCTGGTTTCATGATGTTGGCTGCATCCATGCTTCCTTCTGCACCACCCGCACCAATCAGCGTGTGGATTTCATCGATGAAAACGATGATGTTCGGGTTTCTTTCCAGTTCCTTGATGACGCCCTTGATGCGCTCCTCAAACTGACCTCTATATTTGGTGCCGGCAACAATGCCTGTCATGTCGAGACTTAATACTCGCTTGTTGAAGAAGAGGGAACTCTGGTCGCCCTTGGCAATCATCTGTGCCAATCCTTCTACGATGGCACTTTTGCCCACGCCAGGCTCACCTATTAATACAGGGTTGTTTTTCTTTCTTCTTCCCAGGATCTCCATCAGGCGGGTAATCTCCTTGTCTCTTCCTACTACAGGATCCAGGCTTCCGTCCTTGGCAGCCTTGGTCAGATCGTAGCTGAACTTGTCCAGAAATGGAGTATTCGACTTGGTTGGCTTGGCGCCCACTACATTACGTGTGTGCTTGCCGTTGTTACCTCCCTGCTTTCCGTTGCCGGAATTTTGATTTTCGCTGAAGTCGAGTGGTTCCTCCTCTGGATCCAGCAGGTCTCCCTGATTGTCCTGGGCTGAAGCTGCACCGTCAGAAAGGGTAGCCGTATCAGCTTCTTCCTGATCTTCAGAAAGCTGGTTTCCAGAAAGCTGTTGCTTGTCTCGCAGGTCAATCATGTTGATGTCGCCTTCGGCAGATTCTTGTTCCTGCTCTGGCGCAGTCTCTGTTTCTGGCTTTTCATCTACAACTTCCTGTTCTGAATCTCCGTCAATCTGATTGCGCTTATAGTTTTCTACTTCTTGGTTCAACTTATTGAGTTTGTTGTCAATGTCCAGGTTGATGCCATTGATGTAGTCGAACAGCTTCTTATAGGTCAGACCTTGTGTAATGAGCAGTTTGGCTGGGTCACATTCATCCTTCTTCAAGATGGCGAGCAGCAGGTGCTCCGGTTGTACCAAAGCAGCCTTTCCCTCACAGAGACGAGCTTCGATAATGGCTTCGCTGATCACTTCGCTGGTCTCCTTGTCGTACTTCAAGGCTCTTCCTTCTTCTGTTTCCGCAATTTCTTCAGCTGAGATTTTGTCTATCGCCTGTTCCTGCGAATCGTAAAGCGTAGAGCGGAGTACGTCTGTGTTGATGCCAAAATGCTCGAAAATATCGTTCACCTGCTTGTTGTTACAATGCAGGATTCCCAACATCAGGTGCTCTGTGTTCACCTGATTTCCCAACATACGGTAGGCTTCCCTGCCACTGTAGTTGAGTACGTCGTTGATATGTTGAAATGGATTTTGCATGTCTTACTCATTAAATTATAATGCAAAAGTACACATTATTTTGGTAACAAACAAGAGTTTAGGCAACTTTTTTACTTATTTAAAACACAATTAATGCTAAATTATCGTTTTTTTTCGATTCTGTGCCTTTTATTTCATTTTATTTTTGTACCTTTGTCGTGATTTTGCAGAGGCTAAAACGGCTTAAAACGCAAAAAAATGCCCTTAAAAGCAATTTCGAGCCATTTTTGCAAGGTTGGTTGGAAGCTATCGCTGATGCTTCTCTCCTGGATGGTGGCAAATACCTGTCAACGCCTGAAAATAGAAGGTAAACAGGTATATATATAATAAGGTATAAACAATTAAAATTTAAATATGGACGAAAATCAGACAATGGATCATGATAGAATCATGAAAATAAACATTGAGGAGGAGATGAAGTCTAGCTACATCGACTATTCGATGTCAGTGATCGTGGCTCGTGCCCTCCCTGATGTACGCGATGGTTTCAAGCCTGTGCACCGCCGTATTCTCTATGGTATGCTGGGCATTGGAAACACCAGTGACAAACCTTACAAGAAGTGTGCCCGCGTAGTTGGTGAGGTACTTGGTAAGTACCACCCACATGGTGACTCTTCTGTGTATGGTGCCTTGGTTCGTATGGGTCAGGAGTGGAACATGCGTTACACTCTGATTGATGGACAGGGTAACTTCGGTTCTGTAGATGGAGACTCTCCTGCTGCGATGCGTTATACTGAGTGCCGACTCTCTAAGATGGGTGAGCACATCATGGATGACCTCGACAAGGAGACCGTTGATATGATGAACAACTTCGACGACACCCTCCAGGAACCTTCCGTAATGCCTACCAAGATTCCTAACCTGCTGGTAAATGGTGGTAACGGTATTGCTGTAGGTATGGCTACCAATATTCCTACTCACAACTTGGGTGAGGTAATTGATGGCTGCTGTGCTTACATCGACAATAATGATATCGATACAGATGGGCTGATGCAGTATATCCCTGCTCCAGATTTCCCTACTGGTGCTACTATTTATGGTATCCAGGGTGTGAAGGATGCCTACGAGACTGGTAAGGGTAGAATCGTGGTTCGTGCTACTGCTGAAATCGAGACTGGCGAGAATCACGATAAGATTGTCATCACAGAGATTCCTTATGGTGTCAACAAGGAGCAGCTTGTGATGGCTATTGCTGATCTTGCCAAGGAAGGCAGAGTAGATGGTATTGCCAATGTCAACGATGAGTCTGGCCGTCAGGGTATGCGTATCGTGGTTGATGTAAAGCGTGATGCGAATGCTAATGTTCTCTTGAACAAACTCTTCAAGTTGACAGCTCTTCAGAGTTCATTCTCAGTAAATTGCATCGCTCTTGTTAATGGTCGTCCACGTCTCTTGAGCTTGAAGGAATGCGTGAAGTACTTCGTTGATCATCGTCATGATGTTACAATCCGTCGTACTCAGTTTGAATTGAAGAAGGCACAGGAGCGTGCTCATATCCTCGAGGGATTGATCATCGCCTGCGATAATATTGATGAGGTAGTTCATATCATCCGTGCCAGCAAGACTCCATCTGATGCTCAGCGTAACTTGGAGAAGCGTTTTGAACTCGACGAACTGCAGAGTAAGGCTATCGTTGACATGCGTCTCAGCCAGTTGACTGGCTTGCGCCTGGAGCAGTTGCATAATGAATTCAATGAGTTGATGAAGACCATCGACTACTTGAACCAGATCTTGAATGATCCAGAGCTTTGCAAGAAGGTGATGAAGGATGAACTCAATGAGGTGAAGGAGAAGTATGGCGATGCACGCCGTACGATGATCAAGCCAGACGATCACGAGTTCAATCCAGAGGACTTCTATCCAAACGATCCAGTGGTTATCACGGTCAGTCATCTCGGATACATCAAGCGTACTCCATTGTCAGAGTTCCGTGAGCAGGCTCGCGGTGGCGTTGGTGCCAAGGGTGCCCGCACTCGTGATAAGGACTTCACTGAGTATATCTATCCTGCAACCATGCATCAGACTATGCTGTTCTTCACCAAGAAGGGCCGTTGCTACTGGTTGAAGTGTTACGAGATTCCAGAGGGTGACCGCAATTCAAAGGGTCGTGCAATCCAGAACCTCCTCAACATTGAGAGCGATGATCAGGTGAATGCATTCCTCCGATTGAAGGGATTGAATGATGCAGAGTTCATCAATAGCCACTATGTAGTCTTCGCTACCAAGAATGGTACTGTAAAGAAAACCTGTCTGGAAGCATACTCTCGTCCTCGTGCCAACGGTGTGATTGCCATCAATATCGTTGAAGGCGATGAGGTAGTAGATGTTCGCTTGACAAATGGACATAATGAGTTGATTCTCGCTAACCGCAATGGTCGTGCCGTCCGCTTCGATGAGAATCAGATCCGCACCATGGGACGTACTTCTACCGGTGTTCGTGGTATGCGACTCGATGAGGGTGATGATGCCTTGATTGGTATGATTGTTGTCAATGATCCTGAGAAGGAGACAGTAATGGTAGTGAGTGAGCAGGGTTATGGTAAGCGTTCGGACGTAGTTGATTACCGTGTAACCAACCGTGGTGGTAAGGGTGTGAAGACTCTTAACATCACCGAGAAGACCGGTCGCTTGGTAGCTATCAAGAACGTAACCGATGATAACGACCTGATGATCATCAACCAGAGTGGTATTGTGATTCGTCTCGCAGTGGCAGACTGCCGCGTGATGGGTCGTGCTACTCAGGGTGTTCGTCTCATCAATCTGGCTAAGAAGAATGATGTCATCGCCAGCGTATGCAAGGTGATGAGCTCAGAGCTTGAAGCTTCGGTAGAAGAGGAGAGCCGTTCTGCCTGGGCCAAGAAGAGCGAGGAGATAGAGAATGACACAGTGGGTGCCAAGACTGCCGAAGAAGTAGCCGAGGCTGAATCTGAGTTAGAGAATAAAGAAGACGAGAACGTTCAGGAGTAACATCCTGAACGCTCGTTCACATTATATTGAAGACGCGTAAAGAATTATAAATTTCAACTTTTTAAACTTTAAACAAAATGAAAAAGTTAATCGTTGCTGCTATGATGGTACTAGGTACCACATCAGCATTCGCAGGAGACAGCGATGCCCTCAAGGCTGTGCTGAAGGCTAAGACTTATGCTGAGGCTGAGGCTTTGGTTAAGCAGAATTTGGGTCAGTTGGCTGGCGATGCAGAGAAGGCAAAGGCTTACAACAAGCTTGTTGATCTCAGCATGAAGGCTTTCAACGACCAGCAGAGTATCCAGCAGACCAACCAGATCATGAAGAAGAATGATCCTGTTGATGAGAATGCTATGAATGAGGGTGCTTACAATGCATTGATGAATGCTATTGAGTGCTATAAGTACGATCAGCTTCCTAACGCTAAGGGTAAGGTTGCTCCTAAGTTCAATGGCAATGCATCACGTGTTTGGGGTGCACGTCAGCAGCTCGTAAACGCTGGTCAGACTGCAGCTCAGAACAATAAGGCTGATGAGGTTTTGAAGTACTGGGGTGCTTTCCTCGATACAGATTCTGATCCTCTCTTCGCTGGCATTGATGCTAAGCAGAAGGATGCTGAGAAGGATTATATCGGTCAGGTAGCTCTCTTCGCTGCTCGTTATGCTTATCAGGCTAAGGATGCTGCTCGTTGCGAGAAGTATTGCGACATCGCTATGACAAGCGAGAAGGAGGCTAAGGATGCTCTCAACCTCAAGCTCTATGTAATGAAGGATGGTTTGAAGACTAAGGAAGATTCTTTGGCTTACGTTAACAAGTTGAAGACTCTCTTTGATAAGGACCAGACTAACGAGGTTATCCTCGACGGTTTGAACTCTATGTATTCTTCTTTGAAGATGGAGAAGGAGCAGATGGAGCTTTTGGATGGTGCTATCGCTAAGAACCCAAAGAACTTCGTTGCTCTTGCTAACAAGGGTATGATGTACATCCAGAAGAATGATGCTGACAACGCTATCAACTGCCTCAAGCAGGCTCTTGACGCAAAGCCAGACAACGTTGTAGTTTTGGTTTACCTCGGTGCTTGCTACAATAGCAAGGCTGGTAACTTGCAGGACCCTAACGGTCGCAAGGTGGTTTACCAGGAGGCTATCAAGGTTCTCGACAAGGCTAAGGAGCTCGACCCAGAGAAGGCTCAGGCTAACTGGGGTTACACTCGTTACCAGGCTTACTACGGCTACTATGGCCCAACAGCTGCTGAGACCAAGAAGGCTGAGGCAGAGAGCAAGTAATATTGCCTGAACTCTTTTAGAAATAATGATTATTGCTCCGGGAAAGGTTCCAAGACTTTCCCGGAGCATTTTTTTGAAGAAAACTTGCCTGCTTTATTTTTTCTTTGTACTTTTGCAGACAAATTATATAATTGGTTTAACGATGAAACAGATATTTATCAATCATAGGATATTTAAGGCAGTTTTGTTCTTGGGAATTGCTTCTCTTTTTGTATCTTGCCAGATGGGTAAGACACAGGCAGGAAATGATGTGGATGCAGGGGATACTATTCCGCTGAAGTATGCTCAGCATCTCACAATGGTGAAACACGGAGAAGAATATACAGAGGTGATTCTTGCCAATCCCTGGAAAGAGGGAACTCTTCTGCATCGCTATATTCTGGTGCCAAAAGGGAAGGAGGGGAATGAAACCGTAACACGACTTACCCTGCGACGTGCTTCTGCTGCCCGATGCGCTACAGATACGGTTCGTACGCCGGTAACGAGCAGCGTGGTCTTTACGGGACCTCATTGTCAGTTGATGTATGAACTGGGTTGCAAGAATGCCATCAGTGGCGTATGTGATATGAATTACATCAATATTCCAGATATCAAGAAGAGTGCGGTGGATTGCGGTTCCAGTATGCAACCGGATATTGAACGTATCATCTCCTTGAAGCCGGAGGCTCTCCTGGTTTCTCCTTTCGAAAACAGTGGAGGGTATGGTAAGCTGGATAAACTTCATATTCCCGTCATTGAAGCTGCCGATTATATGGAGACTTCACCATTGGGTAGAGCAGAATGGATGAAGTTCTATGGGATGCTTTTCGATAAGAATGCGGACTCGCTCTTTACCCGGATAGAACAGGATTATCTGCATCTGAAGACTGCTGCCAAGAAGTTGCCACAAGGTCTGTCGGTGTTGACCGAAAGAAAAACGGGAAGCGTATGGTATGTTCCTGGAGGACAGAGTACTATAGGTATCTTGTTAAAGGATGCCAACGCCCGTTATGTCTTTGAAGACGATTCGCACAGTGGAAGTCTTGCCATGAGTCCGGAGCAGATTCTTTCGAAAGGTAAGGATATAGATGTCTGGGCATTTAAGTATTTCGGCGGAGCGCCATTAACACGTGCCCAATTGCTTCAGGAGTATGATGGCTACAAAGCTCTTCATTGCTTTGCCAATCCGCAGATTTACCAGGTGGATACCAGTACAGAACCCTATTTCGAACTCACCAGCTTTCATCCTGAAATCCTGCTTCGTGAGTTTATTATCCTTTCGCATCCTACAGATCATGCTAAGTTCACGAAGTATGCAAAGGATATCAGAGCGTTAGGAGCATTGAGATTCTATCATCGTCAATTACAATAGAAACTATGAACAAGGTTATAATCTCTATAGTCTTAGTAGCTGCCATCGTATTGCTGTTCTTCGGTAATTTGGTATGGGGCAGCGTCAGTATCCCATATAATGAGGTGCTCGGTATATTGACGGGGAATCAGGCTGTTTCTGATACTTATGACTATATCATCCTCGAATCTCGTCTTCCGCAAGCCATCACAGCTTTGCTTTCTGGTGCAGCCCTTGCCACAAGCGGTTTGTTGCTCCAGACTGCTTTCCGTAATCCTCTGGCAGGACCGGATGTTTTTGGAATCAGCAGTGGAGCAGGATTGGCAGTTGCCATCGTTATGTTAGCCTTTGGAGGCAATATCAGTCTGAATGATTTTTGTCTGGGTTTTCTGGATGGAGAATGCGGTTATGCTATTGGTGGATTCCTGGCTATTCTGGTATCAGCCTTTGCAGGGGCAATGCTGGTGATGGGAATCATCACTGCATTCTCTACTGTTGTTAGAAGTCATACAGTCCTTCTGATTATCGGTTTGATGGTGGGGTATCTTGCCAGCAGCGCAATTTCGTTATTGAATTTCTTCAGTACGGCAGAAGGTGTGAAATCCTATATGATATGGGGAATGGGAAGCTTTGGCAATGTTTCAATGAGCGAGGTGAGATGGTTTGTACCATTGGTTATCCTCGGTTTGGTAGCTTCTCTTTTGCTCATCAAGCCGCTTAACGCCCTGCTGTTGGGTGAGCAATATGCAGAGAATCTTGGCTTTCCTATCAGGAAACTACGAATCGCCTTACTTGTGATAACGGGAGTGCTTACCGCTGTTGTAACAGCTTTTTGTGGTCCTATTGCCTTCATTGGGCTTGCCACTCCTCATATAGCAAGTCTGCTGGTTGGTACAGAAAATCATCGACAGCTTCTGCCAGTTACAATGTTGATAGGGGCGGCTATTGCCCTTCTGTGTAATCTTCTCTGTTCACTTCCACCAGATGGGGGAATCGTTCCGCTCAATGCCGTTACTCCATTTTTTGGCGCTCCCGTCATTATCTATATTCTGATAAGAAGAAGATAGGCTCCAGAGAAGCGACTGAAGTTTACATCTAAGAAATAAATATACATTGTTGTTCAGTTGTAAAGACATCCTTAAGGGAATATTCTTTTTCCCTTAAAGAAAAAAATATTTTTCCTTAAGGATAAATGTATTTTCCCTTAAGGGAAAAAATTAAACCGCTTATTCCCCCTAAAATCTAGGGAATAAGCGGTTTACTTATTTTGTTGAAATATATATGCACTTTATGGGTTCACCACATTGATAGGGTTCCCCTCAAGAAAAGCCTTAACGTTAGCAGCTACCTGCTTATTCAATCGCTTGCGGGCCTCAAAGGTAGCCCAGGCAATATGTGGAGTGAGATAGGCATTAGGCTCCTTGAAAAGAGGATTCTCTTTAGAAGGTGGTTCCTGAGTCATCACATCTGCACAATAAGCGCCGAGTTTCTGGTCGTGCAAAGCCTTTGCAACTGCTTCTTCATCTACCAATGGTCCGCGACCGGTATTCACCAGGATGGCAGTATCCTTCATCTTCTCGATGCTTTCTGCATTGATAAGGTGGTAGGTATCATCCGAGAGTGGACAATGCAGGGAGAGAATATCACTTGTGGCAAGCAATCCTTCCTTGCTGACCTTCTGAATCCATTCAGGCAGGTCGCTGGAATTCTTGCTGGTGCAGGCGCAAACGTCCATACCGAATTGTCGGGCGATATTTGCAACCTTCATACCGATGTTACCCAATCCCATAATGCCAAGCTTTTTGCCTGCAAGTTCCATTAAAGGGGTATCCCAATAACAGAAATCCTTGTTGTAAGCCCATCGCTCGTTTCTATTCTCCTGCGTGTAATGTTCTACACGGTTGGTAACAGCGAGGATGAGGGCAAAGGTCATCTGTGCCACACTATCCGTACTATAGGCAGGAATGTTGGTAACGATGATGCCTTGTTTCTTGGCAGCATTGATATCTACCACATTGAAGCCGGTTGCCTGGATTCCGATATACTTCAAGTTAGGAAGTTGAGCCAAAGTTTCTGCATCCATCTGTACCTTATTCAACAATATGATGTCTGCATCCTTGGCACGTTCCACCTTTTCTTCATCAGAAGTGCGAGGATAAACCACAACCTCGCCAAGCTGTTCCAGGAGATGGTAGTCCAAATCTCCTGGATTAGCTGCATAGCCGTCTAAGATAACTATTTTCATATTATTCGTTCATCAAATAATTCTTGAATGATGCAAAGTCCTTGGTCATCTGGATGCTCTTCTTCTCACCCTTCATGAATTCTGCAAGACGGGCTGGAATCTCGATATCGGTTCCGAGGATGCTATCCACCTTCTCCTTGAACTTGGCTGGGTGAGCTGTTTCCAAGAATACTCCAACCTCGCCTGGCTTCAACTGCTCCTTCAATGCCTGATAGCCACAAGCTCCGTGAGGGTCAAGTACATATTTAGTCTCGTTATAGCACTTCTTCATTGTGTCCGCAATCTGCTCATCCTTGTAGGTAGCTCCGCTGATGTATGCAGCGATGGCATCGTGATTGCCCTTGTAGAGGTCATAGATACGGGCAAAGTTTGAAGGATCACCCACGTCCATAGCATTGGCGATGGTCTGCTTGCTTGGCTGTGGATTATATTTTCCGGTCTGAAGATACTCATAGAAAATGTCATTGGCATTGTTGGCTGCGATGAAGCGGTGGATAGGCAAGCCCATCTCATGACCGAAGAGTCCGGCTGTGATGTTACCGAAGTTACCGCTAGGAACACAGATGACCAACTTGTCTGCCAAGCCCTTCTCCTTCATGCGGGCGTAGGCATTGAAATAGTAGAATGCCTGAGGCAAGAAGCGGGCTACATTGATAGAGTTGGCAGAAGTCAACTTCATGTGCTTGTTCAACTCCTCGTCCATGAACGCAGACTTAACCAAAGCCTGGCAGTCATCGAACACACCATCCACCTCGAGGGCTGTGATATTCTGACCGAGAGTCGTGAACTGGCTCTCCTGAATCTTGCTCACCTTGCCCTTTGGATAGAGCACGTAAACGTGTATACCCTCTACACCGAGGAAACCATTGGCAACAGCAGAACCTGTATCACCCGATGTTGCTACGAGTACGTTGACCTCCTCTTTACCTTCCTGACGAACGAAGTACTGGAGCAGGCGAGCCATGAAACGGGCACCTACATCCTTGAAGGCGAGAGTAGGACCATGGAACAACTCCAGGGAGTAGATATTTGGCTCTACCTCTACAACAGGGCAGTCGAATGCCAAGGTATCATATACAATCTTCTTCAAAGAGTCTGCATCTACATCTTCGCCGAAGAAGGCATCAGCTACCTGGTAAGCAATTTCCTGGAAGCTCAGCTTCTCGATGTTGTCGAAGAAGTCCTGTGGCAACTTCTTGATGATTTCTGGCATATAGAGACCACGGTCTTCTGCCAAACCTTTAACTACCGCCTTATGTAAATCGGCGATCGGTGCTTTCTTATTTGTTGAATAATATTTCATTTCTTTACTTTGAACTTTGAGATTTGAACATTGAACTTTATGATTAGCCCTTTTTTAGTGAGATACTATCATTAAGTTGTTATTTTTTAATTGATTGCCATAAAGGCTTTCATGAAGTCCTGCAGCTGGAGCAATCCATAGCTTCCGCTTACACAACTTACCTCATCGTATTCCTCTACCTGGTCAGGTTCGATACCTGGATAGTAGATGATGAAAGGAACTGGTTCCTTCACATGGGTGCGAACTTCCACTGGAGTAGGGTGATCTGGCAATACCGAGATGCAGACAGGTTCTGTCCATGTGCTCACCTCATCAACGATAGGCTTGATCAGGCGCTGGTCGAGGTTCTCAATGGTTTTGAGCTTTAACTCCAGATCACCATCATGGCCTGCCTCATCACTTGCTTCTACATGGACATAGACAAAGTCGTCTCCATCCTTCAATGCCTGGATAGCCGCAGCAGCCTTGCCCTCGTAATTCGTATCAGAAAGACCTGTGGCACCCTCTACGATGATGTTGCGAAGACCAGCATAATGACCGATACCACGAATCAGATCAACAGCAGAAATCACAGAACCCTTCTTGATTTGAGGATACATCTGAGAGAGAGTCAGCATGTGTGGTCGATAACCACCGCCCCAAGGCCAGATAAGGTTTGCCATACGCTCGCCACGCTTCTTGCGTTCTATATTGAAAGGATGATTTTCCAGGAGCTCCTTACTCTTGATAATCAACTCGTTCAAGAGAGCGGCAGTATCACTGCATGAGATATGTCCCTCTTCAATTTCTGATTCCGGCAGGATTGGTTTTACGAGCAGTTCATGCCAGTTCTCGTTAGGATGATCATGAGGTGGAGCACATTCTATATGCTTATTGCCATGATGCACCACGAGCAGATGGCGATACTGGATACCTGTTACGAATTCCACATCTGGATAGTCCTTTCCAAGGGTTTCGTTGAGATACTTGATGAGAACATCAGCATCTTCTGTCTCCAGATTACCTCCATTGTGTGTGATGATCTTGCCATCCTGCACATTGATGATGTTGCAGCGAAGCGCCAGGTCGGTTGGCTTCAATTCGTAGCCGATGCTGGCAGCCTCCAGTGGACCGCGTCCTTCGTAAACCTCATTCTGGTCGTAGCCCATGATAGAGCTGTTGGCAACCTCTGAACCTGGCAGAAAGCCATCGGGTACAGTAATGAGTCTTCCTGTCTTGCCTTTCTTGGCAAGCATATCCATATATGGTGTATGGGCGTATTGAAGCAAGGTCCTGCCACCCAGTCTTTCTACTGGGTGGTCGGCCATGCCATCGCCTAAAATAATAATATGCTTCATAATTGTTATCCTTTATTGATTGATACGATGAAATTAGACGTTGGCAATACTCATGATGTTGGCAAAAACACCGGCTGCAGTTACACTGGCACCGGCACCATATCCCTGAATCATCATAGGGTATTCCTTGTAGCGCTCTGTGGTGAGCAATACGATATTGTTGGAACCTTCCAGATTGTAGAATGGGTGCTCAGGACCTACAGCCTGCAGACCTACACTGGTCTTTCCCTTGTCAAGGGTGGCAACGAAACGCCAGCGTTTGTGCTCCAGATCCAGTGTCTTTCGCTTAGCCTCAAAGTCGGCATCGAGCTGTGGCAGTTTCTTCCAGAAATCATCAATGCTGCCTTTGAAGAATGAGTCTGGTACGAAGAGATTCTTTTCTACATCATCCTGTTCTACGCGATAGCCTGCTTCACGGGAGAGGATGACAAGCTTTCTGATGACATCCATACCACTCAGGTCGATGCGAGGATCAGGTTCACTGTAACCCTTCTCCTTTGCCAGTTTCACGGTCTCAGAGAATGGAACTACTCCGGAGATGGCATTAAAGATAAAGTTGAGCGTTCCGGAGAGAACAGCCTCAATCTTAAGGATTTTATCTCCTGAGTTGCGGAGGTCATTGATGGTTCCGATGATAGGAAGACCAGCACCCACATTGGTTTCGAAACGGAAGAATACACCACGCTGAATGGCAGTCTTCTTCAACTTCTCGTAATTCTCATATTCGCTTGAAGCAGCAATCTTATTGGCAGCAATCACACTTACGTTATGCTCCAGAAGACTCTGGTATAAGGTTGCAACATCCTTGCTTGCTGTACAATCTACGAATACGCTATTAAAGATATTCATTGCGAGGATGGTATCGCGAAGGAGTTCCGGTGTGCTAGGCAAGGAATCCTTCAGTTCCGTCTGATAGTTCTCCAGGTCGAGTCCCTCACGGTTGAAGATGGCGTTCTTGGAAGAAGCAATACCCACAACATTCAACTTCAACTTGCTGCGTTCCATCAAGTCTGCAGACTGCTTTTTGATCTGTTCAATCAATTTTCCGCCTACGGTACCTACACCGCAGATAAAGAGGTTGAGAACCTTGTATTCTGAAAGGAAGAAACTGTCGTGCAATACGTTGAGTGACTTTCTCAAGTAATCGCTCTTGACAACAAAAGAGATGTTGGTCTCAGAAGCACCCTGAGCGCATGCGATGACAGAAATACCGCTTCTACCCAGAGTACCGAAGAGCTTACCGGCAATACCGGCAGCATGCTTCATGTTCTCACCCACGATGGCGATAGTAGCAAGTCCTGTTTCTGCATGCATAGGATACATGGCTCCATCTGCAATCTCATTGTGGAATTCGCGGTTCAATACGTTTATTGCTTCATCTACATCCTGCTCACGTACACCGATAGATGTTGAGTTCTCTGAAGAAGCCTGTGAAACCATGAATACAGAGATACCCTCGTTAGCCAGAGCAGTAAAGATACGGCGGTTTACACCGATGACACCCACCATGGAAAGACCGGTTACAGTGATGAGCGCAGTACCATTGATAGAAGAGATACCCTTGATAGGTTTCTGGTCACTATCTATCTTATTCTTGATAATGGTACCAGGAGCATCTGGATTGAAGGTATTCTTTACCTTGATTGGGATATTGTTGACACAAACCGGGTAGATGGTTGGAGGGTAGATAACCTTTGCACCGAAGTTGCAAAGCTCCATAGCCTCAATATAACTCAGTTCGTTGATCGTATAAGCTGATTTGATGACACGTGGGTCGGCTGTCATGAATCCATCTACATCAGTCCAAATCTCAAGGACTTCCGCATTCAATGCTGCCGCAATGATAGCAGCAGTATAGTCACTACCACCACGACCGAGGTTTGTGGTACGATCTGTATCTTTGTCGCGGCTGATGAAACCCGGAACGAGAGAAATGCGAGGTAGGTCAGCGAAGGTATCCTTCACCAATTTGTTAGTCAACTCGCTGTCGAGGGTATGTTTCCCCTTGCCATTGAGGCGAGCTGTCTTGATGAAGTTACGTGAGTCAAACCACTTGGCGCCACGAATCAGTGTGGCAACAATCTTCGAGCTGAGTCTTTCTCCATAGCTCACGATAGCATCCTGAGTCTTTTCGCTGAGGTCATGAATCAGATACACACCGAAGTAGATGCTCTTCAACTGTTCGAAGAGGGCATCAACTGATTTAAAAAGATTTTCTCTATCTGCTGTGTCGGTGATGATGGTATCTATCATCTTATGGTGGCGATCAACCATGGCATCGAATTCGACTCTCCATGATTCATCACCCTTGAGGGCAAGCTGAGAGGTTTGCAAGAGTTTGTCAGTGATACCGCCAAGTGCGCTCACGACAACCACTACACTCTGTTTCTTTGCCTCATTTTCAACGATACGTTTCAAGCTGAGGATGCTTTTTACGGAACCAACTGATGTTCCGCCGAATTTTAATACTTTCATACGTTATTGAATTTTGCGTTGGTATTGTAATGCTCCCCCCGAAACGACCGGGGCCGAAGCAGAACTTGTGGGCAAAAGTACTAAATTTATAGCAAACTGCCAAAGAAAACTAAGAAAAAGTGGCATTTTGCAGGTATTTTTCATTCTTTTGTAGTTTTTTATAGCTTAAAATACTTTCTATACATTATTATATATGATAAAAGCGTTAAATCTTCTCGAAAAGTTTGGAGGTTTCGGATAATTTGCGTACTTTTGCGGGTGTTAAATTGAAACAGAAACAGATATAGATAAGCACAATGAAGTATTTATTATTCTCAGATATTCACGGCTGCTTGCCAGCCTTGGAAAAAGTTCTCGATTTCTTTGAGAAGGAAAAGTGTGATATGATGTGTATCATGGGTGACATCATCAACTATGGTCCGCGTAACAGAATCCCGGAAGGTATTGATCCTAAAGGGATTGTGGAACGGCTGAATGATCTGGCTGACAAGATAATTGCTGTCAGAGGCAACTGTGATGCAGAAGTAGATCAGATGCTCCTTGATTTCCCTATGATGGAAACCTATGCGCTGCTGGTAGATAATGGTAAGCGCTATCTCCTGACACATGGACATATATATAACAAGGAGAATATGCCAAAGGGACCTTACGATGCGATGATTTATGGTCATTCGCATCTTTGGGAACTGTCTCACAATGACGAAGGAAAAGCTATTGTCAACACGGGTAGCATCACCTTCCCTAAGGGTGGTAATGTGCCAACGTTTGCTACTTTAGAGAATGGTAAATTTACAATGTATCAATTGGATACTTTTGACGTGTTGGCAACAATGACACTTTAGAAATCAAAGCTTAAATATCAAAGTTCAAAATTAAAACTATGATTCAGGAATATCAGATTAGAATTCTGCCAGAGCAGGCAGCCAATGAAGAGGGTATCAAGCGCTATCTGGCTAAAGAAAAAGGATTGGATGCAAGAACCTTGAATAAGGTGCGTGTATTGAAACGCAGTATTGATGCCCGCCAACGTACCATTTTCGTGAATCTGAAGGTACGTGCCTATATCAATGAGATGCCTCAGGATGATCAGTATGTCCATACGGAATATCCTGATGTAAGTTCGCGTCCGAGAGTCATTGTGGTAGGAGAGGGCCCCGGCGGTCTCTTTGCTTCCTTACGTTTGATAGAGCTGGGATATCGCCCTGTTGTCCTGGAGCGTGGCAAGGACGTGCGTGAGCGTAAAAAGGACCTTTCCAACATCACCAAGACTCAGAAGGTGGATAGTGAGAGTAACTATTGTTTTGGTGAAGGTGGTGCAGGAGCGTATAGTGACGGTAAGCTTTATACCCGAAGCAAGAAGCGTGGTAGCGTGGATAAGATTCTGAATGTTTTCTGCCAGCATGGTGCCAATACGAACATCCTTGCAGATGCCCATCCTCATATCGGTACAGATAAGTTGCCTCGCGTGATAGAGAATATGCGCAATACTATTATCAATTGTGGCGGTGAGGTGCATTTTCAGACCAAGATGACTCGGTTTATCCTGGAAGGTGACCGTGTGATTGGGGTTGAAGCTGTTAATCTGGCAACAGGTGCTGAGGAGAATTATCGTGGACCGGTGATTCTTGCAACTGGTCATAGTGCCCGGGATGTCTATCGCTATCTGGCTTCTTCGAAGATTGAAATCGAAGCCAAGGGTATTGCCGTCGGTGTCCGATTGGAGCATCCTTCCCAGCTCATCGACCAGATACAGTACCACAACAGGAATGGCAGAGGAAAGTATCTTCCTGCAGCCGAGTATAGTTTTGTAACTCAGGTAGATGGACGGGGTGTGTATAGCTTCTGTATGTGCCCGGGTGGTTTTGTGATTCCTGCTGCTACAGGTCCTGAGCAGCTGGTGGTGAATGGTATGAGTCCTAGCAACCGTGGTACTGCCTGGAGTAATTCCGGTATGGTGGTAGAGACACATCCTGAAGATGTTGTACAGTCGGAAGAGGAATTGAAGGATCCTCTGGCTATGATGCATTTCCAGGAAAGGGTAGAGAAGCAGTGCTGGCAGCAGGCGAATATGAAGCAGACTGCTCCGGCTCAGCGTATGGCTGATTTTGTAAACAACCGTTTGAGCTATGATTTGCCAAAAAGCAGTTATGCTCCTGGTTTGATCAGCAGTCCGCTTCATTTCTGGATGCCATCTTTTGTTTCCAAGCGCCTGCAGGAGGGCTTTAAGACTTTTGGAAAGAATGCGCATGGTTTTCTCACCAATGAGGCAACTCTGATTGCGATGGAGACCCGCACCTCTTCGCCAGTCCGCATCGTACGTGACAGAGAAACCTTGATGCATGTCCGTATCCAGGGTCTCTTCCCATGTGGTGAGGGTGCCGGATACGCAGGCGGCATTGTTTCTGCAGGTGTGGATGGCGAAAGATGTGCAGAAATGTGTGCAGAGTATCTGAAGCAACAGTAAAACGTCCATATAATAATCAAAGAACAAGGAAAAAGTATAAGAAAAAAGCAGGTAACGGAAGATCGTTACCTGCTTTTTTGTTCTTTGGATTTTCATTATCATTATTTGCTGAGATTGGCAATTGTTGCAATCATGGCAGCGATGCTGGAAAGACTACTGCCCATGCTCATGGTTTCAGCCACTGTCATCTTGCGTTTCATCTTGGATGGAACAACAATCTCACAACCAGGTTGAGCCTTGGCACCATGCCCCACCTTAGCTACCTTGCCATTCATATAGATAATATAAGCCTTGCTCTTGTTGGCATCAGATGCAAATCCACCCGCTTCATCGATGTAGCTGGCAATGCTCTTGCCCTTTTCATAGGCTACCGTATTGGCGTACATCACAGAACCATTGATTTTCACGGTTCCATTGTATTGTGGAACAATCAGCCTGTCACCCTCTCGCAAAATCATATCAGCATCACTGCCCGGATGCTTGAGCGCTTCGGCTAAGTCGATGCCTACAGGATATTCTTCAGGAACGCTGAACTTCAACAGATCAGCATTCTGCGCATCTTTTGCAGTCTGGGTAATGGCACTGGCATTATTACTGCTTGCAGCCAACTGCAGAAGATTTTTCTGCTGTTGTTCTCTCTGCATTTTCAGAACAGCCTCCATGCGTGTTTTTTCAGCTTCATTTGCCTTACGCATCAGACGGGCGCCCTTGATATATGCCTGGTCTGTGCTTCCTCCAGCCTTCTTGAAGAGATCGCTTAATCTGGCATTGCGGCGATCAAGGGTATAGGTGCCTCCAAACATCACTTCACCTTCAATCATCACGTTCTGCTGTTCCGTATAGGCTGGGCTCTTGCGGATGCTCACTTCATCGAAAGGCATCAGCTTGAATCCTGGAGTGCCATCCACCACGAAACCATCTTTCAGGGCGAGCGTGTAGGTCTTGGCTATAATGCTGTCTGGTCTTGTTGCCTTGGCGTCATTTACTCTTCGGCTTACCAGGACATTAATCGTTGAAGCCTTGTCGGTCAATCCACCAGCCTGCAGCACGAAATCCTCAATCGTTTCATTTTCTGCATATTGATAGATTCCCGGATATTGTACTTCTCCGCGGATGGTGAGAGTCCTCTCAGAAATCTTTTCCTGTCTTGTCGGAATAAAAAGGACATCATTTTCCTTGAGTGGAACGTCTGCCACAGAGCCATTCATAATGCCGGCAATATCTACAGCTATCACCTCTAAAGATCTGTCCGATTTCATTCGGTGCATGACGGCACGTGCCGTAAAGGCATCCTCTGTCAATCCTTCCGCATGCTCTACCAATGTACGGATACTGTTGATTTGCTCTCCTAAATTGTACATACCTGGTCGGAAGACGGCTCCCTTGATTTCTACGGTGTTGCTGTAGCGAGGGAGAATGGAATCTACACTTACAGAATCGCCATCGTCGATATGGAAACTGGAGAAATCGAATTCCTCTACATTATATACAGAGTAGTCTCTGCCTGTCTTGCGATGGATGCGAACTGATTTCTTGTAAGCATCTCCCGTGAATCCTCCGGAATATTTCAGAAGAGAGTTCACACTCTCGTTTTTCTTCATTTCATAAATCATCGGGCGCTTTACCTTTCCGGTAATCGTAACCAGACAGTCGTAGGGACCCACAACGATAACATCATTATCTGCCAGACGTACATTGCCGGTCAGTTTGCCATTCAGAATATAATCATAGATATCTACCACGGTAACTAGTTTGTTATGGCGATAAACCTTGATGTTTCGCAATGTACCCAGGTCGTTGGTGCCACCTGCCATATAGAGTGCGTGGAAAACGGTGGCAAAGGCAGATAGGGTATAAGTACCTGGAGTTTTCACTTCGCCCATCACATTGACCATAATGGTCTTGGTTTGTCCTACAGTGAGTTTTATCTTGCTCGAACGGTATCTGCTGCCCAGTGTGTTGCGAAGACGGGCATTTGCCTGAGCTACGGTTAAACCAGCAACAGATACTGGTCCAAAGCCTTCTATGGTAACTTCGCCATCAGGAGAAACGGTGCTTTCTATGGTTTTCTGAGATGCACCATAGATGTCAATGATAACCGCATCGCCAGGACCTAAGCGATAGTTCTGTGGAGTAGCTATATTCATATTAGGCTCGAAACTCAACTCTTTGTTATTGAAGATGTCTCTTCCGAAAACCTTCTTGATTTTCGCTTCCCGCTCAGCAAGGAGACGTTTGATCATCATCGCTGTATCTGGAATAATACCATCCATCTCGTTCTGGAAATCCATATACTCCTCGTCATCCTCATCGAAAGTATGTTTGTATTGATCATCCTTCTGTGCAGTGATGCGATAGTTGCTGTAGTTTTTCGATTCTTCGCTGATTCCCTTACCATAATCTTCACGGGTTTTACCATTGTTGGTACGAAGACGGGAGGTTTCCTTTCCTTGCAGTTGTGCCGACGAGCCCGTTACGCCACCTTGTTTCAACTGGCGCTGATACTTGTCTCTTACCCGTCGTATCTGGGAGATATCTACACCCTGCTGCATCAGTTTGGTAACTATCTGAGCATTTGATGACCCTTTTTCATGCTCTCTCACTACCAGGCTCATTACCTGATCGTCTGTCATCGTAGATGTCTGTGCAAAGGCAGACCCCGCCGACATCATCAGCAGAAGAAAGATGATGAAATGATGCTTCATTTTATCTATATTCATAATTTTCCTTTTCATTTATGACCTTGTTTGACAGTCTGTTTATTATATAATAACTCATTTTTGCGTAATTTGTTGCAAAGATACGAAAAAAAAAGCAATATACAATGAAAATAACCGGAAATGAAAATGACCCGAAATGACTTTGACCCGAAATGACACCTTCGGGAATCAATAAACCGCTCCACCTATTATATATAGGAGGAGCGGTTGTAGTAGATAAAATCATCTCAAAAACTAATCACATGCAGATTTCATTCTGCTTTCTTGCATCTTACTTTCTGCTTTCCTGCTGCTTACACGCAGCTTGAAACGCCGAGCGAAGTGGCAATAGCTGTGAGGATTGATATTACAATCTGAATGACAGTCTTCCATGTTTCCTTCTTCATAGGCAGTTTTTTTTAGTGATTAATAATTAGTGGTTAATGATTTGTGATTACAAATCTACGTTGTCGCCGTTGCCGGTATCACCGCTGTCGGTTCCGCCAGTACCCTGGCTGGTACCGCCGCCCTGGCTAGTACCTCCGTTATCCTTATTGGTTTCGCCAGTGCCGGGGCTGGTGTTTCCGCCTCCCGGCGTATTCTCTTCACCACCGCCATCGGCTCCGGAGGTGTAGTCATCGTATGCCACGATCTTGGTGAGTTTCTTAAGCTCGGCATTGCTCCATGATTTCGTGTTTCTTACAATCAGGTGAACGCCCAGCACGCTGGCTGCAGTTACCTTCTCCTTGGTTGCTTCGCCACGGGAGGTCATGCCGATGGAGAACAGACCGAGGTCGGAGAAACGAACACTCTTGCCATCCAGGATCAGATGCTTGAGGCAGTCGAGGGTATCCATCAGCACACCGTGGATGGTGCCTCGGCTGTATGGAGAGTTGTGCTCAGAGATATGGGTCACGAAGTCCTCGAAACTCATCTCACGGTCGCTCACGGCAGTAGCATACCAGAGCTTCTTACCAGCGTTCTCACCCGTCTGAGGGGTACGCATAATCTTACGATACTTACTAGTTCCTTGTCCCATAGTCAATCAGTTTTTAAAGGGTTAATAATTAATTTTTGACGATGCAAAGGTACGGCTTTTTTAGGGAACCGCCAAAAATCAGGGTGTGATAAGCCCCGATTTTCAGCAGCCCCAGATTCCAAATCCCGTTAATAATTCTAACTCATAATTTTGAAAAAGAGAAACCATAGCTTTGCAGATCACAAACCATAGTTTTAGAGATAGCAACCCATAGCTTTGCAGATTGCAACCGCCATAGCTTTTCTCCTCAAAAGCTATCACAATAACAGTTATCACAGTTTCTCGAAACACTTTTCTTTTTCTCCTTTCAGAACTAACTATATATATTATATATTTATAATAATATATATAGTTAAATTCTATTTAACATTTCCCTTATCCCTTGATACCCCCCCCGTAAAAACTGTGATAACTGTTATTGTGATAGCTGTGATGCAAATCACGGACACTGATGGATAAATTCCCAGGCTATCATATGTCAGTACTATTTTCAATAAAAGTTGTCCTAAAATGAATATAAAAAGAGCTTTTCTGTTTTTTTTTTTCGATTTTTCCTTGCATTTGTGGGAATAAAGTCGTATCTTTGGCGAATGTTTAGAATAAAATATAGAATGTTATGACCAAAGAGATATTTTTCGACCTTCTTACCAAAGAGGTTGCTACATATAAGAGCTTCTTGGAGACAGACAGTGGAGACTGGGTTGTCAAGGGATTTATTGACATCAATAAAAATGTTTATACCATTACAAATGACACTAAAGTCGTCTCTAAAGTTATAGAAATACTTCTTATCCCTAAACTGTTAGCTTTTGCTGAGAAAAACGGATTAGAGTTGGAACTTCCGTCAAAACAAAATTATTATCCAGACTTAACTTTTAAAGATAAGGAAGGTAATTTGTTTGCAGTGGATTTTAAGTCTAGTTATTATCAAGATGATAAAATCAATGGTTTGACTTTAGGTTCTTATTGGGGATATTTTCGTAATAGGGATTCTATTATGAATATGGATCATGCATATAATGAGTATGTTTCCCATACGGTTTTAGGAATACTTTATAAGCAGAGCGTCGTTGAAGAAAATGAAAAAACGACGTATCAAATAGATGAGTTGGATGCTATACATTCTGTTATCGAGAAATTTATCTTCTTTGTACAGCCCAAGTGGAAGATTGCCAATGATACACCAGGTAGTGGAAATACTAGAAATATTGGCGGAATAGCAAGTGTCAGCAAGCTTCTTGCAGGACAAGGACCTTTTGCTCAATTTGGTGAAGATATTTTCGATGATTATTGGATGGGCTATTTCAATAAAGCAGATGCTCAAAGAGCAGGTATTGGCTCTCCTCATTATTCAAATTTGGACACATATAAGCAATATGTAAATAATAAAAGTAAAATTAGCAAAAGATTATGAATATAGCAAAAACAATAATCCCTCCAATTAAGTCTCAGGGTATCAAGACAAAATTGGTTCCTTGGATAAATGATATTATACGACGTTCGGGGCTAGACCTGTCTAAAACTAATTGGGTAGAGCCTTTTTTTGGTACAGGCGTAGTTGGCTTGAATGCACCTGTTGGAGGACGTAGATATATAGCAGATAGTAATCCGCATATCATCAATTTTTACAATGCTGTTTTGCGGGGTGATATTACTCCCGAAAATATGCGTAGTTATTTGGCGCATGAAGGAAAACTGCTTTTGGAAGCAGATGAGGGCGGCTATGCACATTATCGGAAGGTGAGAGATCGTTTCAATAGAGAGTTTAGCTCTTTCGACTTTATCTTTCTTTCAAGAGCAGGATTCAATGGTATGATGCGTTTTAATCGTAGAGGTGAATGGAATATACCTTTCTGTAAAAAGCCCAATCGTTTTGCACCAGCCTATATCACCAAGATTTGCAATCAGATAGGAGCTGCGCAGCGTGTGATTCATCTAGGGAAGTGGGAGTTTCATAATCAAGGTTTTGCCGATACTATAGCGCAGGCAAAAGCAGGAGATTTAATATACTGTGATCCACCTTATTATGGCCGTTATGTGGACTATTACAATGGTTGGACGGAAGAGGATGAAGAAGCTCTTTTTCATGCCTTGGAGAAAACTCCAGCCCATTTTATTTTGTCAACATGGCATCATAATGAGTTTAGGGCGAATGATATGATGGAGCGTTTTTGGAACCATTTTAATGTAGAGACCCAGGAACACTTTTACCAGGCTGGAGGGCATCTGGAGAATCGTCATGCCATGGTAGAGGCTTTGGTTTTCAATTTCGATCTGCATGAATCGGTAAAGACCTCCGAGATTCAGCAACCTGTTCAATTGGATTTAGATTTTGCAATATAATGACAGAACCCTTTTTTTCTTCAGACAATAAGGAGTTTGTTTTGTATCAAGGAGATTCGATGAATCTCATTGGTGAAGTTGGTAAGCAAGTGGATGTTATCTTTGCTGACCCTCCTTATTTTCTGTCGAAAAATATAGCCAGATGTATCAATGGAACCTGGAAAACATTTGATAAAGGAGAGTGGGATAGAGTTGCCTCTTTCGAGAAAATCAATCTGTTTAATAGACAATGGCTGTCGGCATGTAGAAAAGTATTGAAAAATGGCGGTACCATTTTTGTAACGGGAACCTACCATAATATTTTTTCCGTGGCTTCATGTATGCAGGAACTTGGATACAAGATTCTCAATATCATCTGTTGGCAAAAAACAGATGCCAAGCCTACTTTGTCGCGTAACTATTTTGATTTTACAACCGAGTATATTATTTGGGCAAGAAAAGATGAAATACACCAGCATTTCTTCAATTGTGCCTTGATGGAACAATTGAATGGCGGTAAGCGGATGACTGATGTTTGGAGAATTCCATTCTTGTCTTCTTGGGAAATGAAGTGCGGCAAGCATCCTACACAGAAGCCTCTTCGGTTGCTATATAGAATAATACTCGCCTCAACTCATCAGGGAGATACGATTTTGGACCCATTTGCTGGTAGTTGTACCACGGGTATTGCTGCGAATTTACTGGATAGAAAATTCATAGGTATCGACCAAAGTAAAGATTTCTTGGATTATGGAATCAGAAGAAAAATGGAAATTATGAATTCGGATATGGCAAAGAAAATTCTCCGAAAGATTTCCGAGAATCCAGAAGAAGTGATGGTGATGGTGAATCATGCACGTAAAGACTTGAAGGCAAAGATGATAGAAAAGGGTATCTGTTATCTTCGTGCAGGAAACTCTAAAGGGTCACTTTGTGTTACTCCTGGCTTTGAACGTATGCAGTATCTGTTATTGCATACTGCAGGAGAAGATTGCCAACTGTTCAAGTTGAAAAAGAGAGGGACATTTCAGATATGGACTAAAGAAACTTTAGAGGAATATGGCTTCCATCCGCAGCATGCCCCATATTATATAGTCCTTCCCTTTGATGGAACTAAACCTGTTGAGTTTAAAAGAATACCAAATTTAAAAGAAAAGCTGAATACTTTTTGTGCAAAAATAATGCCTTTGAGTGATTTCGTAGGAGTCAAATAATAGAAAATATGTGGTAATATAAAAAAAAGTAGTGATTTTTTTGGAGGTTCAAAATAAAAATATTACTTTTGTATCATAATAGAAACTAACAAGAACAGAAAGCCCCACCTGGTGATGAGACTGAGCGCTCAAACCAGGTGGGGCTTTTTCGTCCCAAAAATTTAATAATGTATGAAAACAATTGAAGAAGAAATCGACGAAGACTTCGTCAGACCTTTAACGAAAATATTTGATGGTGGAGAAGCTCCTGAAGGCTGGGATATTCGCGCAAAGGCAGAACAATACAATCACTCTTTCCATAACCAGGTGTGGATGATAAAGTTTCATCAAAGGATGAAACCTATCTATTGGCGTCTCCTGTCGGGTGACTATTCCGAAAGTACCGATTTTTCTGATGTGCTTTATCCGCTATCCTTATGGATGTATGCCTATGATGAGCTTGATAAACTCGTAGGCGAGCATAATATAATGGATCTTCTGAATTCTGCATATTGCAGAGCGGGCGGACTATATAATTTCTTCCATTTGTTGCGATGCATTATGGACCAGTCTTATCGTCCATATATCAAGCAATGGCCAGAGGATGCTGTTGATAAGGAGATAGAGAAACTGGAGGTTAGCGGTGATAGTGAGCGTGGAGAAATGCTGTGCGTTTTGTCGGCCTACCTGATGATAGAGCATACGGATTTGCCGGAAAAGCATAAGGATTTTCTGGAGGAACAGCTGGCGGAAAACTGGAATTACTTGACAAATGTGTATTCTTTTACCTCAGTTCGGGATAAGAAATAGTGCCTAAAAAAGTTGGTAATCTCCGATATT
>UQWP01000007.1 GCA_900544825.1 uncultured Prevotella sp. | reverse complement strand
AAACATGAAAATAGGAGATAAACACCTATGATTAGTGTTTACCTCCTACTCGATTATTAAAAAAATAACCTTTCTTACGAAAAATACACAAATTGAGCAAAATAGTATCACCCTTTTTCGAAAAAGAATTGTACTTTTGCAGCGGTGATTCGAATGTGAATGATACCACTAAGAAGATGCCTCACTTCGTTTCTCCTGAAATACAGCTAAAATAACAAAACTAACAAAATAAAAAGTAATGACCTATGAGTATCAATTCAGCTTAAAATGAAAGAAGGAGCGTTTCCGTGCAACTGGCAGTTGCAGGGAGACAAGAGAGTGTGGCTATTTGCTAGTCAATTAAGTTAATGTTTATTCTATTCAAACCTAGAAAGTACATAAGTATGAATCTAAACTTAAGAAAATCAGTGCTGCTTGTTGGAGCGTTGGCATCCTTAGGCTTGAGTTACACAACTGAAGCTTTGGCAACATCTCCAAACTTTGCTGTTAATTCAGTTCAGCAGTCTAAGAAGGTTACCGGTAATGTAAGTGATGCAGAAGGTCCTATTATCGGTGCAAGTGTAGTAGAGAAAGGTAATACCGGCAATGGTACTGTGACCGACTTGGATGGTAACTTCACCTTGAACGTAAAGCCTGGTGCTACTATTGTTATTACTTATATCGGTTATCAGAAGCAGGAAATCGTTGTAGGTAATCAGTCTAATTTTAACGTCACAATGAAGACAGACGACAAGACTCTCGAAGAGGTTGTTGTCGTAGGTTATGGTGTTCAGAAGAAAAAGCTCGTTACCGGTTCTACCATCGAGGTGAAGGGTGATGATATTCAGAAGATGAATACCACTCAGGTGCTGGGCGCTTTGCAGAGCCAGACTCCTGGTGTAAATATTCAGGCGGCTTCCGGTCAGCCTGGTGATGGCTTTAAGATTTCTATCCGTGGTGCCGGTACCAACGGCAACACTGCTCCTCTTTATATTATTGATGGTGTAGCAGGTGATATCAACAACTTGAACCCTGCCGACATCGAGCGTATTGACGTTTTGAAGGATGCCGCATCCTGTGCCATCTACGGTTCTGCCGCAGCCAATGGTGTTATCCTTGTAACTACCAAGCAGGGTAAGCAGGGTAAGATCCAGGTATCATACGATGCCAACGTAGGTTGGGCTAACGTATATCGTATGCCTAAGATGCTGACAGCTAAGCAGTATATGGAGGTAATGGATCAGGTGCGTTTCAACAGTGGCGAAAGTGGCTGGGATTGGAAGAGCATTATGGGCGAAGACCTCTACAACTCTTATATGGATGGTTCTAACGAAGGAACCAACTGGGTAGAGGCTATCCGCAACAAGAATGCCGTTACAACAAGTCATTCCCTGAACGTTACTGGTGGTTCCGACCGTTCTACCTTCTCTATGGGTGCCGGTTATCAGTATCAGGATGGTGTCTTTGGTAATGTTGTTAAGTCAGACTACCGCCGTTTTACCTTCCGCATCAATTCAGAGCATGTCATCTATCGCACTGAAAAGGGTATGGATGTTGTGAAGATTGGTGAGAACATCTACTATCAGCACAAGCAGAATCAGGGTATTCAGATTGGTAACCAGTATAGCAATGAGCTTTCCAATATGCTCCGTTCCAACCCTACTATCCCTATGTATAATGCCGATGGTGAGTATACCAATGCTTCTGATATTCAGAATTGGATAAAGAATTACAACTCTTATTCTGTGAACCCTATCTATAAGATGGTGAATCAGCAGTCTGGTCATAACAAGAGTATCAACCATAATTTGCATGCTACCGGATACCTGGAGATTCAGCCAATCAAGAATCTTGTTTATCGTGGACAGTTGAACTACAATCAGAATACTTGGACATGGCGTACATTCCTCCCTGTGTTCTCTGCTAATAATACTAATGCAGATTACAACCGTACAGAGGACAAGGCAACAAACCAGATTGGTACAAGTTGGGGATGGAGTACAACAAATACCTTGAGTTATAAGTTTGACTTGCAGAAGAAGCACAACTTCGACATTCTGGTAGGTACTGAGTATGGTGAGAGCCGTCCTGACTTCGGTTTCTCTTTGAATGCAACTTCTTCCAACTCCATTTTTGGCGATATGATTCATGCTTACATGAGCTATATGAAGAATAACAATGCTGCATCCGTTACAGGTACTCCTTGTGACGATACTCGTAGTATGTCTTACTTTGGACGTGTAAACTATAACTACGATGAGAAGTATATGCTTTCTGCTATCATCCGTGCCGATGGCAACTCTAAGTTTGCTCCTGGTGAGCGTTGGGGATACTTCCCATCAGTATCAGCAGGTTGGGTTATTTCTAATGAGAAATTCATGGAAAAGACAGCTTCTTGGCTCGATTTTCTGAAACTTCGTGCTGGTTGGGGACAGAATGGTAATGCTGCAACCATTAGTAATTTCCAGTGGCAGGGTGCTTTTGCTTTTGATTCTGGTAGTATCTATACTTTTGATACATCTGCAAAATCTCATAATGCATTTGTTTCAGGTGCTTCACCATCTAGATTACCTAATGATGAATTGACTTGGGAAACATCAGAGCAGTTGAACATTGGTATCGATGCCCGTTTCTTGAATGGTCGATTGGGCTTGACAGCTGATTGGTATAACAAGAAGACCAAGGATTTGCTGGTAGCAGTACCTATCGATGCAACAACAGGTTTCTCTACCCAGATGAAAAACGCTGGTACTGTAGAGAACAAGGGTGTTGAGGTTGCTTTGACATGGAATGACAAGATTGGTAAGGACTTCCAGTACAATGTAGGTTGGAACATGGCTTACAATCACAATGAGGTAACTAAGGTTAATTCAAACCAAAAGTTCAATAATGGTGGTTCGGATTACTTAGCACAGAATACTGGCTATATGGCTCGTTTCGAGGAAGGACATCCTATTGGCTACTTCTGGGGTTATAAGACAGAAGGTGTAATGCAGAATGATGCTGATGTCAAGGCTTATCTCGATAAGAACTGCGGTGGTAAGGCTGAGAATTCTAAGCAGGGTACAGGCATCAAGCCCGGTGATTTGAAGTTTGTCGATGTCAATGGTGATGGCGTTGTCAATGACGATGATAAGACCGAGATTGGTTCTCCACAGCCTGATGTTACCATGGGTATTACTCTCGGTGCATCTTACAAGGGCTTTGACCTCTCTGTAACAGGTTATGGCGCATTTGGACAGCAGGTTGCTCGTTCTTATCGCAAGTTTACTGATGGTGAGTTTGAAAACTTCACAACTGAGGTTTATGATTACTGGCATGGTGAGGGAACTTCTAACAAGTATCCTTTGCTTGCGCACATGAATCAAGGTCCTAACTGGCAAACAGTATCGGATATCTACATTGAGGATGCCAGCTACTTCCGTCTTCAAAACCTGACTGTAGGTTATGACTTCACCAAAATCTGGAAGACCAGTCCGTTCCAGCAGCTCCGTCTCTACTTTACTGCCCAAAACCTCTTTACTATCACAGGTTATAAGGGTATGGATCCGGAGAATGGTACAGCTATCGGCTCTGACTCATGGGTAACAGGTGTTGATGTAGGTAACTATCCTCAGCCTCGTACCTATATGGTTGGTGTAAATATTAAGTTCTAATCTAAAATTGAATTCACAATGAAGAAATTAAATATAATTTTGGCTTCCGCCATGGTAGCTCTTAGCTTTGCATCCTGTGATATCGATGATGTTCAGAATGTTGGCGAGTTGTCTACAAAAGACTTCCCTGTGTCTAAGGCAGATGGAGAAGCTGTTTTGGCTGGTATATACCAGAATCTGAATCAGGTTAGTGCAGACCCTCAGATGAGTTTCTTGTATTATGCACAGCTTGCCAGTGATGACTGCTTAGGTGGCGGTGGTGATAATGATAAGTTGATGCAGGCAGAAGATATGATTTGCAATTATAATGCAAATATGACAAATACCTTCTATGAGGCTCGTTACAAAGGTATCAACCGTGCAAATACTTTGATAGATGCTCTTCCTAATACTTCGATGGATGAGGCAACAAAAAACTCATTGATGGGACAGGCGAAATTCCTCCGTGCATTCTATTATTATGAGTTGGCTTCTATGTATGGCAATGTGCCTATGCGTTTACATCCTGGTTCTGAGTCAGTCACTCAGGGTGATATCACTGATCCTTGGAAGCAGATTTTACTGGATCTTCGTGATGCTATCACCTTGTTGACAGTTGACGAAAATGATGCCAGCAAGAACAAAAGCAGTGATGGTCATGTAGATAAGTATGCTGCAGAGGCTTTGCTGGGGCGTGCTTGGTTGTTCTATACAGGTTTCTTCTGCAATGGAACAAACTTGTCTGACCTGACAAGTACCACATATAATCCTTTGACTTCAGTGGAACTTCCAGATGGAACAACAATGACTAAGGATGAGGTTATTGCTGCTATTGACGATTGTGTAGAAAAATCTGGATACAAATTGGTTGATAAGTTCCAAAACCTTTGGGCTTATACTAATAGATGTACAGTTAATGATTATGACTACACTAAGGGGCAAGGCTTAAAGTGGGTAGAGGATGATGGTGCTACAAATCCAGAAACTTTATTCGCAATCAAGTTTAATAAGATGGCTTCTTGGAATACTACCATTGGCTATGCGAATGGTTTTGCTTTACACTTTGGTGTTCGTGGTGGAACTGATTATGCCAAGACATTCCCGTTTGGCCAAGGTTGGGGTGCAGGTCCTGTAACACCTAACTTGTTTAATGATTGGGCAGCTGACGAGCCTAATGATGAACGTCGTGACGCTACAATCCAGGACTGGAGCAAAGTTTCTACTTATGTGAAGGGTGGTGGCGACAGTTTCGTACAGGAAACAGATTATTTTGCCAAGAAATGGTCTCCAATTACTTGTGTAAACAAGAATAATGAAGATGGATATTCTTGTACATTTGAGAATGTTATGTATGCAGGCGGTTGGGATATCCCTACTCCGGAAAATCCACAGTTGAACAATATCCATGATTTGGTACTCATTCGTTTTGCTGATGTTTTGTTGATGCAGAGCGAGTTGAAGGAAGATGTCACTGGTATCAATGAGGTTCGTAAGCGTGCAGGTTTGGCACCTATTGCTTCTTATTCTCTTAAGGCTTTGCAAAATGAGCGCCGTTGGGAGTTGGCTTGCGAGGGTCTTCGTTGGAATGATATTCGTCGTTGGCACATTGCTGCAGCAGCTCTTGCAAAGCAGGAAGGAGTGAAGACTTATCATAATGGAAAAGAAACTCCTAATGCTCCACATAATGGTGGATACGCAGCTCGTTACAATGCTACAGCAGGTTTCCAAAAAATGCCAGAAAATCAGGTAGGAATGGGTACTGTTGCACAGAATGAAGGTTGGACTGGCTCTGATTCTGAATACCAGGGCTGGTAATAGTCAATTCTTTAACTTTTAAATGAAAAGAATATGAAAAAGATATTTTTCGCATTGTCTATGCTGACATTGCTTTATACATCTTGTGATCCTTCTTCTGATTCTGGAAGTACAGGCTTCATGGAAAATGTAACTGCAGAAAGTGTAGATGCAAAGGCTACCGCAGTGGTAGTGAATGGTAAGAATAGTAACCGTATTGTTATCGAGAATCATTCTCCTATAACTACCCAATGGTCTGCTGACCAGTTAGCTGAAGGTGCAGTGACTTCTTCTAAGACATACGATACAATCTATGTTACTAAGTTGGGAGCCAATACAGTAAGTATGCACTGCAAGAATCTTGCTGTTGACTTCAATAAGGATTTCACCGTGAATGTGGATGAGATTACTTATCTTTCTTCAGAACTAAAAAACCGCCTTTGTGTAGAAGGCTCTGAGGGTAACTATAAGTCTGCCATTCAGGATTTCAAGGGGCAGGCGATTCAGTTTGGTACCTCTTTTGATAAGTCTAAGGTTCTTGTAACTCAAGAAGTCAAGGATGGTAAAAAAGGTAATGTCTTTGAAGTAAGAAATGGAAATGGCGTACTTTCTGTCTGGGCTATTACTAAGGATGGCGCTAGTGAACCTATGGGTACAGCAACGCTTAATGGTGACAAGCTGATGGTTGTTGAACCAGGAAATTATACATTGACTCTTACTTATACTTCGGCAGATGGTCAGAAACAGACAGTTGAGGTAGGCAAGTATCAAGTTGATGAGTTGACTACTGTTCCAAAACTTCTCAACTATCTCTCTGGTGGAGATGATGGTGATGGTACAACAACTTGGGAATGGAACGATAATGCTTCTGCCGTTTGGGGTAATGGTCCATTCGGAAGTGGTAAAAAACCTCAGTGGTGGGCTGTATCTTATAATGACATTGAAGGCCAAGGTAGTAGCAAGGTTGGTGGTACAGAACGAAATGGATCACACGCATCCTTTACCATTGATATGAACAACAATACTGCAACCAATGCTGATGGTACAACTCTCCCAATAAAGGTGAATGTCTTGGAACACAAGGACAGTAAATGGGATCAGGGTACTATCTCATTCCCAACTGCAACTAATGACAACTACGTTATCCCTATGGGTGTAAACGTGAATGCAGGTAATGCAGTATTCCAGAAGTACTATGTATTAGTATCTAGTGATGATAAACTTGTTTTGACGGCAGCAGAGATGCCAGAGAATGGTTGTGCATGGTTCTATGTCTTCAAGAAAAAGGCTAAATAGGTGTAAATCGTTGTGATTAAAACATAAAATTAGGCTAAGCCTCGGCTGTAGTGATACAGTCGGGGCTTTTTCTGTGTGCCCGATGCAGAAATATTATCCGAAATGTTTGGCGGTTACGATAATTAGTCGTAAATTTGCAGCGGTTCTAAAATTTAGTTTTATGCAGACAGTTAATTTACAATATAACGTTCCTGCTGGTTATAGCCTGGAGGAATTTGTGGCTAAGGTTAATTCTTATGTTGCCCGCTTGGCAAAGAAATGTCAGGCAGGAGAGGAGTATGAGCCTAATGAAGAAACGAAAGCGGCTATTCGTGAAGCTCAGGCTCACATAGAAGCATATAAGCGAGGTGAAGAATGGGCAAAGAAAGGCGTTTTTGATAATGTGGATGATTTAATGGCTGATTTAATGAAGGAATGAAACAGATTCATTATTCAAGTAAGTTTAAGAAAGACTTTAAAATATACTAGTATGGCAACAGCAATAAAAGCAATTCCAACCCTGTTTGGTGAAGAGGCTGTGAATTTCAAAAAACGTGCAGATGAGGTGGAACGTAAGTTCAAGGCTCAGCCTGCAATAGATTGGAATAAGAATCCTGGTGTATTATCTGCTCGTAAAATGTGGGCAGAAATGATAAAGTAATACAAATACAAGAAAGGAGGAATACAGATGTTATCATACGACACAATTACTCAAATAATAGAGATATGGAAATGTTAACAATTATATTTGCCCTGGCTAGTGCTATTGGTGCAGGGCTAGTTGTTTGGTCTAAGACGAAAGCTGGTCAGAAGTGGCTTGAAAGTCTTTAGTAAATGAGAAAGTCTGATAATCACTATGATTATCATATTGATAAGTCTAAGTCTCGACTGTCGGCAGCTTTTTTCTTGCTTGATAGTTAAATAGTAGGGTAAATGTTTGGCGGTTACGATAAATTGTCGTAAATTTGTAGGCGAATCAAAACAAATAAGGAGGTTTAGAAAATGGAAGAATTAAGAGATAGGTTTATACGCTTTGATTGGGCTATAAAACGACTGTTGCGTCAAAAGGCTAATTTTGGCGTTTTGGAGGGTTTCCTTACCGTATTTATAGGGGAACCAATCGAAATCGTTGACATATTGGAAAGCGAAGGTAACCAGCAGGCTGAAGACGACAAGTTCAATAGAGTTGACATCAAGGCCAAAAATAGCAAGGGCGATATTATTATAGTAGAAATCCAGAATACAAGTGAATTGTATTATCTGGAACGTGTACTCTATGGTGTGGCTAAGGCTATTACGGAGCATATCAATCTTGGAAATACCTACAAGGAAGTGAAGAAGGTATATTCCATCAGTATCCTGTACTTTGACCTTGGCAAAGGCTCTGACTACATCTATGTAGGACAGAATAATTTTGTGGGCTTACATACGAAAGATAATCTTATCATCAGTACAAAGGAGAAGGATACTATCGTAAGAAAGTCTCCAGCCGAAATCTTCCCAACTTATATGTTGGTAAGAGTGAATGAGTTTAACAAGGTTGCTGTGTCACCAATTGAGGAATGGGTGGATTATCTGAAAAATGGCGTTATCAAACCAGATACCACAGCTCCTGGTTTGCAGGAGGCACGTGAGAAATTGAGATATTATTCTATGTCGGATGCAGAACGTCATGCTTATGATGAGCATGTCAATGCCATCATGATTCAGAATGATGTCTTGGGAAATGCTAAGTTGGAAGGTCGTGCTGAAGGTCGTGCTGAAGGTCGTGCTGAAGGTCGTGCTGAAGAAAGAATAGAAACCGCTAAACGTTTACTTGCTATGGGACTTTCTCCACAACAAGTTGTAGATGGTACTATGCTCCCTTTGGAGGAAGTAGAAAAATTGGTAGATGAAACAAAGAATAAATAAGGCTAAGCCCCGACTACCGTTCTGCAGTCGGGGCTTTTTCGCACCTTTTCTAAGCAGAAGTTGACCTTTTTTGCTTTTCTTCCGTACTTTCTTGTATAATTGCTCAAAAGATTTGGTGGTTACGAGTTTTTATTGTACTTTTGTATGCAGTAAGACAAGTAGGTTTAGTAGTGTATGTTTGTACAACTGAGAGCTTATAACAAGTCAACTTTGCGACTCACACCGAATGGTGTGAGTGCGTGCGTCGAACGAAGTAAGAGCGTGCGGCGTTCGATGTGAGCACGTGCATCGTTCGACGCACGTCGGAAAGTCCTATAACTTCAAGCTTATATCTTTAGTACTTAGCACCTTATAACATACTTGCGATAACAGCTAATAATACTAAACTATGGCAATAAAGTATGAAATCCATTCCATCCATAACTCGAAGGGCGAAGGTGGAGAACAGAAATTTGTCCGGTTGCGTGACCACGAACCGATGACCAGTAAGCAGATAGAGCAGCATATAGAGCAGGCATGTTCGCTTACCAGGGGTGATGTGCAGGCTGTGATGACATCGCTGCACGATCTCATTGTAACCGAGCTCTCTCATGGTGCCCGTTTCTATCTTCCACAAGTGGGCTATCTCTCGCTGTCTGTTACCACCGAGCTGCCGGAAGGTAAATCCATGGATAAGGTGACGGGTAATAATATCCGCTTGCGTAACATCAACTTCAAGCCTACTGCCGAATTGTTGAACGAGGTGGCTAGACAGGTAAGGTTTGAACGCTCTAAATATACCACGAAGTCTCGCAGATACACCGAAGAACAGTTGTGGGATAAGATTATGGCTTTCTTAAAAGAGCATGACTATATTTGCCGACGCGATATGGAATACCATTTCGCCTTGCGCCAGCAGACAGCCTTGAAATGGTTGAAGCATTTTACGGAGAAAGGGCTTCTGGTAAAGGAGGGGGCAAGAAATGCTCCTATCTATTTCCTGGCAAAAGACAAAAAAGACAATATTCTCCCTTCATACTAAACGAATTGAACCATAGATGTTTAGCGCAGTTGTGAAAGGAGAAATGAAAATGAAATTTAAAAATAATACCTGATAAAAATGAATAATTTGATCACTAAAACTTGGAAACCGCTGCTGTCGTTGCTCTTCGGCGTGGCAGTGATGCTGTTCTGGGCTGTGCCTTATATGGCAGGGCTCTGCTTTCAGGAACAGTATCAGATGTTTCTCTTTGATACTGGCTATTTCCTGGAGCGCATTGTACTGCCGGGAGGATTGGCTGACTATATCAGTGAGTTTTTGGTACAGTTCTATTATATGCCTGTCTTGGGCGGAGCCATCATCGCCCTGCTCCTGATAGGTATTCAGACTGCCGTATGGGGACTGATGAAGCAATATGGAGCCAAGCATGATTTCCCGGGCTATCTCCTGAGCTTCCTTCCAAGTATTGCCTTGTGGTGTGCTATGGGCGACCAGAATGTGCTGCTCTCTTTTGTGGTTGCACTTTTCGGAGCTTTGGTGATGGGCTGGATTCATAACCAATTCCACAACCGCTTGGTGAAGGTGGTGTTCGAACTGGTGAGCACGGCAATGGTTTATTGGTTCCTGGGCCCGGTGGTATTTCTTTATGCCGTCCTGATGATAGGGGATACGCTGAAGAATGCGCAGCAGAAGGGCAGTTTTCTTTCCGGAATCGGCTATTCTGCCTGCATCCTTGTGCTTACCGTAGCCTGGATCCTGCTGAGCACGCAGACTCTGCAGTATCCGATGTACCGCATCTTTGCCGGACTTAATTATTATCGTTATCCGGGTGCCGTATCTCCGTTGCCTTTTGTTGTGATGGCATGGGCGGTAGTGATTCCTTTCCTGGGGATGATTCCTTGTCGACAGAAATCCTTACAGAAGTTGCAGCAATCCAAAGTGGTGATGGCCTTGAGCTATGTATTGGTGATTGTGGCTTCATGGTTCGGCATCAAGGCTTCCTTTGATGAGATGACCTACGACCTGATAGACTATGACTTCCTGGTTCGCACCGAACAATGGGATAAGATTATTGAGAAGGCAGAGAAGAAGCCGGCAACCACACCGCTCAGTGTTTCTTGTGTGAATCTTGCCTTGAGCCAGAAAGGTGTTCTTGCCGACCGCCTTTTCGAGTTCTACCAGAATGGAGGCGAGGGCTTGTTCCCTACCTTTACCCGAGATATGATTTCGCCGGTATCTACTGCAGAAATCTTCTTCCGTCTGGGAATGGTGAATGATGCCGAAAGATATATGTTCGAGGCGCAGGAGGCGATACCGAATTATCGCAAGAGTGCTCGTCTGACCCGTAGGATTATTGAGTGCGAAATCATCAACGGCAACTATCAAGTAGCTGCCAAGCTGCTCCGCCGATTGCAGAAGACGCTCTTCTATCGCAACTGGGCGAATCAGATGATGGTGCTGCTGGGCAATGAGAAGGCTATCAACCGGCATCCTATCTATGGCAAGCTGCGCAAGTATCGCGAAAAGAAGCAGGACTTCCTCTTCAGCGACCGCGAGATGGACCAGATGTTGGGCTTGCTCTTCCTGAATGATAACCATAACAAGATGGCATACGAATATCTGATGTGTTACGAACTCCTGCAGCGCAATATGGAGAAGTTCGTGCAGTATTATCCGCTGGGCAGATTTGTGGGGTACGACCATATTCCACGTTCCTTCCAGGAGATTCTCATCGGCAACTGGATGAAGACGCATAGCGATCCGCGTACCATCCCGTATAGTGTGGATGCACAGAACGTGAACAATACGCTCAACTTCATTCAGCTCTATATGCAGAATCCGAAGAATCCTCAGCTCAGTCAGCAGCCGTATGTATCCAATGCCTGGCACTATGTGATGGTGCAAGACAAGGAGGAAGCTAAGAAGGGGGGAATGAAAGAGGTTTATTAGAATGTAGATTAATATAACTGGAATGATATGAAAACAATCAAATATCTGTTGTGTGTCCTGTTGGTTGTAATGGGGATGGTTTCTCTCGGTTCTTGTTGCTCTCCTTCACAGTGGAGTGAGGCAAAAGAGATCAAACAATTGCCTGAAATCTTCCCTGATTACATTGGGGTTACGGTTCCTGTCAACATCGCTCCGCTTAATTTCAATATGGCGGATGACGATGTGGATGAAATGGTAGTGAGTGTGGCTGGATCGAAGACCGATGAGGAAATCTCTTCTATCGGAAAAGAGTATGCGGACTTTGATGTAGAGGAGTGGCACGACTTCTTGAGAAAAAAATAAGGGTGGAAAACTCACTATCTCTGTGTATGTATTGAAAAATGGTGAAAGGTTCAAGTATCAGGATTTCGATATCCATGTCAGCCCATACGAACTGAACGACTGGGGTTTGACCTATCGTCGCATCGCCCCTGGCTATGAGGTGTATGGCAAGTTGGGCATCTATCAGCGCAACTTGAGTAACTTTGAGGAGACTGCTATCCTTGAGAATACCGCAGCACCGGGTGCCTGTCTCAATTGTCATACAGCAAATAGAACCAATCCTGATCAGTTTACCTTCCATGTACGTGGTGACCATGGCGCTACCTTGGTTTCGCAGAACGGCAAGCGGGAGTGGCTGAAGGCGAAGAACGATTCTCTGAAGGGTTCGATGGTTTATCCTTACTGGCATCCATCGGGCAAGTATTGCGCCTATAGTACCAATACCACCCATCAGAGTTTCCATGCCGTGAAGGATGAACGCATCGAAGTCTTCGACCAGGCTTCGGATGTCTTCGTTTATCAGCCGGCAACCCATGAACTGATTTTGGATTCCCTCCTGATGACGAAAGACCATTACGAGACTTATCCGGTATTCTCGCCTGATGGCAAGACGCTCTATTTCTGCTCTTCTACGGCAGAGCCTATCCCAAGCGGTTATAAGGATATCAAGTATAATATCTGCA
Source organism: uncultured Prevotella sp. (assembly GCA_900544825.1). GTDB lineage: Bacteria > Bacteroidota > Bacteroidia > Bacteroidales > Bacteroidaceae > Prevotella. Next base: position 44,612 of record UQWP01000007.1, on the reverse strand, counting down.
AGATAGGTTTCGATGCAGCTACGGGTAAGTTTGGCAACAAGGTGGATACCATCTTCAATGCCCGTGAACTGGGCAAGAGTGCTACCCATCCCCGTCCTTCTTATGATGGCAGGTATATCATGTTTACGATGAGCGACTATGGCTGTTTCCCTATCTGGCATAAGGAAGCGGATAACTGGTTGCTGGATTTGAAGACTGGTCAGGCTAAGCCGATGACCGCAGCTAATAGTAAGAATACGGACAGCTGGCACAATTGGAGCAGGGACTCCCATTGGTTTGTCTTTACATCCCGTAGGGGTGACGGACTCTATACCCGTCTTTACCTCGCCTGCATAGATGACAAGGGCAATGTGAGCAAGCCGTTCCTCTTGCCTCAGCGCAATCCGAAGAAGTACTACGATGAGTTGCTGGATTCCTATAATACCCCAGATTTCACATCCAAGCCAGTAGAGTTGGATGCCCGTGCGGCAGGAAATGAAATCATAAGTGATAAGAGGACTCCGACAAAGGTTAGATGACAGAATCTTTGTAATTCCTTATTCTGTAGAACATGATTCCTTCTCGGCAATGCATTCCATTTCAATCAACCAGCCGGGGCGGCATACTTTTGCCTCCACGATGATGCGGGGAATCTGGGGATAAAACTGCTGCATCAGTCTATCTACCGTATGATAATCGGAGATGTCGCGCAGATAGATGATGAAGTATTGGATATCATTCATTGTGGCATCGCCATCTTTCAGCAGGGCGCCGATGTTCTCAAGCAGTCTGCCGGTCTGGCGCACGATATCTCCATCATAGACCACATCTCCACGTTTGTCGATGCTGGCTGTGCCGGAGATGAAGAATTGTTGCTTGAACTGCTGGCTTCCTTCTGGATGGAGGGGATGGGTTGGTAGCGTAAGCCGGGTTCCTCTTTCGAAGGCTACACCATATTCATGGGTTGGATTCAAGTGCTCCAGTGCCTGGAGATACTTCTTGTCTTCTTCCTTGATGTTGGGAACGGTGAGGAAGTCGATGGCTACAGCTGCGTGGCGTACCGGAGTGGCGCCACCGATACCTGTGCTGGCGATGTAGTGGGTGTCGGCAGTCAATTCCTCTTTGTCGAAGATGTCATTGCGGGCTTCTACTACGCCCTGATAGTTTACATCGATGTTGGTGACGTATATCCAGGTGCGAACCAGGTTGCGTTCCATCGTCATATCTGTACCTTCGATAGTCTTCAGGTATCTGTCGAATAGCATACGGGTCTGTTCGTACGAATCCTTTCCCTTTGCTTCTTCCTCTGTGAGGCGAAGACTGTGGAATAAAATAGGGGTAGCATCATCAGTAGTCTTGATCAGCAGACTCACCTTGCTGCCATCCAGTGGAGTCTGTTCCACGATGGTGAGATTTGTGCCATTCAGAAACTCCTGATAAAGGAGAGAATCCTCTAACTCTTTTATCTGGTTCTGGGAGTCACTGAGGAATACCTTACAATATTGTAAGGTACGGTTTTCCAGTTTCTCCGTATCGAGATAATTACCTAGTTTTAGATACAGAAAGTTAAGGCGATCATTGAATGAACCCTTAGCTTCTGGTGAAAGTATTATGTATTTGTCCATCTTGTTTGTCTTTTTTTCGACGGCAAAGGTACGGATAATATCTGAGATATAAGAATATAGACTGGATGAAAAGACAAAAATACCGAGAAATGGGGATGGGATGATGCAGGGTATAACAAAAAAAAGTGTGTGTCCTAGATAATGGCAGCCCGATCTCGGCGGCCATTATCTGGACTTATGACACACCCTCCTATTTTTTCTTATTTCCTGCTTTAGAGTGATTCGAGCATACGCTTGATGACAACCTCGGCTGAAATCTCACGGTTGGCTGCCTCTGGGATTACCAGACTGTTCTTGCTCTCGATGACATCATCGGTAACAATCAGTCCACGGCGAACTGGCAGGCAGTGCATGAAGCAGCCGTCATTGGTCCAGCTCATGTGCTCCGCATCGATGGTCCAGCTCATATCCTTGCTCAATATCTCACCATACTGTGCTGGGTCTTTCACACCCGGACAGCTCCAGTTCTTGGCATAAACGAAGTCTGCACCTTCCAAAGCCTTCTTCTGGTCGTACTCTACCTTGGCATTGCCCACGAACTTAGAATCGAGCTCATAGCCCTCTGGATGAGTAACCACGAAATCAACATCGGCTGCGTTCATCCACTGAGCGAATGAGTTTGGCACAGCCTGAGGCAAGGCACGGCAATGAGGAGCCCAGGTCAGGACTACCTTTGGACGAGCCACCTTCTTGTGCTCCTCGATGGTGATGAGGTCGGCAAATGCCTGGAGTGGGTGAACGGTAGCTGTCTCCATAGCGAAGACTGGGCGACCGCTGTACTTCACGAATTGGTTGACGATGGTCTCGGCATAATCGTAGTCACGGTCTTTCAAACCGGCAAAGCTACGCACACCGATGAGGTCGCAGAAGCTACCCATCACTGGGATAGCCTCCAGCAGGTGCTCGCTCTTGTCGCCATCCATGATGACGCCACGCTCTGTCTCCAGTTTCCAGGCACCTGCGTTTACATCGAGCACGATTACATTCATACCCAGGTTCATCGCAGCCTTCTGTGTACTCAGTCGGGTACGGAGACTGTTATTGAAGAATATCATCAGCAAGGTCTTATTCTTGCCCAACTCCTGATAACCGAAACGGTTTGCTTTCACTTCCTGTGCCTCGGCGAGTGCTGCTTTCAAGTCGCCAAGGTCTTCAACATTAAAGAATGTCTTCATACTATCTTATTTTTAATTTCTTGTTTGTCCTTTTCCTGTAATCAACCACTTGTAGGTGGTAATCTCTTCGAGTGCCATTGGTCCGCGAGCTCCGAGTTTCTGGGTACTGATGCCAATCTCTGCGCCCAGTCCGAATTGTGCGCCATCGGTAAAGCTGGTTGGAGCGTTTACATAAACGCAGGCTGCATCTACCAATGCCTGGAACCTTTTCTGGGCAGCTTCATTGTTGGAAACGATGCTCTCGCTGTGTCCGCTTCCGTAGGTGGCGATATGGTCGAGTGCTTCATCTTCTGAAGCCACGGTCTTGATACCCATCTGCATGCTGAGCCATTCGGTGTTCCAGATGCTGTTTGATTTCACTGTAGAGTCTGCGAATTTCTCTTTTGTGTCTGCGGATTTGCAATCCGCAGTCAGCAAACCTTCCTCTTGCATCTTCGCTTCGCTTTCCTCTACCTTATATAATAAGGTGTCTGGATAGTGCCCCTTTAAGACCTCGTAAGCCTTGGTATCAGCGTGAATCTTTGTCTGCTTCTCAGCGAGACCCTCGCAGAGAGCAGGGAGGTCGCTTAATCTGCTTTCATGAATCAGCAGACAGTCGAGTGCATTGCATACGCTCACTCTTCGGCACTTGGCATTCGTGATGATGCGCTTGCCCATCTCCAGGTCGCCATCCTTGTCGAAGTAACAGTGTACCACGCCGGCTCCTGTCTCGATAACCGGAACCTTGGCTGTATCACGCACGAAGTTGATGAGCTTCTTTCCGCCACGAGGAATACAGAGGTCGATATAGCCTACAGCATTCAGCATTTCGCCTGTAGCCTCGTGGGTAGCAGGGAGTAGAGTGACAACATTCGGATCAATACCAAAAGTTATCAACACCCTGTGGATAAGTTCGACACCCGCTGAGTTTGAGGCGTTTGCGTCCTTTCCACCTTTCAGTACGCACGCATTTCCACTCTTGAAACAGAGTGAGAAAACATCGTAAGTCACATTAGGACGGGCCTCGTAAATCATACCGATAACTCCGAATGGAACGGCAACTCGCTGCAGATGCAAACCATTTTCGAGTGTCTTGTCTTTTAGAACTCTTCCGAGTGGTGAGGGCAGGGTACTGACGTGTCTCATATCCGAAGCAATATCCTGGAGTCGTTGTTCTGTGAGTTGCAATCGGTCGTAGAGCGGGTTCGCCTTGTCCATCTTCGCTAAGTCTTCTGCATTTGCCTTGAGGAGCGCAGGAGTCTCTGCGATGATGGCATCAGCCACCGCCTGCAGGATTTCATTACGTTGTTCATCAGTCAGCAAACCAAGTGTTTTGCTAGCTGCCTTTACTTTTTGGAAAGTCTCTTTCAGTTCCATTCGCTATTTCCTTTCTTATTTTTATGATAAGATATTTTGTAATGTGTTACGAGTTTCCTCTTAACAACGGCAAAGGTAAGTATAAATATCGAAAATTGCAAACTTTATGCAAGAAAAAGTGATAGTTTTATAGATAAATGGATAGTTATGCGGAAAATGAGATTAAAAAAGGTCAGACAGCGCCTGACCTTTTTGTAATGGTTCCTTCTAATTATTCTGATACTGCCAGAAGAATTACTCTTTTTCGTTTTCTTCAGGGTGAGCCATTAGATACAGTTCTTTCTGTCGTTCTATTTCTCTTCTCAAGTCTTCCTTGTCTGGCAGGTATAACTTGTATTTAGCAGCGAACATCTGGTCGTTTTTGGCGAGGGTAGAGTATCGTGCCACATCCGAATCGGTCTCGGTACAAAGAATGATGCCGATGGTTGGGTTGTCGTCTGGTCCTTTTTTCATCTTATCGTACATTTGGAGATACATATCCATCTGTCCTACATCCTGGTAGGTGATGCGATTTATCTTGAGGTCGACCAAGATAAAGGATTTGATGAGGTAATTGTAAAATACCAAGTCGATATAGTAGTCATTCTCCTCGGTTCGGATATGTTGCTGGCGAGCCACGAGTGCATATCCTTTTCCCATTTCCATCAAGAATTTCTCTAGGTTGTTGATGATGGCAGTCTCTAATTTTGATTCAGCGAGGGATGTGTCTTCCGGTAAACCAAGAAATTCCAAGACAACTGGTGATTTTATGTATTCGAGCTTGTCTTGCTGATAAGCCTTTGTCTTGTCTTGCATCTCGTCAACAACAGGCTGTTTCTTCGTTGACATAAGAAGACGTTCATAATATAAGGTGTTGATATTGCGGTTCAAGGTTCTGAAACTCCAACCTTGCTCGAATGCCTCCTTTGTATACCATTCACGTGCCTTTTTGTCTTCTACTCGTATTAGACGCTCGTAATGAGACCAAGGAAGAAGGTGTAACTCGAATTGGGCAGACGGTGTCTGCCCTTTTGGGGGAAGCAAAGAAGATTCATCAGACTGTGTCTGCTGTTTTTGCTTTTTGAATTCCTCAGACAGTGTCTGAGGAATTGTTAACTCTTTGAATTTCAGGTAGAACTTCTTGAAATTCATGATATTTGTCTCCGAGAATCCTTTTCCGAATTCCTCCGTAAGAGCAGCCGAAGCAACCTCTATCACATGCTTTCCGTATTCTGCACGTGATGCTCCGTTCTGTTCCTGTTCCACGATACGTTGTCCTATTCTCCAGTTTCTTTCCACCAGAGAATAATTGACGGCAGCAAATGCTTTGCTGCGAACTTTGCTGACGATGGAGCGCAAGTCGTTGACGAGCATATTGTCTTCATCGTTATATTTCTTGTTGAGTTGCTTCATGATGGTACTTTATTGTAAAGGCAAAGGTACAACTATTTCTTGAATATGCAAAAGAAAATGGCAGAAAGTTGTGGTACATACTCAACTTTCTGCCATTTATGATGCAATCTTTTGATTATTTAATCTTCTTGAATGTGATAGTGCTAGGATATGAGGTGTTGCCATCCAGATTGTATTTTAAAACCATAGTTGTCGAATTAATACTCTGTATGGTATACACATCTAAAACGTTGACGCCATCTTCTTCGTATGTAGTTAATTTGTTGCCTGAGATAGTATAGCCTTCTCCGGAACACTCTATTTTCCATTTGCTTCCAGTCCAAATATATTCATTGAAAGTGCCACCTTGCTTGAATTCGAAAGAGATAACATCATCAATGTCTATGTCCTGATCTACTTTAGCAGGCTTGTCGTTTTCATCCCAGTTATAGCCTGTTACATGTGTAGGTTGCCACATTCCAATGATGTTAGTCTGGACATCTTCTGTGGAAGGCGTGTCATCGTCATCTGAAGAACAAGCAGTGAAAGACACCATTGCAAACAAGGCGAAAAGAATCGCCAATAGAGAAAAATGTAACTTTTTCATAAAATTTGCCCGTTATGCCGATAGCTAAGCTTTTAATGTTATTAAATTAGTTGACTGGATAGATTGCGAAGCCATCGTTCTACATAAACTACGGATACAAACACGTGGACGAAACTTGTCCAAATTGCAGCCGTAGGAAAAGCTGATTAGAACAACAAGTAACGCCCACGATATAGCGGACGTTCACTATCTGTCGTTTCTAATGCTCTTTTTGAAATTTCCTACGTTCCAATTTGCATGACCGAATAGCAAACGCTAATTTAACCATCAAAAATATGGAAGTCCTCACAATAGAGTGATTCGATTCCAACTGCAAGGATAAGGATAATTCTTGAAATAGCAAAATAAAACCCAGAATTTTTAAAGGAAAAGTTTTCTTTTTGCCTTGCTTCTATTCTTTTTAAGTTTGTCTGCACAGACCTCTTGTTTATCTTTTAATGTCAAAGGATAGTTCTATGAAGAACGTTCCTTATTCTCTTATACATTGTTGATAATGTTGTATCACAAGAGAATTGTTGTCGTACGGTTATAGGTGTTGTCACTGTAGGCAGCAGCTTTGCTGGCTAGGCCCAGCAGAGCTGCCGAGCCTAGTGACAATCTTCGAGATGCCATATTCTCTTACTCAAGAAACTGACTCCGCTAACCTGCGAATTTGTATTCTCTAACTTGAGAAACTATATTCGCAAACCAGTGGAACGTAAAAAAGAAGGCATGTTGACAACGGATTCTGTGGCTTCTGTTGCCATCTCCTCCAGCTTAATATAGTTAGGATGTTTAGAGAACAAACAAGTCGTCCATTATTACTACCGACTGAACATCCCAGGCATAAGGATTGTCGGATAATCCCATGGTCGTAATCATTGTAAGATGTACGGCTTTCTAGGAGAGAAATGTGCTTTAAACGTGCGGAATCTATCTTTTTTAAGCACATTCCGCACGTTTTAAGCACATTTTTTTGTTTATATTCTCTTTAGCCACAGATCCATGAATCTGTCGTAGATGATGTAGCCTTCATTGGTCCTATATACCAATTCCTTGTCTTCCAGGACCTTGAGGGCAGCCTTTACGCTGCTGGCTCCACTCAGCTTGTGCTCCTTGATGAACTTGCCTGAGGTAGGCTGAGCAACAATGCTATTCTTGGCAATGGCCTTCAGAAGCGAGAACTGGTTCTCTGTGAAGAACTGTACCATATTCTCAAACTGTGGTTCTCTTCCTTCGAGTACTGAAAGAATTGCTGTATTTACTTGCTTGATACTATCAACTTGTATTTCGGTTTCATAGAGGCGATTCATGATGCATTGGATATACCATGTGTGGCCCTCGAATTGTTGATAGATATAGTCGAAGGTATCTTTTGATAAGTTACCACCTTTCTGCTTGAAGAAGTTTTGGCAGAAGTCATAATAAATGCTGCAATCCAATGGCTTCAGTCCCATCATCTCTGTGCTTTGGTAAAATGGATGTTTCGGCGAGCCGAATATCTCTGCCATCAGATGATGCTTGCTGCCAGAGAAGATGAAATGCACGTGTTGGGCAAACTGGATATAAGAACGTAGCAATGCCTCTGTGCCTTTCTCCGGATATTCTGCAATCTGCTGAAACTCATCGATGGCAATATATACCTCTTTCCCACTTTCGTTGAGATAGTTGAAGATGCTGCGGATGGTGATGTCCTCTTGGGATGGCTCTATTGTGATAGATACGCTCGGTTCACCAGTCAATGGATCCATGCTGAGTACAGGGCGCAAGGCACTGAAGAAGGCGATGGTTTTCTCTATGAATGAGGAGTTCTTGCGAACTATGTCATTGATAACCATTACTCCAAATTGTTCTACAAAGTCGTGCAAGTTCTTGGTAGCGAATATGTCGAGGTATAGGCATGCGGAATCCTTCTCATCTTTTTCCAGATGATAGAAAGTGTTCTTGACAAGCCCTGTCTTTCCTAGTCTTCGAGGAGAAATGAGGGTAACGTTCCTTCCATTCTTCAGGTGCGACATCAGGGTCTTTGTTTCTGCTTCTCTGTCGCAGAAATACTCGGGACTTTCATAACCTTGGTAGATGAAAGGATTTGCTAATTTCTTGTTACTTAGTTTCATACGCCATTACATCTTTAGTGTTACAACTTTTATGTAATGGCAAAGGTACAACTATTTCTTGAATGAGCAAAAGAAAATGGTAGAAAGTTGAGGATTATTCTCAATTTTCTGCCATTTCATTTGCCCGTTTCCTTTTCTTTTTGTATTTTTGCCCCTCTAAACATTATATATACTATTGACTTGATAATAAATATAGCAATTATGGGCAATATAAAGACGATATTGGCAGGCTTGTCCTTGACGATGGCTGTGGGAATGCCGGCAGTGGCGAGTGATGAACTTACAATGGTAGTAGGTACCTATACCGACCAGAGTACTTCTGATGGAATGTATGTTTATCGTTTCAACCAACGTACTGGGAAATCGCAATTGGTGGGCGATGTGCAGGCAGGTAACCCTTCTTTTCTCATGATGAATCCTGATGCAAATCGGGTTTATGCCGTGAGCGAATATGATGATGGACGACAGAGTCTCGGGGCTTTCATCCTCAATAAGAAGGAGGGAACGATGACTCCGCTTGGGTATCAGAAGTGTGGAACGAAGGCTACTCGACAGGAAAACAAGATGCCGGGTGCAGCACCATGCAATGTGATGCTGTATGGTGGACATGTGGTGACCTCCAATTATAATGGCGGTGATATTTCCGTATTCCCAATCAAGGAAGATGGAAGTGTGGCACCAGAATCACAATATTTCGATATGCATCGAGAGGGGAGTGGCGTGGTGTCGCATATCCATTGCTGCCAGATGACTCCTGATCATCAATATATGCTTGCCAATGATTTGGGGAACGACTGTATCTGGCGCTTCCAGGTAAATGATGGTAAGGAATTCTTATCCAATCCAGTTCTTGCCTATCAGGCACCTAAAGGAACGGGACCACGCCATCTTGTATTCAATTCAAAAGGCAATGTGGCTTATCTTATAGGCGAACTGGATGGTACGGTAACTGTATTAGGATATAACAAGGGTACGTTGCAGGAGTTACAGCGCATACAAGCTTCGAAGACTCGTACGCTTGGAAGCGCTGATATTCATCTGTCTCCTGACGGGCGCTTCCTCTATGCATCCCATCGTTTAACCGATGAGGGCATCTCGGTATTTGCGGTTGATAAAAGATCGGGTCTTCTCACAAAGATAGGATTCCAACCTACCGCTGCCCATCCTCGCAACTTTGCCATCACGCCTAACGGTCAGTTCATGCTTGTGGCGTGTCGTGACAGCCATGTGATTCAAGTTTTCAAAATCAATAAGAAAACAGGAATGATGGTTGATACGAAGCAGGATATAAAGGTTGGAAAACCTGTCTGCGTGCAGTTTGCGAATTAATACGCTTTGGGGCTTACCAGGCGCTTGCTCTGGTTAGCCTATCACATTGCATAGTTGGTTGATGGCAGCATCAAAAGTAGTGAAGTCTTTGGCTCGCTTTCTGATGGCTGTCTTGTAATTATAGATGGTTTGCGTAGAATAGAACAGGAGGGTGGCCAGTTCCTGACCATCTGTAATGCCTAGTCGCATCAGTGCATAGATACGCAGTTCCTTGGTGAGGCTGTTAGGGGCAGGGAGAACAATCTGCTTTTCCGGCAACAGCAGTTGGTTGAACTCTTCCACGAAATTCGGATACAAGTCAATGAATGCCTTGTCGAAGCGAATATAGAAGTTGGCTGCCTCTTCTTCTGCCAGCTTATAGCTGTTGATGGCAGTCAGAAGATCGGCAGTTTGCTTTGCCTTGATTTTGCGGCTTACCAACTTGCGATAATCATCCAGTTTCTTGATATATACGGCACTGATGTCCAGGAATAAATGCATATAGGTCTCTCTTCGCTTATTGGTGTTGAGCAGCTTCTGATTCAATTCCTCCAAGAGCGTATTCTGGCTCTTCACCTCCCTACGACTCTTCGCCAAACGCTTGTTCATCTTGAACGCAAAGAAAGCCATGGCAAGGAATCCTAGCGACAGGATACTCACGATGACGAGAGATGCTGTTACGATGCGGTTCTTGCGTACTTCTGTCTGATGGTTCGTTTCTGTGATAAGGGGAAGTATGCGGGAAATTTCAACCATGCGGAGACGGTTGTTGTAGAATTGGGCATCCTCCATGGAGCAATAGATGTATTTGGTAACCCTCTTTGCATAGGAGGCATCCTTATTATATAAATAGGTGGAAAACTCCTGAAGGGCCAGATTCTCCTTCAGGGGACATATCTGGTCTGAGATGGCTGCTTCTACCATATACTTTTCATATAAATCCTTTTGGTCGGTATCATAATAATAGCGGGCTATGCAATAAGCTGATGAGGCATGTACACGGCTGTTCAGTGGACTGGCTGAAAGCGCCTTCATGTAGAACTGAAGCATTTTTTTGCTAGTACGCTGCTTTAGATATTCAAACTCTCCTGAAAGATAGTAATAAAGAGCGGATTCCTTGTTGCCGATATGCTCAAGAGTCTTGCCTAAATAAAAACGTTTCTTGGCTTCCAATCCTTCTTGAAACTCCGACTTGTTGCAAAAAGTTCCCCAGTAGTTATATACCCAAGTTAAGGTATAATAATAGTATTGCAATAACTTAGGTGACATTTTCTCCACATCCATTGCGAGCATTAAGTCTTCTGCCTGGCTGTAGAATCCGCCTGTTGACAGCACTGCCGCACGATTGATTTTATTCAGGTTGATGAAATAATCATCCTGAAGTTGTATTGCCTGCTCGTAGCCCTTCTTGGCGTATGTTATGGCAGAGTCGTAACGGTAGGTATAATACTCCCTGTAGATTTGGTTATAGAGACTAAGCTGGCTGCGCTTGTCGGAAGTCATATATAGTTGCTTTTTGAGTCTTAGCAGTTTCGCTTCTTTTCTTTGGGTAAACTTGCTTCGCTGAGCGATGTAACTGTCTAAACGATGGAACAACTGTTCCTCGTTTACGGAAGAAGCACTTGCCAGCAATGGCATAAGCATCATTAAGAGCCACAATACTACTTTCATAACGATCTTTTTAATTGTTGTTTCTGTCAGATAAGGCTATAAGAAAGCCTTGTAATTGTAATTTTCTGCAAAGATACTACTTTTATTCCTCTTTTTGTCATCTACTCTATTAAAAAGTATTAATATCTTTGATGGATTGATTATTAATAGGTTATGAATTTGATAAACCTACCATTAATCTACTCGTAACCTACACACGATGCCAATGTCTGAAAAATCTCCTTAACTTTGCAACCGCAATCGAATCGCATTCGGTGGCAAGTGAAATCATGTCAAATCAAGAATAAACAACTGTAAGATTATGAACTTAAGAATCCGTACATTTTCTATGGCTTTGGTAGCGATGTCTGCTGCAAGCCAAGTGTATGCACTTCCTTCTGACGATTCTGAAAACAAGGAGAAAAAGGAAGAGCGAAATGTGATGCTCAACGCATCTGATGCCAACAAACCTCGTGAAATCCAGATAGGATTGCCAAGCGAGGATGTAACCGTATATGAAAACGGTCTGCCTGCCGTTTACTCTTCTTCCGTACACAAACTCTCTGCCCATTGGCGAAGCGATGCCTCACTGAAAGGTACCGACTTGATGACTCCATCTGAGTCTGCCATTGCTACAGGTAATATTGCATACGCAGTTTCTTCTTTCAGCGAGTTGGGACAGAAAGAGTTCAAGGGCAAGCTCAACTATAAGGCAAACCATTTTGGTATGCAGAATGTAGATCTCAACCTGTCTGGTGGCATCGGTGACAATTGGCTTTATACTGCCAGTATGTATCAGAATTTCGATCCAGGTAGTTTCAAGCTTCGCTTTACTGATTATGCCGACCGTACCCAACTTTATCATTTCGGCATCACTCGTATCTTGAATGATGGAAAGGGACGTGTCTCCTTATTATATAAGTATTCCAACAGCAAGAATCCCGGCAATTTTGCCAATGCCGCCCCATTTATCTATTCTGGCGACGGCAGTATCAAGAAGATTGATGGCTTTGATCCAGGTATGGACTCATACGTGCAGCGTCAAGGTTCTTTCCAATACTTGAACACCAAGACTGGCAAGATGGAGACCTGGAACATGAGCGACGGAAGCGAGAACCACGCCAACGAGATTGCCCTCATCAGCCAGTACCAGTTTGACAACGGATGGTTGTGGAAATTCAACGCTAAATACATGAATGCTCCTCGCGCCAACTACGTGGATTTCGGTGGCAGCTCTATCTCGGAGGTGAGCGAGGCTGATGGCTATCAACTCTCCGACGGCTCAGCTTATAGCGGACTCATCGAGGGACGACGCACTTGGTTGCATGTAGGAAAGGTGAGCAACGCTCTCATGACGACAGAAATCAGCAAGCAGTTGAACAACCACAAGTTGATGATTGGTCTGAACGAGTGGTATTATCATCTCGACTACTATTCATCATCTTACCAGTGGGCAGGTACCGTGGAACCTTATCCTCGCACATTGAGCAAAATGTACGTAAACCCTCTTGACCCTACACAGACCGAACGTCGCTCAGAGACCTTCGGATATAACGAGCTGAGTCCTGAATACACCAAGGGTTCGGAGAACAAGTTGGCTGCTTATTTTACCGACGAATGGAAGGTAACCCCTAAGTTCAAAGTCTTCTATGGCGGACGACTGGAATACTATCGCATGTCGGCAGACCAGATTTCAACCTCACGCTTCAAGGGATTCCATATCGGTAATTACAACACCTATTCTAAAGCGGAGGATGGTTCTATCGTAGCAACAGCACATAACATCGAACCAGCCAAGGTGACTAAGAATAAGCTGAACTATGCGGCTACCCTGCAGTTGACATACAACCTCACCAACCAGTTTGGTCTTACAGCCGACGCAACCATTGCCACCCGCTTCCCACGCATCAGTGAGTATGCAGGAACAGGTCCTACCGAAGAACAGTACAAGCGAGTTACAATCCCATTGATTCGTGGTGGAATCTTCTACAAGAACGATTGGATAGACTTGTCTTCCATGATTACTTACATCTCGAAGTCGAACAACATCGACCAGCAGAACCTCACCAAGCCTGGTACATCAGAAGGCAAGACCGTGTTGCTCATCTACAACATCCAGACCTTGGGTTGGACCACCTCTGCCGAGATCAATCCATTCAAGAACTTCCACATGCACGCCCTCTTCACCTATCAGAAGCCAGTGTATAAGAACTACAATGCAAGCGTAACGTTCAACGACGGCCAGACTATGGGTGTAAATGCTAACAACATGATAGTGAAGGAGATTCCACAGGTGCTCATTGAGTTGGACCCTAAGTATGACATCACCAAGAACTTGAACGCTTGGTTGAGCTTCCGTTACTTCGGCAAGACCTACGCCAACCTCCAGGAGGCACTCTATTTCAACGGTCACTGGGAGACTTTCGGCGGTATCAACTGGAACGTGAACAAGAAACTGAGTCTCGGTGTGAGCGTTATCAACATCCTCAACGAGAAGGGTGCCAAAGGTACCATTAACGGTTCGGAGTTGATTACCAAGGAAGAAGCCGGCAAATATGCAGGCAAGTATATGAGCGGCAACTATCTGCGCCCATTCACCGTAGAATTCTCTGCAGGAATCAAGTTCTAAGCTTTCATAATATATGATGAAAATTGCAATAAAGAAAGACTGCAGGACGTTTATCATATCATGACAGCAAAAATAATAACAACAATCAAATAAAAACTAAAGACAATGAAAAAGGCATTTATGCTTATCGCAGCGATGTGCATGACTTCAGTGATGGCATTCGCGCAAAAGACTATCAGAGTATCGACCGACAAGACCGATCTCGTGATGCAAGTTTCTCCTAAGGGTCGCCTCTACCAAGTGTATCTGGGTGACAAGTTGAAGAATCCTTCTGATTACAATCATCTGAAGTGGGATGTATATGCTGCTTCTGATGGTGCCGTCTGCCAACGAGGACATGAGGTTTATGCAACCTCTGGTGCTGAAGATTTCTTCGAGCCGGCAGTGGCTGTGACCCATGCAGATGGTAACATGACCACCTATTTATATTATAAGTCATCCGAGGAGAAAGCCATCAAGGGGGGGACGGAAACCATCATCACCCTTCAGGATAAAGTATATCCGCTGACCGTAAAGCTCCACTATGCAGCTTATCCTAAGGAGAACGTCATCAAGGCGTGGAGCGAAATCTCTCATAAGGAGAAAGCTCCGGTTACGCTTTGGAGATATAGCTCTACCATGCTCTACTTCAAGGCAAACAAGTATTTCGTTACCAATTATCATAGCGACTGGGCTAAGGAAGGACAACCTGAAACTTGCCAGTTGACTGCTGGTAAGAAGATTGTTGATACCAAGTTGGGTACCCGTGCAGCCATGCAGGAGGAGCCGTTCTTTGAACTGGGATTCGATGAGCCTGCCAAGGAGAATGAGGGCAAGGTGATGCTTGGAACCATCGGATGGCCTGGCAACTTCCGCTTTACCTTCGAGGTAGATAACGTGGGCGCACTTCGTGTTATCCCTGCCATCAATCCATACGCTTCCGACTATAAGCTGAAGGCTGGTGAGACATTCACTACCCCTGAGTTTATCTTTGCCATGAGCGATAATGGTATTGGTGAGGCTTCCCGTAATTTGCACAGCTGGGCTCGCCAGTATCAGGTAAACATGGGTATGGAAGATCGTCTTACGCTCTTGAACAACTGGGAGAATACTGGCTTTGACTTCAACCAGCAGAGTCTTGCTGAGTTGATGAAGGATGCCAAGGACCTGGGTGTAGATATGTTCTTGCTTGATGATGGTTGGTTTGCCAACAAGTATCCTCGTAAGGACGACCATGCAGGTCTCGGCGACTGGGAGGCTACCAAGAGCAAACTGCCAGAGGGAATACCTGGATTGGTAAGAGATGCCAAAAAGGCTGGTGTGAAGTTCGGTATTTGGATTGAGCCTGAGATGGTGAATCCTAAGAGCGAGCTTTTCGAGAAGCATCCCGACTGGGTGATTATGCAGCCAAAGCGTGATACCTATTATTACCGCAACCAGCTGGTACTTGATATCAGTAATCCTAAGGTACAGGATTATGTGTTCGGCATCGTGGATCGTATCATGACGGAGAATCCTGATGTGGCTTACTTCAAGTGGGACTGCAACAGTGTGATTACCAATATCTATTCTCCATATCACAAGGGAAATCAGGGTAATTTCTATATCGATCATGTTCGTGGTATCTACAAGGTGCTTACCCGTATTCATAATAAGTATCCTAAGTTGCCAATGATGCTCTGCTCTGGTGGTGGCGGCAGAATGGATTATGAGATGCTTAAGTATTTCACTGAGTTTTGGTGTTCAGACGATACGGATCCATACGAGCGCCTCTACATCCAGTGGAGCCTGTCGAAGTTCTTCCCAGCCAAGACCATGGGCTCGCATGTAACCAATTGGAACAAGAATACCAGTGTGAAGTTCCGCACCGATGTCTGCAGTTCATGTAAGTTGGGCTTTGATATCGACCTTAAGTCACTCTCTAAAGACGAGTATAAGTTCGTTCAGAATGCAGTTAAGAACTACGATAGCATGAAGCCTATGATTCTCGAGGGCGACCAGTATCGCCTGGTTTCTCCATACGAAGGCAACCACTGTGCCATTAACTATGTAAGTAAGGATAAGCAGCGTGCCGTTCTCTTTGCTTACGACTTGCATCCACGCTACAAGGAGCCTGTGATGAATGTGAAGATGCAGGGATTGGATGCCGATAAGGTTTATACCGTAAAGGAAACCAATCTGATGCCTGGCAAGGAATCTGATTTGGAGTGCAATGGCAAACAGTATAGCGGTGACTATCTGATGAAAGTCGGCTTGAATGTATTCAGCCAGACAGATGGAACCAGCCACGTGTTGGTATTAGAATAAAGTATCAACTATTCATAATAAAAAAGCAGCAAAGTCTATAATAGGCTTGCTGCTTTTTTTTTAGGTATCTGTATTTCTTTTCCCTAATGATTTTACTTGTTTAGCGGTCTCGCCACAAACTCTGTATGAAGGGTCTCCATCGGATGCTCCTTCAGGTTGATGAGGATGTTTGGCGTGTTGCCGTTGGCGATGATTACCTTGATGCCGGCATTGGCTACGTCGTGGGCGGTCTTTACTTTTGAAGTCATGCCACCTCTGCCGTGACTGCTCTTGCTGGCAAGGATGTATTCGCTGATGTCTCGGTCGTAATAAACCGATGGGATGATGCGGGTGGTAGGCTCGCTTGGGTCGCCATTGTAAATGCCATCCACATTACTTAATAGAATCAAAGTGTCGGCATTCATCATTTTGGCAATCAAGCCAGACAACTCGTCATTATCCGTAAACATCAGCTCGGTGATGCACACGGTATCGTTCTCGTTGACGATAGGGAGCACGTTGTTTTCCAGCATCACCTGCATGCAGGCCTCCTGGTTCTTATACTGCTCCTCGGCACCGAAATTCTCCTTCATGGTCAATACCTGACCAATCTTGATCTTGTATTCGCGGAAAAGGTTGTAATAGAGACCTACGAGCTTCACCTGTCCGATGGCAGAGAACAGCTGGCGTTGCTCCACGCTGTCCAGATGGTGGTCAACGTGCAGTTCGGCTCTTCCGGCAGCTACGGCACCAGAAGATACCAGAATCACCTCATAGTCATGCTTTCTGAGCCAGACAATCTGGTCCACAATTGCCGACATCCTCGTTACATCCAGTTTTCCGTCTTCTCGGGTCAGCACGTTGCTGCCCACCTTTACTACGATTCTTTTTCCCATTTTATGCTGATATTTAGTTGGAGCAAAGGATTTGAAAATTCAAATCCTTTGCTCCAACAATCATTATTTCTTTTTATTGTCTTTTTCTCGAATCTCTACTCTTCGAATCTTGCCCGAGATGGTCTTTGGCAATTCATCTACGAATTCGATGATGCGAGGATATTTATATGGAGCAGTCTCGTGCTTCACATGATCCTGCAGCTTCTTGATGAGGTCTGGACCTGCCATACTCTTGTATTCATCCTTCAGTACGACGGTAGCCTTGACAACCATACCACGGATTGGGTCTGGCACACCGGTGATGGCGCACTCTACTACGGCAGGGTGAGTCATCAGGGCATTCTCTACCTCGAAAGGACCGATACGGTAGCCCGAGCTCTTGATCACGTCGTCGATTCTGCCCTCAAACCAGAAGTAGCCTTCCTCATCACGCCAAGCCATATCGCCCGTGTGATAGTAACCATCGTGCCAAACCGATTTGGTCTGCTTCTCGTCACGATAGTAATATTTGAAGAGACCGATAGGCTTGTTGTCGCCGATGCGGATGCAAATCTCGCCCTTTTCACCATCCTCGCATTCTGTCATGTCTGGGCGGAGGATGTGAACATCATATTGTGGGTTTGGCTTGCCCATGCTTCCTGGCTTTGGCTTGATCCAAGGGAAGGTTCCGAGTGTCATCGTAGTCTCAGTCTGTCCGAAGCCCTCGTAAATCTGAACACCAGTAAGTTTCTGGAAGGTCTCTGCCACGGATGGGTTCATAGCCTCGCCTGCTGTGGTGCAGTATTCAAGACTGCTGAGGTCATACTTCGAGAAATCCTCCTGAATTATGAAACGGTAGATGGTAGGAGGGGCACAGAAAGAGGTGATGTGATACTTCTCAATCTGGCGCATGATCTTATCTGCCGTAAACTTCTCGTGATCGAAGACGAAGACGGTGGCTCCGGCAAACCATTGTCCGTAGAGCTTGCCCCATACAGCCTTGCCCCAACCGGTATCGGCTACGGTAAGATGGATGGAATTTTCGTGGAGATTATGCCAATATACACCCGTGGTCAGGTGACCGAGGGCATAGAGGTGATCGTGTGCCACCATCTTAGGCTCGCCAGTGGTTCCAGATGTGAAGTACATCAGCAGGGTATCCTCATTAGAGTTTACATGTTCAGGGCGAACGAAAGGAGCACATTTGTTCCATTCTTTCATCCAGTCGTGGAAACCTTCTGGGATATCCGGACCGATACTAATCAAAGTCTTTACAGAAGGACTCTCTGGCATTGCCTCTTTAATCTGCTCTACCACGTAATCATCGCCGCAGCAGATGATTGCCTTTACGCTTGCTGCATTGTTGCGGTAAACGATGTCGTGCTTGGTAAGCATGTGGGTGGCAGGGATGGCTACGGCGCCCAACTTGTGGAGGCCTAGCATGGCGAGCCACCACTGATAGTGACGCTTCAGAATCAGCATCACCTTATCATCGTGACCGATACCGAGACTCTGGAAGTAAGCGGCAGCCTTGTCGCTCTGCTCCTTCAGGTCCTTGTATGTGAAACGTATTTCCTCACCTCGTTCGCTTGCCCAAAGCAGCGCCACGTGATCAGGTTTGATCTTTGCCCATTCGTCCATCACGTCGTAGGCAAAGTTGAAATCTTCTGGTATGATAAACTCCAGATGCTCCTTGAAGTCTTGCTCTGAAGTGAATTTTGTCTGTTTTAGAAATCTCTCGATCATAGTTACTCTTCTAAATAATGATATAAGGAAACTTAAATGATGATGCAAAGGAACTTGGCTGGCTCACCATTAAGTGAGCGGAAACAATGCGACTTTCTACTGTCGAAGTAGATGCTGTCGCCAGGGTTCAGCACCATCACCTTCTCTTCGATGGTAACTTCGAGCTGTCCCTCTATCACATAATCATATTCCTGTCCGTCGTGTCCGTTCTTGTTCGGCTTCTTGTCGCCTGGCAACGGATCCACCTGTACCATAAACGGATTCACCTTTCTATCCTTGAACCCTACGGCAAGGCTCTGGTATTTATACTGGTTGTTGCGGTCTATCTCCGGTCCCTGGCCCTTGCGGGTTACGTAGTATCCCTTCATGCGAGGTTCCTCGCCGAAGAGAAGCACATCTAGGTCGATGCCGTATCTCTTGGATATTTTGGAGAGTCGGTATACCGATGGGTCGGCTTCTCCCGACTCAATCTTGAGATAGTGTTCCAGGCTGATTTCGCAAAGTTCAGCCACCTCCTCAGCCGGGATGTTGAGAACCTCACGGAGACCTTTCAGTCTTTCACCGATTTGCTTAATTGCTTCGTCCATAATCGAATATTTTATTGGTTGTTTTATTTCTTTCCTGCCAGCAAACCATTGATCACTGCGCTGGTAAAGCCGCCCTGTTCCATGGTGTTGAGGCCCTTGATGGTGCAGCCGTCAGGAGTAGTAACCTTATCAATGGCAGCCTCTGGGTGTTCGCCTGTTTTCTGAAGCAGCTCTACGGCACCCTTGATGGTCTGCAAGACAATCTTCTGGGCATCCTTAGCCTTGAAGCCCATCTCTACGCCGCCTTCCACATTGGCTCTTACATAGCGCATGGCGTAGGCAATAGCGCATGACATAGCTGTGGCAGCAGGGAAGAGGCGTTCTTCCATGATGAGGCTTTCGCCCAATTCATCGAAGATTTCTGTAATCTGCTGGATTTCTGTAGCAGATGCATCTACAGGAGTGATGAAGGTCATCGACTGCTTGTAGGCGATG
The DNA here is from genome assembly GCA_900544825.1 of uncultured Prevotella sp. Classification (GTDB taxonomy): domain Bacteria; phylum Bacteroidota; class Bacteroidia; order Bacteroidales; family Bacteroidaceae; genus Prevotella. The sequence continues at coordinate 24,908 of UQWP01000007.1, read as the reverse complement.
GCGATGTTTGGCATCACGAGGAAGAAGGTTGGGGTGATACCATCCTTGTCTAACCACTCCTTGATGTTGGCTGATGGCACACCAGCTGCAACGACTACGAGCTTCTGATTCTTGTAGTTGAGTACATCCTTGATTCCCTTCAATGTCTTCTCTACGCACCAAGGCTTTACTACTACGCAGATGATGTCTGCACCGTGGCAAGCCAACTGGTTGTCGAGAGTTACGCTGGCTCCTTCGCTTGCGAAGTGATCCAATACTGGTTGGTTATGGTCTGATACCGTAATATCTGATGGAGTGAACTTCTCGCTCTGCAAGAGTCCTTCTGCCATAGCACCGCCCATAGCACCTGCTCCGATAATTGTTATTTTCATTGTCGTCTTATAGTTAAAATGCAATTACGGTGCAAAGATACTACTTTTATCTGAAAATAGCGTGTTTATAGACGATTTTTTAAGAAAGTACGCTTGTTTACTGACGATATTCTAAGAATTTCGCTAGTTTACTCCCATTCTGGAAGTATCTACGTCCTTGGTCCTCTTTTCCTTGTACTTGCCTATCTTATCGATGATGGAGATGGAGGCTGATGCCCAATCTTGCTTGATGTTCATGTGGTAGTCTTGATTGCCTTGTACTGATTTTGTAGAGAATCCCTCGTTGAAGATGTTGCTGCCTTTAACCACAATGCTCCATTTATCGGAAGCCCACCTCAACATAGCATTCAGGAGAAAGACTGATTTGATGTCATAGAGTCCTTGAATGGCTTTCGACTGATAGAATGGGTTAAGTATGAAATGGATGTGATGGCTTCGGCTAAGCTGGGCGGATAGATTTCCGGCAAGAATGGCAGAGATATGTTTGCGATTGAAGGGCAAGTCAAAGAAATCGTTACTCTTGTCATGTCTGTAGATTCCTGTTGCCGAAACACTTCCGTTCATCCAATTGCCTATACCGAAAGTCGTCGATGCTCTAATGCCTATAGTATGATTATAGTCGAAATTGGTCTCCTTCATAATGACTGCCAAATGGTCGGTAGTCTGATAAGGCAACTGCACAGAATAGTTGGGTTGGAACTCTGCAAATGCCATCAATGTATGGCGACTTTTGATCGTCCACATCAAGTTGGTCTCGTATGTAGAGTAAGGTTTGAGATGAGGATTTCCCCATATCTCCATATAGGTAGAGGCATAGTAAATGCTGCTCATAGTTGACCAATAGCTAGGAAACTGTGAGCTGGAACTGAAGGATAAGTTGAGTATGTTGACAGGATTGGCTTTCCACGATGCATTAAGAGTGGGATAAATATGCCATTTGTTCCATTGTGGAGAATGGTATTGCTCTGCTTCGACAGAGGCTTCCAAGCTGATTCGCTCGTTTATCAGTTTGCTTATGCCGCCATAGAAACTCAAGATTCTTTCTTCGATATTCACCTGGCTGGTTGCATCTGGAATGTCTGCTCCATCCTTGTTGGTCGTGGCTTGGTAGCTTCTGTTGTTGCTGTTTTGGAATTTCATACCATACGACAGTTCCCAACCCTTCTTCAATGAGTGGGATTGATCGGCGGTGAAAAGCCATTTGTCTATTACTTGTTTGCTGTTTGTGTATAGAATACGCTCTTCGTCAAGCATCGTTCCTTCCAGATATTGCTGGTTGGGATTTTGGTAGTTGAGATAGGATATGCCTATTTGTAGTCCAAAGGGCAGGTTGTAGCTGGCATCTACATTGTGCAGGTAGGTATGTTCATTGCCCTGTTGCTGGGATGTGCCTGTTCCCATCGTTTCATGATGAGGATGACTGCTGTCCCATTTTCCTGTATATGCCAGGGATAGCTGGTGGTTATCAGCAAATGCATAACTCAGTCCCAAGCGATAGTTGTGAGTCAATCCAAGGGTTTTCTGTGAGGTCTTGTCATGATACGCAACTCGTTTCCTTTGAAGGGGATGATTGGCATTGGTAGTAGTTTCACCGTATGATGTTCCATCTGTAAATGAATACATGGCATCCAGACCGAATTTTCCTTTTTGGAACAGCAGGTTGCCTTTGCCTTCCCCTTCTCCGTATTTGCTTTGGCTCCAGATGCTTTGTATTTGTCCTGAAAGCAGGTTCTTTCCTGCATAGTCTTTGGTAATCAGGTTGATGACCATTCCACGAACATGTAAGCGTGCTGGTGCTGCCAGCATCACTTCGGCTTTGGCTAATTGTGATGCAGGCATGGCTTTTAATCGCTCTGCCAGTTGTGCGTAATTGAGTGTGGTTGGTTTGCCGTTGATGATGAGAGTCAGTTCCTTTCCTGCATAATTGATGTTGCCGTTTAGCTCGTTTACTCCTGGTATTCGAGTAAGGGCATCATAAGCGTTGTCTGCCGGCATTTTCTCAATGAGCAGTGGCATATTGTAAACCAACTGTCCTCTTTCTGCCTTGACGATAGGACGTGTCGACTTGATGAAAACCTCTGGCAGTTTTTGCATCAGCATCTGTGTGGTAAGCGTGTCTTTTGCCTCTTCGTTTTGAGCGCAAAGGGGCTGGCTCAGCAATAATGCTGAACCTAAGATAAAATTTATTTTCATGTGTTTATGTTTGTTTGATGGTTATTGCTTGAGTTGCTCTTTGGCTTTGGATATGAGTTGTGCTGCCTCTTTCTTGTCTTCCAGTCTGTTTGCATTTGCTAAGAACATCTGGAGATACAGTTTCGCTTTCAGCTTGTTCTTGGAAGCGATGAACATTTGGGCGGCATTGTAATAGTTGAGAGGATTATCTTCCTCATCGTATAAAGTGCATAACTCAAAGTCACGTGCGGCATCTGCATATCGGTTATGTTGAAAATGTAAGTCGGCCAACCATTTATAGGTTCGCAATGCTCTGTCTTTTGGCAAGGAAACCTCTAACGACTGATTGAAATGATCCATAGACAGTGAATCCATGCAGAAGGATTTCTCTATCAAAGCCAAGTGGAAAAGGCAAGTGGCATTGTCATTTTTGAACTGAACAGCTTTCTGGTAATGTTTCAGCGCCTTCTCATTGTCCGGCTGGTCCTCATAACAGAGACCAAGGATGAATTTGGATTCGAAATTATCAAATCCTTGCGCTATCAGTTTCTCATACAAGGGTATAGCCTCATCGTATTTGAATTGCATGAATAGGGAATAAGCATATTCCTTGTTGATATACAAGTTCGTGGAATCACATTGAGAGATGTAATTCTTCGTCACTTTTTCTGCTCTGTCAGGTTTGTTCATCCCATTGTAATGTACGGCAAGCGAAGCGATAATTTCACTGTCGTATGGGAATAAGAATGCGATGCGTTCACCCCAGAGAGAAACCTTGTCATTGTTGTTCTGATTGAGATATGCATAATAGAACATTCGCATGTCTTCGTGGTTGATGCTATCTGATGGAATCTTGTCTAGGCAAGAAATGCAGGCGGTGTAGTTGCCTACTTTCCGGTAGCAGGAAGCCAGTTTCCTGCGTGCTTCCAGGTGAGATGGATTTGCTTCCAGATACTTTTGATAGTATTGGGTTGCATGAAACACATCATATCTACTCAGACAGCTATCTCCTTGTTGAAGTAGATGGGCTGTGGTCTCGTTGGCCTTAGCATTCATTGCCATACATAGGCATAATATAAGGATCAATCTAAACTGTTTCATTGTTTTTGTTGATTATTTCTTTCTTACTTCTGGAGTGAAAACGACAGGCAAGGTAAACTCCATGTTGACTTCCTCGCCATCGGAGAGTCGGGCAGGCTTCCAATGTGGGCTTCTCTTGAGAAGTTCAATCACAGTCTGCTCATAGGCTTTTTCTTTGGGAGCTTCGAGAACTTTAAACAATCCCAATGTTCCATCCTTTTGAACGGTGAAGTTGATGACTACTCGCGCGGGCTTGTCTTCCAATCCTTTAGGATATTGGATGTTTGTCATCACCCATCTCAAGAAATCGTTGATGTCGCCATTGCCGTTGAAGATAGGCATTTGACCACCTTCTGGCAAAACAGCTATCGTCTTTAACACATGAGGTTGCGATACGCTTTGCAGTTTGAACATAAGGACGATGGTAATACCTATTATAGCTATCACGCAAGCGGCAATCCCAAATACCTTTTTATATATATGAGATTTCGTGTATCTTGTTTCCTGTGCTTTGCCCAGGAAATAAGTTTCTTCCTGATTATTTTTTCCTTTCATACCTTTTACGATTTTATGGAGTTGTCTAAAAGTGCTTTTAATTGTTTGAGTGGTTCCTTGCTGACGTGCAGGGTGAATTTCTCGCTAAACCGCTCGTTGTACAACACTAGTTCTGAAGTGTTGAGGTTGATGCAGAAAATGTGCTGACTATTAATAATGTAGTTTCTGCCGACACGAGCGAAGAAGTGTGCCGTTTGGGCAAGTTGCTCTACTATTTTCTTCTCAAAGACCACAAGGTTGAACGAGAAGGTGTATTCATCGCCGTTGGTGAGTCGAAGATTGCAATAGCTTCCTTCCGAACAGACGTATGCTATCTGTTCGGAAGCCACTCTGAGCAAGAAGTTGGCATTTGATATGATGAGATATTCTTCCATACTGATAAGTTTGGTGCAAAGATAAGCAAAATATCTCAAAAGTATGGTTGGAGGTATCGTGTTTTTTGTGAACTTGTGGTTTCGTTTTGTGGAGAATGCTGGTAACAACTTTGTATCCCAATGAGCATGAGTAGTTACAACTATTATTATTTCATCTTTATCCCATCCCCTTTATCTTCTCCTATCTGTGTAAATAATATTCTAGAAAGAGAAAAACAAGAAGAAACACCCGTAAAATGGGGAAAAAAGAGATTGAAAATTTTCCCTTAAGGATATTTGTATTTTTCCTTAAGGGAAAATAATTTTTTCCTTAAGGGAAATAAAATCTTCCCTTAAGAGATATTTTCGCTATATCTTAATCTGTAAAGTTATTTACAAGTATTGATGTTGTTTTGGCTTGATGACAAGCTGCTACTGTTTAAGATGATTTTTCGAGTTATCGGGCTAAAAGGCTACAAAAAGTTTGGTGAATCAAGAAAAATACCTTAACTTTGCCACCATAATTAAAGGGAATAGCTTATGAAAGGTAGAAGATATCCTCTCGGAATACAGACTTTCAAGAATCTCATAGAGGGAAATTATGTATATGTAGATAAGACCGACTTAATCTATGAGTTGGTGCATGAGAAGAAATATTGCTTTCTGAGTCGTCCTCGACGATTCGGAAAGTCACTCCTTGTCACAACCCTACAAGCCTACTTCGAAGGAAAGAAAGAGCTATTCAAAGGGCTGAAGCTGGAAGCCTTGGAAAAAGATTGGGAGAAACACCCCGTTATCCATCTTGATCTTAGCAAGGGGAAATACTATAATATGGAAAGCCTGATAGAAACTCTTGATAAGATTCTTGAAACATACGAGGATTTATACCAGATAACTTCTGTTAGTACCGAAGCTTTTAATGTCCGATTGATTCGCATCATCAATGCCGCCAAGCAAAAGACCGACAGGAATGTGGTTGTGCTCATCGATGAATATGATGCGCCGATGCACGACTCTATGAAAGACAAGGACTTGCAGGACAAGATACGTGACATCATGCGCAACTTCTTCAGTCCTTTGAAGTCAGAAGAGGACAATCTTCATTTTGTCTTTTTAACAGGAATCTCCAAGTTTAGCCAGCTGAGCATCTTCAGCGAACTGAACAATATCACGAATATTAGCATGTGGGACAAGTACAGCTCTATCTGTGGCATCAGCAAGGAAGAACTCTTGGAAAATTTCCACGATGACATAGAGGAATTGGCGCAAGCCAATGATATGAACTATGAGGAGGCCTTAGCTGAACTGAGATATAATTACGATGGCTACCACTTTAGTGGGAAAGGTGCCGATATGTATAATCCTTACAGCATGTTCAATTGCTTAGAGACCCATGAGTTTGATAGCTATTGGTTCTCTACGGGCACTCCTACCTTCCTGATAGAACTGCTTCAAGAGAAAAATGTCGATATGCTCCAGTTGGACGACATTTGGACAACCTCCGACCGCTTCGATACCCCAACGGAGAAGATTGTTGACCCAGTGCCGGTATTATACCAAAGCGGCTATCTCACAATCAAGTCATACAATCGTTTGGCGAAATTATACAAGCTTGCCTTCCCTAATGAAGAAGTGCGCAAGGGATTCTCCAATAGCCTCTTCCGCTATTATGCCCCAGACGGCATGGGCGACCGTGACGCTATCTACATGGCATGGGCAAAGAACTTCATCCTGAGTGCCGAGGACAATATGGAGGCATTCCTCCCTCATCTCCAGACTTTCTACAAGAAGTTCCCATATACATTGGTCAACAACAACGAACGCCACTACCAAGCCGTGCTCTACACCATATTGTTAATCCTCGGATGTGATGTTACTCCAGAGGTGCCTACATCTGATGGCAGAATCGACATGGTGCTGAAAACCAAGCGCAGCATCTATGTAATGGAACTGAAATACAAGAAGGATGCAGAGGCAGCGATGGAGCAAATCGGCTGCAAGGACTATCTCGCAGCCTTCGCCGATGACAGCAGAAAGAAATACAAGGTGGGCATCAACTTCTCGGAAGACCGAAGAAGTATCGATGACTGGAAAGTGGAGGCATTGGCATAATACTGCTTGTGATGAATGGGTTAAACATCTTCTGTTCGTTTACTTTGCTTACCCATGGAGGAATGTATGAGGATTTGAAGCAACTGCTAGGTCGTGAAGTTGACTTGGTAGTTGATGGCTCTTTGCGTCCGTATGCTCAGGAGTGTGTGGAACGAGATAAAATCTTGGTATATGAGAGAGCTAGTTAGGGATAAAGGAAGATTGGAAGATATTATTGTGGGGAATGATGAACTTGTTCTTCTATACTGATTTATATTAAGCGCTTGTAGATATGAAAGAGAACCATAAATTAAAAGTAGTTCATACCACTTGGGAGGAGTTCCTTAAGGAACATCCGGTTAATGAGGTCGTTGATATGCCATCTTTGCCTAATGGCTATGTGGCAAGGGTTGTGACAGTCAATGCTGTAAAAGCTTGATATTATTAAGGATATAAGCTTATCGTTATCCATCGAAAGGAAAGATAGTCTTGGAACCTTAATCGCAACAAGGGCATTTGCTGATTATGTCGGCAAATGCCCTTGTTGGCTTATATTGCAAAATCTTTATTCCACCATTTCTGCATACTTCTTGAACAGCTCCGCTACGCATTCACTCTCCGTCATCTTGGTGGAGAAACCATAGGCTGCCATCACGGCTCGGTCGTTCTGACGATGAGCTTGTAAAAGCTCTTTTGGCATGAGCGTCGGGTCGTAGAGGTCGGCGAGAGAGGAGTCGGGATACACTGCCCTCGCATCTAGGATGGCTTGGGCGGATGTCTCAATCTTCGCTTGCTGCTCTGAAGTAGGAGATGGCCATGGGAAGTTGTTGTACACGATGTCCTTGCTGTAGCGGTAACGCATTTCTAAGCGACCGCATACAGCTCGCATCCATGCCATGTGGACGTTCGACTCCAAGATGCCGAAGTGGTAGAGAGTGGCGTTGGGAATTATCTGAACAGCGTCACTGGAAATCACATCGGCTGTCATAAAGCCCATTGGGATATACTTTCGTCTCTCAGACGAAACTCTTGGCACCACAAAGAAATCAACATCTTCTGGTTGTGTTCTTTGAGCAAATAATGTCGGGGTGTCTGCAAATTTGCGAATACCAGCTGCTATGCTTGCTGCTCGTTTCTCTTGGCATTTCTTTACTCTTTCATAGACCAAAGGACAAGCCTTTATCTCCGCAGGAGTAGCGTGTACAAGCCACAAGCACCATCTCTTTTTGTTATGCAGAAATTCTACAGCTCCCATAAATGGATGCACGAACTTTTCTGCTTGTGACTCTTGCTTTAAGAAATCTTCCTTGTCACAATCCTCTATGATTAAGAATCCGCCGTCAGCAGGCTTGTTGCCATATATCATTTTGGGTATGTCGCAAAGAGGCTTGTTCCTGCTTTGTACAAGTACATTAGGTGCGTCACAAAGATAAGCGTTTATCTGCTTCACTTCGGCCTTGGCATTGCCCATATATATGAATTTCGTTTCTCTATCAAACATGGCAAACCCGATGATGACACAATGGACGGCAGCTTTTTGTGAAGCCTCACTGCTCCATACAAACGACTGATATGCAAAGTTTATCTTATAGTTCAACTGGGAATAGAACCTTGCGACAGTTTCGCCTTGCGCTATCGAATTGGTTGATACAAAAGCGCATTCTATCGTTGTGCCTTGGATGAAGTCGTTTGCTTTCTTATACCAACAGCATACGTAGTCAAGGTTCTTGATGCCAGGGAACAGTTGTTGCATGTCTTCCTTTTGCTCTTTAGTCATAAAGGTGAATCCCACGAACGGCGGATTGCCGATGATGTAGTCGAGCTCCTCCTTCTGACATACTTTCTCCCAGGCAATTCGCAATGAGTTGCCCTCTGTAATGTTGGCATAGCTCTTCAGCGGCAGGAAGTCGATGTCGTGGTGGATGATCTTCTCTGTCTCTGCCATCATCTGCGCCTCGCTTATCCAGAGAGCGGTGGTGGCTACGGTGACGGCGAAGTCATTGATTTCGATGCCGTAAAACTGATGGATGTTCACCTTGATGGGATTCTCGAAGGCGTTAAGTTGCTCCACACTGTATATCTGCTTGATAATCTCATTTTCCAATCTTCGCAAAGAGAGGTAAGTCTCTGTTAGGAAATTGCCCGAGCCACAGGCAGGGTCGAAGAACTTGAGGTTAGCCATCTTGTCCTGCAATCCGTGCAGTCTCTGCATACGCTTTTTGATGTTCGTTTCCTCCAGACAATCATCGAATGTCTTTCTGAGGTCGTTATAAAACAGAGGGTCTATTACCTTATGGATATTCTCTATCGAGGTGTAGTGCATACCTCCTGAGCGTCGAGTCTCAGGATTGAGGGTACTCTCAAACACTCCGCCGAAGATGGTTGGAGAAATCTCGCTCCAGTCAAAATCGAGCGAGGCGTGCTGCAGGAGCGTATCACGCAGTTCGTCGGTGAACTGCGGAATGTCTATATCCTCGGCAAAGAGTCCGCCATTGGTATATGGAAAGGCGGCAAGCGAGGGATTGAGATACTTGCTTCGCTTGTCGGCAGGGGTATTGAGAACCTCGAAGAGTTGTACCAGAGCCATTCTCATATCTTCCGTCTGATAATGAGCCAGAAAATCATGGAACATATCTCGTTTGCCAAAGATTCCAGCATCCTCAGCATAGAGGCAGAATACCAATCTCACACAAAGAATGTTCAGGTAGCGGAGTGATTGAGGGTCATCGGCATCATACTGAGTAACAAAGGCATCATAGAGCTTACCGACAATCTCGCCAGCCTTCATTGATACCTCCATCTCCCGTTGCAGATGGATGCCCTGTTGCTCTACCAGGAATTGCAGGCGATAGTACTCCTTCTCCAAGTCTTTAAGGAGGATGCGGGATGGCTCACCCTTCGGGTTCTCCATATCATAGACATCAAACTCAGAGAAATTACAGGTAACAATCCAGCGAGGTCGCTCGGAGTAGGGCAATACGGCAGAGTATCGCTGTGCCTGCTGGAAAGGAGTGAGGAGTGTGCCATCGCTCTGCTTGATGGCTTGTCGTAGATCTTTGCCCAGTGACTTTTGTTCTATCATCACATGGGTAGCTGAGATCATACCATCAATGAAGGAGGTATGGTCTAATTGTGCTTGTTGCTCAAAGTGTATGAACTGAGAAGGACTCTCGATGCCAAATACTTCCGTCAAGAGTTCTATCCAGAATGTCTGGCTTTCTCCCTTCTCATATCCCCTGCCTTCCCATTTCTTGGCGAAGGCAGCGGCAGCAATTTTCTGTTGTTTCTCTGTCATGTTGGTAAGTGAAGAGGGAAGAACGAAGAGTGAAGAATTCATCAGTTTCTCTTGCGTTGTCTCTTCCTGTTGGCAAAGGTAATAACTTTTTCTTAAAACACCAAGAGCGACAGCCAAAATGTATTCGGCTGCCGCTCTCTTTCTTTTCTTTCTATTTCTTTTATGGGTTGAGTTTTTTTTATATCCTTATCTCAATGGGTTTATACTTCCTTCAATACGGTTTCCAATCTTCCGATGAAGTCATCCACATTTTCCTTGGTCAATACCAATGGAGGGAGGATGCGGAGGATGTTGGTGCCGGCGCAACCGGTGAAGCAGTGCTGCTCGTGGATGAGCTTGCTGCGAACTTCCTTGTGAGGAATATCGAGGACGGCTCCTACCATCAAGCCACGGCCACGAACCTCTGTGATATGACTGTTGCGCTTCTGCAACTCCTTCAGCTGGGCGATGAGATATTCACCAACCTCATGCGCATTCTGTACCAGGTTCTCTTTCTCGAAGACATCGAGAACGGCGAGAGCGGCAGTACATGCCAGGTGGTTGCCACCGAAGGTTGTACCCAACTGACCATATACAGGAGTAAACTCTGGAGAAATCAAGACACCACCCATAGGGAAACCATTGCCGATACCCTTGGCTACGGTGATGAGGTCTGGCTTGATGCCCAACCACTGGTGAGCAAAGAACTTACCGCTTCTGCCATAACCGCACTGGATTTCATCGCAGATGAGGATGGTGCCGTATTTCTTGCAGGCAGCCTGCAAGCCCTGTGCAAACTCAGGAGTTACCATGTTGCAACCACCTACGCCCTGAATAGCCTCGATGATACAAGCACATACATCACCCTTGGCAAGTTCCTTCTCCCATGCCTCCAGATCGTTGATAGGAAGATAGGTTACGTGACCATTATCATTGATTGGAGCGATAATCTTTGGATTATTTGTTACCTCTACAGCAAGGGATGTTCTGCCGTGGAATGCCTTTTCTAAAGAAAGCACACGGGTTCTGCCGTTGGTGAAAGAAGCCAGCTTCAAGGCGTTCTCGTTAGCCTCGGCACCCGAGTTGATGAGGAAGAACTGATAATCCTCATAACCGCTAGCCTTGCCCAGACGCTCAGCGAGTTTCACCTGCAACTTGTTGATGACAGAGTTGGAATAGAAACCCAGGTTGTTCAACTGGTTGGTGAGCATCTCCACATAGTGAGGATGGCAATGACCGATGCTGATAACGGCATGACCACCATAGAGGTCGAGATATTCCTGACCCTTGTCGTCCCATACCTTGCAGCCCTGTCCTTTTACAATATTAATATCGAAAAGAGGATATACGTCGTAAAGTTTCATTTTAAATCTATGTTTTAAGAAAGACAACTCATAGAGTTATCTTATTACAAACTATTTTTTATGATAGAAGAACGAATGATTTTTCATCCGTTCTTCCGAATTCTTTTATCTAAAATGCTGATGGCTTGAGTTTCAAACCTGCTGTCTGGTCGAGACCAAACATGATGTTCATGTTCTGAACAGCCTGACCTACGGCACCCTTCAGAAGGTTGTCGATGCAGGAAGTAATCAGGAGCTTATCGCCATACTTATCTACATGAACCAGGCACTTGTTGGTATTCACCACCTGCTTCAGGTCGATTGCCTTATCCACATAGTGAGTAAACTTGGCATCCTTGTAGAACTCCTTGTAACCTGCCACGATTTCCTCGATAGGCTTGTCGGTCTTCACAACTTCTGTAGCGAAGATACCGCGGGCGAAGTCGCCACGGTAAGGGATGAAGTCGATGGCTGCATCGAGATAACCCTGTATCTGCTTCAGACTCTCACGAATCTCAGGCACGTGCTGATGGTTGAATGCCTTGTAGATGCTCATGTTGTTGTTGCGCCATGAGAAATGGGTAGTGGCGCCTGGTTTCTGACCAGCGCCGGTACTACCGGTAATGGCATTGACAGATACATCGCTGTTGATGAGGCCCATCTTAGCAGCAGGCAACAAACCAAGTTGGATGCAGGTTGCAAAACAACCTGGGTTTGCCACGTGCTGAGCTACGGCTATTTTTGATTCATTTATTTCTGGAAGACCATATACAAAATCGTGAGCGGCTGGAGTTGGCTGCTGGGTAGCAACCACAGTCTCTGGGGCAAGACGGAAGTCCTGTGCCAGGTCGATAATCTTTACGTTCTCCGGAACATTGTGCTCCTTCAGGAACGCCTCGCTCTTGCCGTGACCGAAGCAGAAGAAGATGACATCCACCTGGTCGAAAGGCATCTCAGCGGTAAACTTCAAATCAGTCTCGCCATACAAACCCTCGTGAACCTCAGCCACCAGGTTGCCGGCGTTACTCTCGCTGTTGGCGAATACAATCTCTGCCTCTGGATGGTTGATAAGGAGGCGAATCAACTCACCTCCTGTATAACCAGCTGCTCCTAAAATACCTACTTTTACCATATTATCTTTCCTCGTTAGGGTGCATACCATAATAAACACGGAGTGGGGTAGAACTTACCTTGATGAAGCCCTTTGCATCCTCGGCTGTCCAACCGTGCTGCATCTCACCATACTCACCGAGCTTAGACTTGGTCAAATCGTCTGCTGAATCGATACCTACAGTCTGGAAACTGTATGGACGGAGCTTCAGGATTGCTGTACCGTTTACGTTGCGCTGAGAAGAAGTCAACATTGCCTCGATATCCGGCATTACTGGCTCCAGGTACTGGCTCTCGTGGAGGAACATTCCGTACCAGTTGCCTACCTGGTCCTTCCAATACTGCTGCCACTTGCTCAATGTGCTCTTCTCCAACAGACGGTGAGCCTCGATGATGAGCTTAGGAGCTGCAGCCTCGAAAGCTACACGACCCTTGATACCGATGATGGTGTCACCCACGTTGCAGTCGCGACCGATAGCGTAAGAAGCACCAATCTCCTCAATCTTCTGGATGGCAGCAATCTTATCATCAAACTTCTCGCCGTTGACAGCTACGATCTCACCCTTCTCGAATGTAATCTTCAACTCTGCCTCTTCTTCCTTGGCAGTAACGTGCTTCAGGTAAGCCTCCTCTGGAAGACCCTGGGTTGGGTCGAGAATCTCACCACCGCAGATACTGGTTCCCCAGATACCTACGTTATAAGAATACTTCAACTTGGTGAAGTCTGCATAGAAGCCGTGCTCGTTCAGGTAATCAACCTCCTCCTTACGAGAAAGTGCCTTGTCACGGGTCAATGTAATGATCTCTACACCAGGAGCCATAACCAGGAAGGTCATGTCGAAACGGATCTGGTCGTTGCCGGCACCTGTACTTCCGTGAGCGATGGCGTCAGCACCAATCTCCTTGGCGTAACGAGCGATGGCGATAGCCTGGAAGATACGCTCAGAAGATACTGAGATAGGGTAGCAGTTGTTGCGGAGCACATTACCGAAAATCATGTATTTCAATGATTTCTCGTAATACTCGTGGGTAACGTCGAGAGTGACGTATGCCTTTGCACCCAACTTGTATGCGTTCTCCTCGTTGGTCTTCAACTGCTCGGCAGAGAAACCACCTGTGTTAGCGCATGCTGCATAAACATCCCAGCCATCCTGGGTCAACTTCATTACTGTGTATGATGTATCGAGACCGCCGCTAAAAGCGACTACTACTTTCTTATTTGCCATAACCTTATGATTAATGTTAAGTGTGAAATGTTAAGTGTTAAATTGGCATTCTTGCCAACACCTTATTATATATAAGGATTTAAATTTCTGCAGATGGACCGTCAATCTTTCTGATTCTCTCAATCACCTCCTGAGGAAGCTTGATAGGCAGATGCTCCTCTGGGTCGAAGAGCATGGCGGTGCAGATGCAGTATTTGCGGTTGGTACGATGGAGGACATCCACGTTGATGCAACCCTCGCAACCACGCCAGAATGACTCATCATCGGTCAGGTCGGCGAAGGTAACAGGAAGATAACCCAGCTGGGTGTTCATCTTCATTACAGCCGAACCGGATGTCAAAGAGAAAATCTTGGCATGAGGCCATCGCTGTCGGGCGAGCGTAAAGGTCAGGTTCTTGATTCGCTTAGCCAAGCCCAAACCACGGAAGTCTGGGTGAACGATCAAACCTGATGTGGTGACATAGTGCTTGTTGCCCCATGTTTCGATGTAGCTGAAACCAGCGAACTTCTCGCCCTGGAGAGCGATGACCGCCTTGGCTTCGCGCATCTTGGTGGCAACATACTCTGGTGAACGCTTGGCGATACCAGAACCACGCTTCTTTGCAGCTTCTGCAATTGTAGTCAGAATGGTGTCGATGTACTTGATGTGACTTTCGTCAGCCACCATTACTTTAACTTCTTCCATTTTCTCTTTATATTTTGAATGTTCTTATTTTGTAATCTGTTGTTATTAACCAATCAAAGTTCAATTAATATCTATGATTGAGCTCCGGAATCACTTCCGACAAGATGTCGATGATTTCCTCTTCTGTAGTACCCTTCTTCTTGACCAGGAAGATGGTGTCATCTCCTGCGATGGTTCCAAGGATTTGAGGAATATCGCTGTTGTCGATGTTGTAGGCGATACTGCTCGCATATCCCGGACGTGTCTTGATAACTACCATATTGCCTGAGAAATTGATGGATTGAAATCCTGTACTCAGTCCCATCTTGCTGATGGACATAGGGTGAGTGACACGTTTGTAGAGTGCATCATTGGGTAAAACGTATGCGTATTTTCCGCTGGATGAAGCAGCCTTTGCTACCTTGAGCAGCTTGAGGTCGCGGCTCAATGTGGCTTGCGTTATCTCAAATCCTTCTTTGTGCAAAGCTTGCAAGAGTTGTTCCTGCGAACTTAGCTCTTGGCTAGAGATAAGCATCTTTAATGCTTCCAATCTGTTGTTCTTTACTTTCATACGCTGTATTTTTATTCGTTTGTGGTTGCAAAATTACAATAAATATATGAAAACGCCAAGAAAATACGTATAAAATTTGCATATTTACGATAATTTGTTGTAGAATGATAGAAATATACAAGAAATATGCAGTATAAATATACAGGTGGTGTGTTTGTAATACTGTATCGAATCGCTTTCGCTTGTTTCCTGGTGTATCCTTTTGGGCGATATAAACGTTTGAAATCATTATAAAAGTTAGGTTTGCAGGAATAAAAGAAGTTTTTTTGTTGAATCTTGCATTTTTTTACTTAAAAAATTGCATTTATTATTTTTTTTGTTTATTTTTGCAGCAACTAATCTTTAAGCCGATGAGTAAATTAACGCTAAACTTATTGATTTTACTAACCATACCCTGCATACTCTATGGTCGTAACTTCAATGTGATGGATTTCGGTGCTCGAGGTAACGGAATCAGTGATGACGCAATCGCCATTCAGAAAGCTGTGGATGCTTGTACGAATGCCGGAGGGGGAGATGTGGTCTTTTCTGCCAATCATACTTTCCTTTCAGGACCCGTACAGTTGAAATCAAACGTGAACATCGTTCTGGAAACCAATTCCGTCTGGAAAGCCAATCCCGATGAAAGTATCTTCTGCCACTCCTTTTTTCTAATTGTTAGATGAAGTTTGTTTCATTTTGATAAAACTGTTTGATTATGAGAAGGAATCTATTGTTGTTATTACTGTGTTTGGCAGGTTTGCTAGTTGTAGATGCTCAAACATTGAGCCGAAGTGAGGTCGAGACTTACGTGATTAATCAATATGGAAAAAGATGGAAAGACATTGCGCTTTATCTTGGCGAAAAAGATACGTTGGACAAGGACAATGCTTTGACGTTTGAGAAAACTATCTCGGTGCGAGGCAAGAGTAAAAATGAACTCTTTGTCGATTTGAATTATTGGTTTCTGAAAACCTTTAGCAATGCTAGTTCATCGATAGAGATGGCAGACAAGGAACTGGGGGTTATCATGGCAAAGGGGTATTTGCCAGGCATTGCTTATCACTCGGGTGGTTTTTCCTCTTATTGTGTCAATATTCGCCCTCTTGTGCGTTGCGACATCAAAGATGAACAGGTCAAACTGACGATAGTCGTTCCAAACTATGAGGTGACGAAAGTTGATGATGGTATTTGGAGTGCCATGCTGGATGAGGATTTCGACAAGCATCCCCCATATACTGTGAACGAAACATGGTCGCTGAATGATTGTTTCCCTTTTGCGAAGAAAGATGGAACCAAGAAAACTTCCAGCAAGGCATTGGTGATGAGTCATGGATATGTGGAGGTCTTGATGAATCGCATTCAAACGGCATTATAGCTGCGCCAAAATCGTTAAATCTTTTATGTTTTGGCGCGCTTATTAATTAAAACGTATGAAGAGAAGCGTATTCTTAGCTATATTTTTTGCCATTGGCTTCTTGATGACAATGGCGCAGGATTATTCCCGATACGTAGATCCACGTATCGGTAGTGAGGGATTGGGCAGAACTTTCCCCGGACCTTGTATGCCTTATGGGATGGCGAAGCCGGGACCGGATGCCGTGTCTATGCCGAATGCGGGATGGGCTCCGATGCCTGAGCCTCTTAAGGGATTCTCGCAGATGCATGTCAGTGGAACGGGAGGTGGACAGAAGTATGGCAATATCCTGATTCAGTCTTTCTTGGATGCTGGGGAAATCATCCAGAAACGGGTGGATGAGAAGATTGCCCTGGGATATTATGCCTGTACTTTTGAAAATGGAATCCGGACGGAGATTACCGCCTCAGAACGTTGTGCCTTCTATCGCCTGGATTATGGCAGAAAACAGAAAGGAAAACTCCAGATAGATGTGGCTACCTTCCTGAGTATAGATACGATTCCAGATAAGCGCGAAACTCAGCAGTATGTGGATTCGTATGTAGCCTGTGATGGGAAATATGCCGTCTCTGGATGGAGTACGGTTCGGGGTGGCTGGAACAATGGTGGACCTTATACCGTATATTTCTATTTGCAGAGCGATGCGCCTTTTTAAAATAGCGATGTGCCTCTATCTGATAGCGATGCGTCTCTATATAATAAGGTGAAGGAATCAAAGACAAGATTGGGCGTTGCCTTCTCGAAAAGTACAGTCAATCTGAAGGTCGGTATTTCGCATATCAGTATCGCCCAAGCCAGGAGGAATATCCCTGCCTGTGGTTTCGATACCCAGTTGAAGAATGTGCGGAAAACCTGGAACGAGAAGTTGAGAAAGATTGAAATCGCAGGTACCGAAAAGCAGAAACGGATGTTTTATACAGCCCTTTATCATACGATGCTGATGCCTGTGGATAAGTCGGGTGAAAATCCTCATTTCTCCGCTACGCCGTATTATGACGATTACTATGCCATCTGGGATACTTACCGTACTTCTATGCCTTTGCTTACCTTGATTGAGGAACCGCAGCAGCGGGATATGGTCAATTCCCTGCTCAATATCTACAAGCATGACGGCTATATGCCAGATGCTAGAAGTGGCAACTGGAACGGCAGAACGCAGGGTGGCAGCAATGCGGATATAGTCATAGCCGATGCCTTTGCCAAAGGAATGAAGGGTATCGATTATCAGCTGGCGCTGAAGGAGATGATTAAGGATGCCGAAGTGCCGCTAACGGATGATGATGGGGGCGCAATGTCGTCTTGGCTCGTTTTCAATATGCTGGGATTCTATCCGATAGCCGGTCAGAATCTCTATATCGTAGGTTCGCCGATGATTCCTGAATACACCATCCATCTGTCCAATGGCAAGGACTTGAAGGTGGTGAGAGAAGGAGAGCAATGGAAGCAGATGTTCATAACTCACGATGTGTTGATAAATGGTGGAAAACTTGTTCTTCCTGATTTTAAAACTGAGGAAAAGGGTGTTGATAAAACGCAGAAACTGCTGATAATGAAAGAAAAAGAGAAATCCACAGTTTTTGCACAACCTGTGGATAAGTATTTGATAACTATTCCGGCGCAGTATGTGGTCCGCTTCATTGTCAACCGACAGTATCGTAATTGGGAGGTAGGAGTGGATTCTACGAGTATGGCAGATACGCTTATACTGAAATGTAATCAATCTCTCTATCTGATTCCTCGCAAGGTGGTGGATGAGGCTGATGGCTTCTGTTGGGATAGTCCGCAGAAAGGCAGGAATCTCTATGTGTGCGATATGCTTTCCAACAAGGGAATGCGTGACGGCACCTTCCTGTTTATCTCCCGAAAGGCGCTGCGCCAGCTTCTGGCAAATGGATCCTTTGTCTATAATGGAATCTTATGGCGGAAAATATCAGCAGATGAGAAGAGCATCACCGTCAAGGCTGAACAGGATGGAACCATGATGCAGATTGCTACAAACCTCAGTCTCCCTTGGGTGCTGCGTATGGAAGGAAATCTGTTGGGTATTGATTGGCGCTTGGAAAAGCAATAAAAAGGAGTATTCTCCGTTTGATTATTATATGAACAGAAAAATAACATTATTATATATCTCTTTGGCTTGCGTGCTATCCATGCAGGCTCAGACCCGCAAGCAGATGGGTGGCGTCTATTATGCTTATCCGGAAGGTCCTTCTGCCAAGACAGGAACTTTTGGTACGGCTACTTATGTGATCTCTGATTCTCTGAATGTTCCTCAGGGATTTGCACCTTTTTATATCAGTCATTACGGTCGCCATGGCTCCCGTTGGATGCCGAAGGATGACCGGTATGTCTGGATCTGCAAGCATTTTGAAGATGAGAGTAATCTCACTCCGCTTGGCTTGCAGGTGAAGGGAATGCTGCAGCGGGTATGGGAAAACGCCAAGGGTAATGGTGGAAAATTGAGCAAGCTGGGTGCTCTTCAGCATCAGGGCATCGCTCATCGTATGTTTGAGCGTTATCCACAGATCTTTGCTGCGGGTAATGCAGTAAAGGCTCGTTCCAGTGTGGTGGATCGATGCGCCAAGAGTATGCTGGCTTTTACTTCGGAGTTGCATACCCTCCAGCCGGGTTTGAACCTGGATGTCAAGACCGATTCTGCCGATATGGCTTGGATAGCCTACGCATCTCCCGAAGTGAAGGCTCTGGAGAACCGTACCCATGTGCAGGCTCAGGTTTCACCTCGCCGTTTCCTTCTTCAGTTGTTTAAGGATGTCTCTAAGGTGGATGAACCCTTGAAGCTGATGACCGAGATGCATACGGTGGCTTCTTCCATTCAGGATGTAGGCTTGGATTTCTCTTCTTATCCGCAGGATATAGAGGATGGCTTGAATGCACTTTTCACGGATGATGAGTTCCGTGCCATCTATGATGCCAATAATCTTCGGATGACTATCAACAATGGTACCGTGGCGACGAATGAGGATATTCCTGCCCGTAGTGCCATCTCCTTATGGCAGAATATCGAGGCGGAGGCTGATCGGGCTTTGTGTTCTGTCAAGTCATCGGCAACGCTTCGCTTTGGTCATGATACTGCCCTTTACCGTCTCTTGTCTCTTCTCTTCGATGTAAATGTTCCTCCGGCAGGAGCACGTGAAGAGGCAAGTCAGGTGGTCTTGGGAGATGAAACGGAAAAGATGGACCGTGTGGTTCCGATGGCTGCCAATCTCCAGATGATATTCTATAAGAATGCGAAGGATAGCGTGCTGGTGAAGTTCATGCTCAATGAGCGGGATGTCATGCTTTCTCCTGTAGGACAGGTGATCTATGGCACGCATTACTATTCCTGGAATGTCTGGAAGCAGGAAATGCATGAGCGGATCCATCGTCTGGAACATATCCGCCAGCTCAATGCCATCAATACGATGGTGGGTACGGCACAGGCAAATACCCAGACTGCCGGCATGTTCGGAAAGGGTAGTGAGGAACATGGACAAACTATCCCTGCTGTTCTCGTTCCGAATGGTCAGAACTTCTGGACTCCTCAGACGCAGGATACAGAGCAGAAATGTATCGCACCTTATTACTATAAGGATACCCATCTGCAGGGCTTCCGCTGCAGCCACTGGCTGGTGGGCGGATGTACGCAGGATTATGGTTCTTTCACGGTGGCAGCCCTTGGTGGAAAGCTCCGTCTTCAGCCAGAACAGAGAGCTACGGCTTTCAGCCATGAAGATGAAGTCTCTCATCCTCACTACTATGCTGTCCGCCTGAAGGATGAACATCTGAAGGCGGAGATGACAGCCTTGAGTCATACCTCCTTCCTCCGTGTTACTCCGGAGCAGGACGAGCTGGTTCATCTTGTCATCAATCCGAATAGCGATGAAGGACAGGGATACATCGAGATTGATACCATCAATCATATAGTCTATGGTTATAATCCGGTGCATCGCATCTATCAGGGATGGGGAAAGCCGGCAGGTTTCTCCGGCCATTTCGTCTTGGCTTATGATGAGAAGGACCTGGTGGATTACGGTGTCTTCGAGGGCGATAGGAAGATGGTAAGAGGTTTGAAGGTGCAGGGCAAACCACGCATCGGCGCCTGGCTCACCTTCCGTGGCAGATCGGGTAAGGCGATGGAGTGGATGACGGGTACATCCTTTACATCCCGCGACAATGCGGTGGAGAATCTCAATGCAGAAAACTATATGTATGGCGGTTTGGATTTCAACAGTATGATGGAGTATGCTGCCGGAATCTGGTGCGACCGACTTCATACCATTGATGTGGAAAGCAAGGATGCTGCCAAGGTCAACCAGTTTTATGGTGCTCTCTACCGTGCATCCTTCCTCCCTCATGAGATGAGTGATGTGAATGGTGATTATCCGGAGTTTTCTACCGGTACCGTGAAGATGGGCAACGCTACCCTGAGTTCCAAGGGCTATGCTGTTCCTGCCTATTCTTATCTCCGCAAATATGGCGATTTCTCCATGTGGGACATCTATCGTGCAGAGTTGCCGCTCTATAGTCTCATCACTCCGAAGATGTCGGGCGAGATGATGCAGTCTCTGGTTCAGATGTACAAGGAAGGTGGCTGGATGCCTATCTTCCCATGCTGGAACAGTTATACGGCAGCGATGATTGGCGATCATGCGGGTGCGGCTCTTGCCGATGCGTATGTCAAGGGCATTCGCAATTTTGATGCAGCCAAGGCTTACGAGGGAATGCGACTCAATGCTTTCTCTACTCCTTATCTGGTGAAGGATTATCGGGATGGAAAGGGCCGACGTGCCATCAATTCGTATATGGATAATGGCTATATTCCGTTGGAGGATATGGTGGAGGAAGCCTTTCATACCAACGAGCAGACTTCCCGTACCCTGGAGTATGCCTATGATGATTATGCCGTGGCACAGATGGCGAAGGCGCTGCATGATTCCTGTCAGGATGCCACTCTGCGCCAGAAGTATCTGGAGGATTACAACGATCTGATGCGCCGTTCCGAGAACTGGCGCAATGTCATCAATCCTGCTACCGGATGGGCAGATGGCAGATACGAGAACGGAAAGTGGGAGAATAATGAAGACCTGGTACACCGCAAGAGTTACATCACCGAGGGTGCTACCTGTCATTATACCTGGTATGTTCCGCAGAACCCGGAAGGTCTGTTTGAGGTAATCAGAAACAGCAAACCGATGGATAAGCTGGAAAAGCAGATAGAAAAGACGGAAAGGAAGATGGAGAAGAAGGGCGAAACTCCTGTTCGCAACGAGAAGGTGATAGCCCGACTCGACAAGATGTTTGATAACGGATGGTATTGGCATGGTAATGAACCTTGTCATCAGGTAGCCTATCTTTACGACGCTGCAGGAGCTCCAGAAAAAACGCAGGAGCGGGTGCATCATATTCTCCAGACCGAATATAATGATACGCCGGGCGGATTGTCGGGAAATGATGATGCGGGACAGATGTCGGCATGGTATGTGTTCTCGTCTATCGGATTCTATCCGGTATGTCCGGGTACACCTTATTATTATATAGGTACTCCAAGCTTTGACAAGGTTACTCTGAATCTGGAAAACGGCAGGAAGTTCATTCTTTCTGCCAATCGCCAGCACATGGATGATTATCTCATCCAGTCGGCAACTCTCAATGGCAAGCCTTTCGGTGACTATCGCCTCTCTCATCAGCAGATATTGAGTGGTGGAGAATTGCATTTCCAGATGAAATAATCAGTAGAAATACCCAGATGAAAAGAAATGTCTGGGCATTCTACCAGACCTATTATACTGAACTGATAAAATGATAAGTAACTTATGAATGCAATAACGGGATTCGTTTATGGCATGAGCATGATGTTTTTCCATGATGGCATGGATGTTCCGGCGCAAGGGCAGTGACAGGCTCTTTCGCCTCATCATGATCTTGATGCTGATAGTAGATGCACAGTGCCTGAACATTTACTGCGTGACGGGCAACAGTATCTATTTCTACATCCTTGCGGTGTGGGGAGCAGTTTATGGTCTTACCACTTTCATCGTGATGTTCTTCCTCATCAGGCGCTATCATCGCCAGCTGAAGGAGCGGTTTTCTTATCAGGAGAACATCAATCTCAACTGGCTTCTGGCTATCCTGAGCAGTTGTTTCCTGATATTGATTATCTGGACGATGAGCTGCTTTGTCATCAATGTCGATTTTGGTGATCTCTACATGGTGTTGTCTCTGGCTATATGGATGTTTATATGCTATTTTGTCTATAAGCATGAGTCGGTAATCGATGAACTGACACATGCTACCCAGCTGCTTCGCACATCCTCTTATACGATATTGGAAGTGGCAGAGAAGTCTGGATTCAATTCAGTTTCCACTTTTCGCAGGGTTTTTGTCGCTGCACACGAATGTTCGCCTAATGAATATCGTGCGCAAATGTAAGTGTCAGATAATCAATAGAATTGATGCAATGACTCTCTGGAATTTACGCAATGACTCCTTGAAGAGTCGGGGTGTGAGGGAAGATTTTGTTCTTTTGAACCTATGTTTTTACCCAATGACACCCGAGGTTTCGGGAAAAGTTGTATCTTTGTGGCAGAATTTTCTAGATTAGGTTTACTTATCATTTGCTTTTGATGGACACAAATCAAAAAAAAGGTTGGCTAACCCGAAGAGGGCAGGCCAACCTTTCTTTTGTTTATGATGATCTTAAAACTCTCTTTTTGGTGTTTTAAGTGATGTTTCTCTTATTCCTTGTTGCTTCCGAAAATACGCAACAGGTAGAGGAAGAGGTTGATGAAGTCAAGATACAAAGTCAAGGCTCCGATGAGAGCCAGCTTCTGAGCACCCTCGCTCATATCATACTGTGTCTGGAGCATCATCTTGATCTTCTGACTGTCCCATGCTGTCAGACCCACGAAGATGGCTACACCCGCATAGCTCAAGATGTATTCAAATCCGGAACTCTTCAGGAACATGTTAACTACGGTGGCAATAATCAGACCAATCAGCGCCATAAAGAGAATCTTGCCGAGAGAGGTGAGATCCTTCTTGGTGGTGTATCCATAGAAGGCCATCGCTCCGAATGTACCGGCGGTGATGAAGAACACCTTGGCAATGCTGGTCATTGTATATACTGCAAATACCGAAGATAGCATGGCTCCATTCAGTACCGAGTAGATGATGAAGAGCAATGTAGCTGTACTCAGCGACAGGCGGTTCAAGGCTCCGGTGATGATAAATACTAAAGCGAGTTCTGCAATGATAAGACCGAAGAGCAAACCGCGGCTTGTCATCAGAGTCATCAACAGGGTAGGACTGCTGGCAACGCCGTAAGCAGTAACACCGGTAATGACGAGTGCCAATGTCATCCAAGTATAAACCTTGCGCATCAGTGCGGAGAATACACCGCTTAATCCACGCTCTTTCTCGTTGACAGCGAAGCCGTTGCTCGACTGTCCGTTCTGACTATTTATCAGATTGTACATTTCTTTTTCTGTCATAATTCTAATTTCTAATTTAGTTGATCTTTATTGTTTCTTGATGGCAAAGCAGATTATGCCACAATATAACGGGTGCAAAGATAATGCCATTTATTGAATCTGCCATTATATCTGCTCATTATTAACATTTATTCCGTAATTTTACGGAGTCTTATTCCTCTTATTGCCTGGTTATGGCAAGATATTGCCCTTTGTCAGGGCAACATTGTGCCATTGCCAGGCAAGAATCGATACGTCGGGAGAAAGAGTTCCTCAGGACCATCGCTTCGCTTCGACCACTCCTCTCGGCCTATAATCAGAGGCGATTTGCTCGTAAAAATCCTACTCTCGCTTTTACTCTTCACCCTTCACCTTTTCGTCTGAAACCCCGATAAACACTAGGGTTGCAGGAGGTGAAGGGTTGTCTCAGCCCTTCACCCACCCTTCACCCACCTTTCACCTTATCACAAGGTTCTGCAATCATTTAAGTCTAGAACTGGTCATCATTTAAGCCTAAAGTTGGTCATCATTGATGGTTGCATCTTTGACAATAGAAGTAGATGGAGTCGTTTTTCTAAAAAGCATGAAGGGTGAAGGGTGGTGAAGGGTGGGTGAAGGGTTATCTTAATCCTTCACCTCTCACAACCCTAGTGTTTATCGGGGTTTCAGACGAAAAGGTGAAGGGTGAAGGGCATTTTTGAGAGTAGTTCTCTATACATTTGGTAGAAAAGCCCAGAATGCATCTACTTTTGTGTGTGTCCGAACACAAACGTTCTTTCGCGCGTATATATATAATTAGGAGAAGAATGGTTTTTTAATGCGGAAAGTGTTTAGAAGTGTTAAATTTGAAAGAAAAATACAACTTTCTTCTCTGAAAATTTGGTGGAATGAAAAATAGTTAGTACTTTTGCACTCGCTTTTGAGAAATACACTTTCTCTAAGCAACTAAAGAAAGAGTTCTTTGAAAGATTTTACATAAACAGACAAGTAGTACAAGAAGCGGTTAACTTCTTAGAAATAAGAAAGTTGACTGGGTAAAAGAAACGAACCGTCAAGTAATTGACAAGTCAGGTTTACTAAGCTTCAATAAACGAAAAGGATATTCGTCCTAAGTACAGACAACAAACACCGATTGTTTCAGCAATGAGGCAAGAAGTAAAAATGATATTTTACAATGGAGAGTTTGATCCTGGCTCAGGATGAACGCTAGCTACAGGCTTAACACATGCAAGT
>UQWP01000006.1 GCA_900544825.1 uncultured Prevotella sp. | reverse complement strand
GTCGCCACGGACACCCTTGTCTCTCTGGCTGGACGATTCCCACTACTAGGGCTCGTTAGGGACTTGCACCCATTAGACAACACACATGCTAGTCAAACAAAAAGCGCACCAGCTAAACCA
Organism: uncultured Prevotella sp.; assembly: GCA_900544825.1. Taxonomy (GTDB): domain Bacteria; phylum Bacteroidota; class Bacteroidia; order Bacteroidales; family Bacteroidaceae; genus Prevotella. The sequence goes on along the minus strand of UQWP01000006.1, from coordinate 57,398 downwards.
GCTGATGCGCTCAATTATTTATTTTCTGAATGATTCATTACTCTACGACGATAGGCTTGTACTTAGGCACCAATGCCTTCATAATACACCAGCCTACGAGGTAAGCCACACTACAGATGCAGAATACAATCATGTAAGCACCTGGCTTGCCATCGAAGCCCATGAAGGTGAAGGCAGAACCCTGACCCTCTGCGTAGGTGAAGAGCATACCGGAACCCTTGTTGATGAGGAAAGAACCGATACCACCTGCCATGGCACCAATACCAGTGATGGTAGCCACAGTTGACTTAGGGAACATATCACCAATAGTAGAATAAAGGTTAGCAGACCAAGCCTGATGACCTGCACCGAGCAAACCGATGATGATAGCTGGCCACCATGCACTGTACTCACCCATAGGCTGGGCAATCAGACCGAGCAATGGGAAGCAAGCGAAAATCAACATCGCACGCATTCTGCCGATATATGGATTCATACCCTTCTTATCTACAAAGTAGGTTGGCAAGTAACCGCCACCGATACTCAATACGGTTACAATCGCATAAAGAATGAAGATGAGGGCGATACCCATACCAGAGTCTGAAGAGTAACCATACTGATCAGAGAAGTAGGCAGGTGCCCAGAAGAGGAAGAACCACCACACACCATCTGTCATCAACTTACCCACGATGAACGACCAAGTCTGGCGATAGCTGAAGCACTTGAGGAAACCGATTGTCTTCTCCTCAGCTGCCTCTGTAGCCTCAGCTTTCTCAGCCTCAACCTTATCAAGATCTTCATCCTGCTCAATGTAAGTAAGCTCAGCCTTGTTTACATGCTTGCTCTGAGAAGGCTTCTCATAAAGCCACACCCAAAGGCCCATCCATACATAACCGAGCACACCGATGATGATGAAAGCCCACTCCCAGCCCATGCTGCGAGCCAGCAAAGGAATGGTAGCTGGAGCTGCCAAGGCACCTACAGAAGCACCACTGTTGAAGATAGCGGTAGAGAAAGCACGGTCTTTCTTTGGGAAATACTCAGCGGTTACCTTGATGGCTGCAGGGAAGTTACCTGCCTCACCCACTGCAAGAATCAGGCGGCAAGAGAGGAACAACCATACACTGATGGTGGCAATGGCTACGGCAGCATCGCTACCAGCCTGTACCAGACGGAGTGCCTCGATAGAATCGTAACCCTCGATCTGCATTGCTACCCAACCGCAACCTGCGTGCATCACAGCACCAGTTGACCATACGAAGATGGCGATGAGATAACCCTTCTTGGTACCCATCCAATCCACGAACTTACCTGCAAAGAGGTTGGCGATGGCATAGAAGATAGAGAAAAGACCGGTAATCGTACCGTAGTCGTCATCAGTCCAGTGGAATTCTGGAGCGATGAAGTCTTTCCATGTTAATGACAGAACCTGGCGGTCCATGTAATTGACTGTGGTGGCAATGAAAAGCAACGCACAGATCACCCAACGGAAGTTGGACATTTTACTTGTTGAAATAGGACTCATTTGTCTCAGTTTTTAAGCGTTATATTTTAATCTTGTTATTAATTCGGTTTTTAGACGGCAAAGCCTGACTTGTGTTATCAAGCCAGGTTTGCCTATATTTAAACAAAGGGGGTTATTCCAATGTAGGAATCTTCACTACCTGCATATCGTTATAGATAAGGTTTTCACCAGCCATACCCCAGATAAAGGTATAGTTGCTGGTACCTGCAGCGCAATGGATAGACCACTCAGGAGCAATGACAGCCTGCTCATTGTTCAACCAGATAGGACGTGTCTCCTGTGGTTCACCCATGACATGGAGAATCTTCTGACCCTCTGGTACATTATAATAGAGGTAAGTCTCCATACGGCGGAGGTGAGTATGAGCTGGCATGGTGTTCCATACAGAACCCTCCTTCAACTCGGTAACACCCATCTGCAACTGGCAGGTACGGACACCAGCCACGCCATCGATGATCAACTGGTGAATCACGCGGTCGTTGCTCTCCTTCAGGCTACCAGCCTTGATGTTGTTGGCATCCTTCAGGGTCACCTTCTTGGTAGGATAGGTCTGATGAGCGCAGGCACTGTTCATATAGAACTTAGCTGGCTTGGCAGCATCCTTACTGCTTACCTCGATGCTCTTGGCACCACGACCTACATAGAGAGCCTCCTGGAAGCCAAGTGTATATTTCTTGCCATCTACGGTAACAGTTCCCTCGCCACCGATATTGATGATACCCAACTCACGGTTGTCGAGCAGATTCTTCTGATCGTTTGGCTTATCGGTATAAAGCGGAGCGATAGAAGTGAGCTTCAAAGGAGCGGTTGTTGGCTCTGCACCACCGATGAGGAAACGGTCGAACATGGTGTAGGTCCAGTTTACCTCGCCTGGAGCGAACACCTTCTCGATAGCGAACTCGCTGCGGAGACGGTCGGTTGTATAATGCTTGGCATCCATCGGATTGCTCGCATAACGAACGTTATAGTTAGTGTAGGCATTTTCAGCCTTCACTTCGTATCCACACTTACCACACTGGCCAAAAGCCTGACTTGCTGTTAATACCATTGCTGCTAATATTAATGTTAATTTCTTCATTGCTATTTTGTTTTTACTTTTTTACCCTTTTACTTTTTTACCCTTCTTTCTTCCTTTACGATGCGCTGACGGTTGAGAACCAACAGGGCGATGGTGAGGATGGTGAGTACACCCATACCTACGTATGAAAGCTTGACGCCACGATAGATAACCCATCCGAAGAGAGAGGAAGCGAAATCGAGCGCACCACCCGAGAATCCGTCAGGAATATGAGCGGCATTATCGCCAGTGGCTGCATACACTTGGCTGGCTGCCATCGTAAAGTCGGGTGCCATATCGGTTACGAAATAGAGACCGATGATGAGGGCTACCAAACCGATGATAAGCGTCTTTACCACATTACCCTTGGTGAATGGCAGAATCATTGGGAAGAGGTAGAACATACCTGCCAATGATGCCAATGGCAAAAACTGGTTGCCAGGCAGGAAGACTGCGATAGCCAGGATAACCGGAATCAGAATGACTGATACTACCAAGGTGGTAGGATGACCGATAACCAAGGCAGGACTCATACCGATGTGTACCTTCTTGCCGTTAAACTTGGTCTTGACCAACTCCTGTGTCTTCTCAGAGATAGGTTTCAGACCATCAATGAACAGAGAGGTGATGCGAGGAATCAGCTCCATCACGGCTCCCATGGTTACACCCAGGAAGAGAATCTTCTTGATATCCAACTGAGCTGCCCAACCAATCAGGGCACCTACGATGACTCCAAGAACCAATGGTTCGCCAAGTACGCCAAACTTCTTCTTCAATCCCTCTGCATCGACATCGAGCTTAGAGAAACCAGGAATCATATTCAGGAGCTTGTTGAAGACGATGGCGAATGGCATGAAACTCTGGCAGAATGGCTGCGGAATAGAGATTCCATCCAAATCATAGTACTTCTGGAACTTATCGGCGGTAAGGTCTGCACATACCAATGTAATCATATAGCAGACGATGGCTGCGAAGTATCCCCAAAGCAAACTCTCGCCCATCACGAAGTAAGCTACGGCACCGATGAATGCAAAATGCCAGTAGTTCCAGAGGTCGATGTTTACCGTACGGGTAGTCTTGGTAATCAACATAAGGAAGTTGACACCCAAACAGATTGGGATAATCAAGGCACCCACCGCAGTATTATAAGCAACGGCAGCAGCAGCAGGCCATCCCATATCAAACACATTCAACTGCAGGTGATAGATGTCAGAAATAGCCTTCAACGGGTCATTGAAGTTGGTAGTCAGCAAAGCTGTCACCACACCCAGTCCCACGAAACCCACACCTACGAAGAGTCCCGACTTCAAAGCCTTTCCGAATTTCATGCCAATACACAGTCCGATGACCGTGAAGATAATAGGCATCATCACGCTCGCACCCAGACTAATGATATAGCTAAATACTTGTTCCATTATTACTTTTGAATTGTTAAATAGTTAAAGAAATACACTAAAAAGTGCACCCTTGTTTGTTTTTAGACGATTTGTTGGTTGCAAAGATACACTTTTTTATTCATATTCAATACGTTTTAATGGAAAAATTTACGTAAAAAAGAATCCCATCCGAACTTTTCGGATGGGATTTATCGATTTTTATACGTATTTGCACGATTTATTGTCTCCAGCGACGCTTCTTTCTACGCTTAATCCTGGTAATAAACACGCTTTACTCGGTTGCTGATGGTGGTCAGCACCTCGTAAGGAATTGTCTCCAGAATATCGCTCAGCACCTGAACAGGAAGATGCTCACCGAAGATTTCCACGCTATCACCTTCCTTGCAGTTGATGCCGGTGACATCGATCATCGCCACATCCATACAGATGTTGCCTACATAATCTGCCTTCTGACCGTTGACCAGACAGTAGGCATGGCGATTGCCGAGACGGCGGTTCAAGCCATCAGCATATCCGATAGGAATGGCAGCGATGACACTGTCCTTATCGAGGATGGTCTTGCGACTGTAGCCTACACTATCGCCCGCCTTCACGTTGTGCATCTGGAGAATGGTAGTCTTCAGGGTGCTCACGCAGTTAATGGTCTTGTTGTTGCGGGAGTTGATGCCATAGAGTCCGAGACCCAGACGGCACATATCCAACTGGCGCTCCGGGAAGTGCTCGATACCTGCCGAATTGCAGATATGGCGCAGGATCTTATGGTCGAAGGCAGCCTGCAGCTGTCGGCTTCCCTTATCGAAGAGTTCAAACTGATGGGCAGAGAAGTCATCGAAACTATCGTCATCGCTTCCCACGAAGTGAGAGAAGACGGAACGAGGGATGATGGCATTCTGATGCTTCAGCTTACCGATAAGCTCCTCCATATCGTTTTCTGGATCGAAGCCCATGCGATGCATACCAGTATCGAGCTTGATGTGAACAGGGAATCCAGTGACACCCTCCTTCTCGGCAGCCTTGATGAGTGCATCGAGCAATCGGAAAGAATACACCTCAGGCTCCAGGTCGTAATCGAACATGGTCTTGAAGGCAGTCATCTCCGGGTTCATGATCATGATGTTGCTGGTGATACCGTTCTTGCGCAGGGTGACACCCTCATCGGCAACAGCCACAGCCAGATAATCTACACGATGATCCTGCAGGGTCTTGGCTATCTCTACCGCTCCGGCACCATAGCCATCTGCCTTGATCATGCAGACCAGCTTGGTTTCCGGCTTCATGAAAGCACGGTAGTAGTTGAGGTTGGCAACCACCGCATTCAGGTTGACCTCGAGGGTGGTTTCATGCACCTTCTGCACGAGCAGTTCGGTAAGCTGATCGAAACCAAACTGGCGGGCACCCTTCAGCAGGATAACCTCATCGCGGAGGGAAGCAAAGACCTCGCTATTGATAAATTCCTCCACATTCGGGAAGAAGAACTTTTCTGAAATCTGAATCGTATCATGCTGCTTGCAGAGTTCCGGACCGATACCGATGAACTTCACAACGCCACGCTTGCGGGCGAGATCGCTCACCTCTTTATATAGAGCCTCCGGAGTCTGACCACTCTGATAGATATCGCTCAAAATCAAAGTATGGCGACGGCCACGATGATCAGGACGGCGGTTCATAAAGTCGAGTGCAATGTCGAGGGAGTTGATATCGCTGTTGTAACTGTCATTGATAAGAGTACAGCCATGCTGACCCACCTTTACCTCCAGTCGCATCGCAACCGGTTCGAGCTGTGCCATACGCTTGTCGATATCCTCTGCAGAGAGTCCGAGCTTGGAAGCGACAGCAGCACAGATGATGGAGTTCTGGATGGAAGCATCATCGATGAAAGGAATGGAGAAGCTATCCTCTACACCTTTATATATATAGGTAATGACGCTCACGCTCTGCTGCTTCTCGATCTTCTTGACATAGAAAGGAGCCTCAGGGTTCTGGAGCGACCAGAAGAGTTTCTCGCCTTTATAATCAGGATATTCAGCCACCACCTTGGTAATCACCTCATCATCGCCATCATAAACCACGGTTTCAGCATCATGGAAGAGGATGAGTTTCTCACGGCACTTCTCCTCCAGGGAAGAGAAGTTCTCCTGATGGGCAGAACCCACATTGGTAAGAACGGCGATGGTAGGCTGGATGATGTCACGGAGAGCAAGCATCTCGCCAGGCTGACTGATACCCGCCTCGAAGACACCTACCTGGGTCTGCTCGTTCATCAGCCAGACAGACAATGGCACACCTATCTGAGAATTGTAACTGCGAGGGCTGCGGGTAACGAACATGCTTGGCGAGAGCAGCTGATAGAGCCACTCCTTGACCATCGTCTTGCCGTTGGAACCCGTAATACCCACGATAGGGATATTGAATTCATCACGATGACGCTCAGCCAGACGCTGAAGAGCCTCCAGCGTATTGACCACCTTCAGGAAGTTAGCCTCCGGATAATCAGAAGCATAGCCCTTAGGGACATCAGTCACCACAAAGTTTTTCACACCTCTGCGATACAATTCAGGGATGTAGTTATGACCATCATTGCGCTCAGACTTGAGTGCAAAAAACAGAGTTTCCTCTGGGAAACAAAGTGAACGACTATCGGTCAGGATAAAACCGATGTTGGTATCATTGTCTCCATAGCGACGCGCACCTATCAGTGTGGTTACCTTTTCAATAGTATATGTCATTGTCTTAATACTTTAAATGTTCTATATTATGCTTTTGGGCTTCCGCCCGCCACTAACCCATACTTTTTCTCGAACAATCTTTTCCTTTCTTCCGTTCTGGCGATGAACTTCTGATGTTCCTCGCTATCGGGGTTGAAGGGCTTGTGTCCGAGGGCTTCCCGGATGGGACGCCAGTCTTCCAGGAACTGCTCGGCAGCCTTGCCAAAATAGGTTTCCCGGAATTTCTCCCAGATATATTCTACTGCCTGATCGCTCGGGTGCAGCATATCTTCCTTGTAGAATCGGTAATCACGAAGTTCATCGTTCATGATTTCGTAAGCAGGGAAATAGCTCACCACACCAGGGTTCGCCTTCACCAAGCGGTCTGCAGCCAACTGAAGCGTAGCCTTCGAAAGCTGGCTTCCGTGATAGCCGTATTTGGCATAACGGATGGGGCTAACGGTGATGATTACCTTTTCAGCTTTCAGCAAATCGATCGCCTTTTGCAGATACGCCGCACATTCCTCTACACTCAGTTCCCTTTCCTCGAAAAGGCGCTGGGGGCGCTTCTGGCAGTTATCCACAATCTCGCCCGTTTCCTTCAGAATATACACGTGGTTCGTACCCAGCGTAAAGACTGCCACACGAGGATGCATCCCGGTACATTTCTCTACCGTATGGTGAATGCTTGCCGGATTATACATCACACCGAAGGGATTCACCGTGGCACGGAAGCGATTCTCCACGAATCGGCGACCCAGATTGTCGGCAAAGCAACTGCCCACGAAGAGCATCTGCTCTGCCGGCTGTATCTCGAAGTCGGCCTTCGGAATATCAATTTCTGTTCGAAACAGCATCTGTCTTATCGTCTTTATTCCTTAACGATTCTATTTTATTCCTTAACGGCCTCAGCTGTCTTCTTGCGCTTTCTCATTTCCACTCCTATACCTATTATAATAAGGAGTACCAGAACACCATAGCCGATATAAGCTACCATCTCTGTATTCTTGAGCGACTGAGGATGGAAATCGAGCACCACCTTGTGGTTGCCCGGTTTCACGTTGATGGCACGGAGGATATAATCCACACGTCCCAGTTCTACAGGCTGTCCATCTACGGTAGCTGTCCATCCAGGATAGTAAATCTCAGAGAAGACGATGACGCCACCCTTGCTCGACTTCACCTCGTAGGTGAGGTTGTTTGGCTTATACTGGATCATCTTCACTACCGAAGTATCATCCTGCTTTACGCTCTGAGCCAGCTGCTCCTTGAACTTGGCATCAGCCACAGCCACATGACGGAGGTTGACCTTGCCCACGCCATCGATTTCCTCGTTGGCATTGTTGACATACTGCACCTCATCCACGAACCAGGCATTGCCATAGGCGTATGGATTCTGTACAGGAACCGTCTGACCGCCCTGCAAAGGCAGGATGAAGTATTTGGTATTGAGCATGTTCAAGACAGGGAAGATACTGTCGCCATTCACCTTGGTCATATCACCACCAGCCTCAACCACAGCCTTCATCGTCTTCTGCATTTCAGGAGCGATATGTGCATCAATCATCTCCTGATAGCGACGGAGCTTGGCTGGATGATAACCGCCGATGCTCTTGTGGTAATAAGAGGTCTCGTTCTCATTGAAGGTATTGGAAGCGAGATTGAGCACACGGTAATCGAGCGCCTTGTCGCGGCAGATAATCTTGTCGGTCTCCGTCATCTGCTGAGGAGTATCGCGCACATTCTTATCTACGAACATATCATCGTAGAGATAACGCTTGTTCACCATCCACATATCTACTAGACAGAGCACGGCGATGCCGGCAATCATATACTCAGCACCCAACTTCTTCATCTTGTAAAGCAGCAGGAAGGCTGAGCCGATAACGATGATCCAGAACGAGCGCCAGCAATCGGAAGTAAAGATGCTCTTGCGAATCTCGATGAGATTACTCATAAGCGGTCCCTGGTATTCAGCCGGCAACTGCTGCAACGCCTGAGTTTCCTGAACGGAAATGAAATCAGGGAAGAAGACACCCGGCATCAGGGCAAAGAGCAGACAGAAACCTGCCGTCAGACCAAAGCTGACATATACCAGCTTGATCTTGCTGGTGAGAATCTCCGGCTCATCGATAATCTTCTTCAAAGCCATCATGGCAAGCAGCGGAATGGTAAACTCGGCTATCACGAGGATAGAAGCCACCGTTCGGAACTTGGCATACATCGGAATGTAATCAAGGAAGAAATCGGTGAACGGCATGAAGTTTCTACCCCATGAGAGCAGGATGCTCAGGATGGTGGCAGCCAGCAATGCCCACTTCATAGGCCCCTTGACAATAAACAAACCGAGGATGAAGAGCATACATACGAATGCTCCTACATATACAGGACCGCTCGTACCAGGCTGGTTACCCCAGTACTGTCCGAGCTGCTGATAAATCTGAACGAAGTTAGGATCCGCCTTCTCCATCGCCTGCGTATTCTGGGCGAGAGGTACGGAAGCACCACCCTTGGCATCAGGAATCAGGAGCGTCCAGGTCTCATCGATACCATAGCTCCACTGGGTGATATAGTCTCTATCCAGACCACTGCTGGTCTGATTGGCAGCATTCTTCTTCACCAGTTCGCTCTTTCCACGCATGGTTTCCTGACCATACTGCCAGGTATGATACAAGTTGGAAAGATTGAGCGAGATACCGATGAGGGCACCCACGGCACATACCGCCGTCGCCTTTCCGAAGCGTGCAAGTTCTCCCTTCTTGATGGCATCTACCAGGAAGGCAATCACCATGAAGAGGATGATGAAGAGATAATAATAGGTCATCTGCACGTGGTTGGCATTCACCTCGAAAGCCGAGAAGATGGCGGTCAGGAGCAGACCTTTCAGATACTTACCCCGATAAGCCAGTACCACACCCGCAATCATAGGAGGCAGATAAGCCAATGCCCATACCTTCCAGATATGACCTGCTGCAATGATAATAAAGAAGTAGGATGAGAATGCCCAGATGATGGAACCCAGCGCCGCCAGCGATTGTCGGAAATCGAAGGCACGCAGCATGATATAAAAGCCCAGGAGATAGACAAACACATACCATACATAATCAGGTAACCACAGATGATAAGCCTTCGTTACCTGATTGAGCACCTGGGTACTGCCGTACGAAGGCGACATCTGATAGGTTGGCATACCACCAAACACAGAGTTGGTCCAACGGGTTGTCTCGCCAGTCTGCTGTTGGAAAAGCTCTTTCTCATGTCCCAATCCTTTGCTCGCCGCAGAGTCGTGACGGAACAGAATTCGTCCGTCCATGTCGGCAGGCATGAAGTACACGAAAGAGATCACTGCAAAAACAATCACTACCAGAATATCCAGTAGATACTTCTTCAATAATTTCATCTTTTTCTATAAACGTTTATAATTTGGTGCAAAGATAATGAGAAATGAAGACACTACAAAATAATAGAAGAAACTTTTTACTTTTTTTATCGAAGAAAAGACGCAATAGGGTTTTCCCCCTATCATTATAGGGATTCTCACGCTGCAAAATGACCGAAAATCCATACCTTTGCACCAGATAATAATCAAAATCACATCAATATGAAAAGAATCGCATTTTTCATGATGGCAATACTCCTGGCAGTGATTCCATCAACGGCTCAGAACTATAAGAATAGTAGATATTACAACAAGAAGACGGGACATCTCGACTACAGATACAACCATAGTTACGGTGCTCCATACTTCGGTTTCCGCATCGGTCCGGCATTCACCTACGTGAATTCGGATGATCCCCGTCTGGATGGCGGTGACTGGCAGACGGGCCTCAACGTAGGCGTTGTTGCCGGCATTCCGCTCACGGACACAGCGCCTCTGTATCTGGAGACGGGTCTCTCCTATATAGAAAAAGGTGGCAAGAAGGATCTGGTTTCCGGCAAGAAGATGACCTACGACCTCAACTACCTGCAGATTCCTGCGGTGTTGAAATACAAGTATGATGTAGATGACCACTTCTCCATCCAGCCACAATTCGGCGGTTACTTCGCCGTGGGTGTAGGTGGCAAGATCAAGAACTTTGCCGAGCGAGAGGCCCAGAGTTCCTTCCGCAGCGACAACTTCCGCCGCCTGGATGGCGGTCTGCGCATCGGTTGCGGCATCGGCTACGATATGTTCTATGCCGACCTCACCTACGATATCGGTCTTGCCAACATCTGCCACGACAGTTTTGACAAATCGCATAATGGAGCCCTCTTGCTCAATTTCGGAGTGAACTTCTAACAGAACCCTGCTTTTTTAGTAGTTTGCAATATCATCATGTAACATTTCTCTGCCTATTATAAAATATAGGTGGGGAAATGTTTTTTTATGGGATTTATTTTGTAACTTTGCACCCTGAATAGAAATAAATCGATATGAAAATAGGAATTATCGTTGCGATGGACAAGGAGTTCACGCAACTCAAGACATTATTGACAGAATCGCAGACAGAGCGAAAGAATCATAAGGACTTCGTCATCGGAAAGATCGGCGAGAATGAAGTAGTGATGCAGCAGTGCGGCATCGGAAAGGTGAACAGCGCCATCGGAGCTGTGGAAATGATTGATAATTACCACCCAGACCTCGTCATCTCTTCGGGTGTGGCTGGAGGCGCAGACATCAACCTCAATGTAACAGAAGTAGTGGTAGCTACCGACTGTGTATATCACGATGCCTACTGCGGTGACGAATGCGAGTATGGACAGATTCTCGGCATGCCTGCCCTCTTCAAGACTCCTAAGGAGTATGTAGAAAAGGCACTTGCCATCAATGAACTGCCAGACAACCAGCATCCAAAGATTCATGCCGGACAGATTGTAAGCGGAGAATGGTTCGTAGATAGCAAGGAGAAGATGCGCTCTATCCTGGAGCACTTCCCTCATGCCATGGCTGTGGATATGGAAAGCTGCTCCATCGCACAGACCTGCCACATCTACAAGACTCCTTTCATCTCCTTCCGCATCATCAGCGATGTACCTCTGAAGGATACCAAGGCACAGCAGTACTTCGACTTCTGGGCTAAAATGGCAGAAGGATCTTTCAATGTAACCAAGGCTTTCCTGGAAAGTCTGTAACATTGAACTTTGAGCTTTGAACTTTATGATATGCCATACGGATTATTATAAAGTTCAAAGTTCAAAGTAAAAAGTAATCATAAAGTTCAAAGTTCAATATTCAAAGTTCAAAGTAATATGAATAAGATTCCAAGTTTTACCATCAATCATAACAAGTTGCTCCGCGGCATCTACGTAAGCCGCAAGGACGAAGTAGGCGGAGAAGTCATCACAACCTTCGATATCCGTATGAAGGTGCCTAACCAGGAGCCTTGCCTCCACAACGGTGCCATCCATACCATCGAACACCTGGCTGCCACCTACCTGCGCAACGACGAGGAGTGGAAAGACCGCATCATCTACTGGGGACCAATGGGATGCCTCACCGGCAACTACCTCCTCATCAAGGGCGACCTGGAGAGCAAGGACATCGTAGAACTGATGAAGCGCACCTTCCAGTTCGTAGCCGACTTCGAAGGAGAAATTCCAGGACAGGCAGCCAAGGATTGCGGCAACTACCTGCTCCACGACCTGCCTATGGCAAAGTATGAATCGAAAAAATATTTGGAAGAGGTGCTCAACTGCATCACCGAAGAGAATTTGATTTATCCTACACAGGATTAACCCCATACAAACGCCCGCAAAGCAAAATTGCGAGCGTTTATATTTAATTAACCAGAAAAGTTTTGTTACTTTTTATAAAACTCCTATCTTTGCAGATGAATCATTAGTAACAATCACCAATCGCATCAATAACTATTATATACATCTATTATTATGGTAAGATTAAAGTGTATCGATTTAAATACAACAACCATGAACATCAAAAAAGTTTTTATAGGGGTGTCCTTCGTCATGACCGCCATGGCTGGCCACTCCCAGAGTGTTTTCCAAGTGAAGCAGCAGTCGTTGCCTAATCCAGACAACGAGCCTACAGCTGTGTTCCCGGTTCCAAGTGATCGCCAGATGAAATGGCAGGAGACAGAATTCTATGCCTTCTTCCATTATGGTATGAATACCTATACCAATAGAGAATGGGGACTTGGAAGTGAAGACGTAACCCTTTTTGCACCTACCAAGAAGCCGAATCCAGCTCAATGGCTCAAGGCTGTGAAAGCGGCAGGAATGAAGGGCGGTATCGCCGTGGTAAAGCACCACGATGGTTTCTGCCTCTGGCCTACATCTACCACCGATCATTCTATCGTGAATGCAGGCAACGAGAACGGCAAGACCACCAACATCCCTCGCGACTTTGCAAAGGCAGCACGCAGTCTGGGTATGAAGTACGGCTTCTATGTTTCTCCATGGGATAGAAACAGCCAATACTACGGTACAGAGAAATATGTAAACGATGTTTTCCTGCGCCAGTGCGCTGAGTTGGCACAGTATGGCAAAGACCAGTTTGAAATGTGGTTTGACGGTGCCAACGGTGGTGACGGATACTACGGCGGACGAAATACGACCGTGAACGTAGACCGCTCTACCTATTATGATATTCCTAACCTCAGAGACTCTATCCACAAGGTTTGTCCAGACATCATCCTCTGGGGTGTGGGTGCTGAGGCAAGATGGATCGGCAACGAGGCTGGATGGGCTGGCGAAACCAACTGGCTCACCGATGAAAGAGGCTATGCACCAGAAAGCAATGGTATGTATGGTACCGAGGATGGCTGGCAGTGGGACCCAGGAGAGAGCGATGCCAAGTTCACCGACAAGGGATGGTTCTGGCACGAGGGTGAGAAACCTCTCTCTGTAGAGCGCCTCTTCCAGATGTACCTGGAGACTGTAGGTAGAAATGCTACCCTGATCTTGAACTGCCCTCCAGACAAGACAGGTCTGTTGCCTGATATCGACGTGCGCGTGCTCAAGGATATGGGCAATATGATTCGCACCCGTCTGGGTAAGGATCTGGCTCAGAAGGCAAAGGTTACAGTAAGCAACACCCGAAAGGCTGGTGCTAACCGCAACTATGCAGCCAAGAACCTGACCGATAACAACAAGAATACTTATTGGGCTACTGATGACGACGTGAAGCAGGCTACCATCACCTTCAACTGGGATAAACCACAGACCGTACGCTATGTGGATATGATGGAGTACATCCGCAAGGGGCAGCGAGTAAGAAAGTTCCATATCGAAATCTCTGAAGATGGAAAGACATGGAAACCAATTGCAGAGAAGTGCACTACTACCACCATCGGATACAAGCGCATCATCCCGCTGAACGGCAGCACATCAGACAGTTACGGCAAGGGCTATCAGGTAAAAGGCCTGAAGGTTGTCATCGACGACAGCAAGGCTTGTCCTTTGTTACATTCCATTAAAGTATTTTAAACTTTGACTCTACACTACGAATATGAAGAAATTACTCATAGCATTGTGTTTGTTACCATTGGCAGTAATGGGACAAGAAATTAAGTTCGACACCCAGGATTACAAATCCGTGGGAGTTTACGATAGATGGGAGCATTCCCCATTCCGCACAGGAGAACTGGCGGGCAACTGCGAGGTTGTGGATAATCCAGACCTCACCAACAATCCTAACAAGAAGGTGCTGGGCTTCCAGCGTTCACGCCTGGCTTCCAACATCTTCGGTGCAAGAATTGACCTGAAGAAGCCGATTGCACTCGGTCCATCCGGAAAAGTGGTTCACGTACTGATCAACCGTCCGATGGAAGGTCGCGTGATGCTGGTAGGTCTCGGAAAAAGAAGAGACAGAGCCGGACAGTCTAACGAAGTAGAGCAGTTCTGGATCAAGTCAACCACTCCTGTTCCTGCCGGACAGTGGGCTGACGCCGTATTCCCTATCAAGAGTGCAGAGGGTGTGGATATCTACAGTCTGGTAGTTGTTCCTCACGCAGAGTCTCCTCATGAGATGAAGGAGGATGCATTGGTCTATATCGATGACATCAATATCCACCTGACCAACGCTCCACGTATCACCTTGCTGAAGAGTGAAGGTACAGCCAAGAAGAAGGCTCACAGCGAGTTTGTATCCGTTACCGAGGCTAACCGCAACGGTATGGTAACCGCAGCAGATGGAACTACCCTCAACAATCACAAGGTGGCATACGGCAAGGACTTCAAGGTGAAGATGGTTCCAGCCCCAGGCTTTACCTACGGCGACTTTACCATCACCCATGGTGACCAGGTAGAATCACTCAAGAAGACAGCTATCGCCAAGGATGGCACCTTTACCATTCCAGCCAAATGGATGGATGGCAACGTAACCATCGAGTGCATTTTTATTTCTACAAGTAAATAAAGATCAGATACATTCATATAAAAAAGCAGCTTGGAATTTCTCATTGAAACTCCAAGCTGCTTTTTTATATTACCATTATTTCTGTTTTCTCTTACATCTACCACTTCAGCTTTCCGTATTTCTCCTTATACCATAGCTGCCAGCCATTCACCAGGTTCTGCCAAACCACATAGGCACCTGGAGCTACGGCTGCAAGCGGATTCAGGAAGGTAAGGGTGAGCCAGATGCCCACGATGGTATTCTTCTGTCCCAAAGCCTGACCGGCACTGATACTCGCATCATAATGTCTGCCCACCGCCTTACCGATAGCAAACTGGATAAGGCACACAAAGAGCGGAACAATGAGCAGCAGGGCGAGAATCCATCCCGAAACCTCAGCATGGAAAATATTGCGAACCGTCTCTCCCATCAGAATCGTGAGGTTGAAACACCACATATAGAAGCCCAGATCCTTCACGCTCTTCACCTTATCCACCCATTTAGGCAGAAACTTACGGCTCAGCAAAGCCAGGAGCAAAGGCACCACCAAGACGGTAGTTACATTCCTGAACACCATCGCACTCATATAAAGAAACGAAACATCTGCCCCCTTCTCCACCATCGGGAAAAGACTCGGAATGATGACCATCGTGAAGATATTCGCTATCACCGTATAGGTGGTAAGCGAACCGATGCTTCCGCCCAACTTTTCCGTTACCACCGCCACGGCAGCTGCCGTAGGACAGATAAAACAGATGAAGGCTCCCTCGAGCACCAGCTTGGTCTCGTAGTTATCTCCGAATTCGAAAATCAACACCACCATCATCAGAGCAAGGGTAGTTCTTATCAACTGCAGGATAAAGTGCCAGGTCTTCGGCTTCATCTCCTTGATTTCTATCTTACAGAAGGTAACATAGAGCAAGGCGAAGAGCACCCACGGCATCATATTCACCAACTTCGGTCCCACTGCATCCCCAAAAGGTTCCAGAAAAGGAACATTGGCGAAGACCAGATAGCCTACTGCTCCCAATACCAGAGAGCAAGGCAACGAGAATTTTCTAAAGAAATTCCACAACCACATACGCATACATTTAAAAAGAATCCCCTGCAAGCAGACTGCCCAAGGCAATCGGCAAGAGGGGAATTCTCACGGATCCATTTATATATAAGCCATAGCTTAATCTTTATTACTACGCTTACGCTCCAGATGATCGAGAATCACCTTGCGCATACGCATACTCTTAGGAGTTACCTCTACGTACTCATCCTCGCGGATGTACTCCAGGCACTCCTCAAGGCTCATCACGGTCTTTGGAATCACACGGGCCTTATCATCAGAACCGGAAGCACGCACGTTGGTCAACTGCTTTGCCTTGGTTACATTAACCACCAGGTCATTGTCGTGAACATGCTCACCAACCACCTCGCCGCCGTAAACCTCCTCACCTGGGTCTATGAAGAACTTACCACGATCCTGCAGCTTATCGATGGCGTAAGCATAGGCTGTACCAGTCTCCAAAGCAATCATACTACCATTAGAACGACGGGTGATTTCGCCCTTGTATGGCTGATACTCCTTGAAGCGGTGAGCCATGATAGCCTCACCCTGAGAAGCTGTGAGCACATTGGTACGAAGACCGATGATACCACGTGAAGGAATATCAAACTCGATATCCACACGCTCGCCCATATTCAACATAGATGTCATATCACCCTTACGACGGGTTACCATATCAATCATCTTAGAAGCGAACTCCTCTGGAACGTTGATGGTCAACTCCTCGATAGGCTCGCACTTCACACCGTCAATCTCCTTGTAGATAACCTGAGGCTGACCTACCTGCAACTCGTAGCCCTCACGGCGCATGGTCTCGATGAGCACAGAGAGATGGAGCACACCACGGCCCGATACAATCCACTTATCAGTGGTGTCCTCGTAAGGCTGAACACGAAGAGCCAGGTTCTTCTCCAACTCCTTGTTCAAGCGCTCCTGTATGTGACGGGATGTACAGAACTTACCCTCCTTACCGAAGAATGGAGAATCGTTAATAGTGAAGAGCATACTCATGGTAGGCTCATCCACAGCGATAGGAGGCAGTGGCTCTGGGTTCTCGTAGTCGCAGATGGTATCACCAATCTCGAACTTCTCGAGGCCGATAACGGCACAGATATCGCCAGAATCCACATGGTCTGTCTTCTTATGACCCATACCCTCGAAGGTATGAAGTTCCTTGATCTTTGTCTTCTCCTGAGTACCGTCACGATGGCAGATAGTAACGTTCATACCATCCTTCAAAGTACCACGGTGTACACGACCTACGGCGATACGACCTGTGTAAGAGCTATAATCAAGAGATGTGATCAAGAGCTGAGGAGTACCCTCCAGCTGCTTAGGAGCAGGGATAATCTCCACTATCTTGTCGAGCAGATAATCGATGTTGTCTGTTGGCTTATTGTAGTCTTCGCTCATCCAACCGTTCTTGGCAGAACCGTAAACTACAGTGAAGTCAAGCTGTTCCTCAGTAGCATCGAGGTCGCACATCAGGTCGAACACCATCTCGTACACCTCTTCTGGGCGACAGTTAGGCTTATCTACCTTATTAACCACCACGATAGGCTTCAGTCCGAGCTGCAAAGCCTTCTGCAGCACGAAACGAGTCTGAGGCATAGGACCCTCGAAAGCATCGACGAGGAGGAGGCATCCGTCTGCCATGTTGAGCACGCGCTCCACCTCACCACCGAAGTCAGAGTGTCCAGGAGTATCGAGAATATTAATCTTAGTACCTTTCCAATTGATAGACACATTCTTTGAAAGAATGGTTATACCACGCTCTCGCTCCAAATCATTGGAATCGAGCACTTCGCCGCTGTTATCCTGGCCGTCACGGAACAGCTTACCGGCGAGCATCATCTTGTCAACCAGGGTAGTTTTACCATGGTCAACGTGTGCAATAACTGCAATGTTTCTAATGTCTTGCATTTCGTTTACCTTAAATACTTAATGAATTTGGGTGCAAAATTACAAAAAAATCCCGAAAAATTTGCATAATTCACTGAAAAGTTGTACCTTTGCACCGCATTTTAACGGAAACCACCGTGAGGAAGGTCCTAATGTGCATAACATTCATTCATAATAATTAATTTTTAAGTATCACAGCTATGTATTTAGACAAAGCAAAAAAAGAAGAGATCTTTAGCAAGTACGGAAAGTCTAACTCTGATACTGGTTCAGCTGAGAGCCAGATAGCATTGTTCTCATACCGTATTGCTCATTTGACGGAGCACGTTAAGAAGAACCGTAAAGATTATACTACAACACGTGCGTTGACACAGCTTGTAGGAAAGCGTCGTGCATTGCTCGATTACTTGTATGATCGCGACATCAATCGCTATCGTGCTATCATCAAGGCCCTCGGTCTTCGTAAGTAATCAGCGAAAGCAGACACATTGCTTAACAGAATTAAAAATCCCATCGCTCGCAAGAACGATGGGATTTTTCTTTTTCTTCTCTTATTTCTGCTTTCTTTTTATTTTTTCTCCGCTTTTATATCGCCATTTCATTTTTTATTGCTAACTTTGCAACATATATATAATAAGGTGTAATTATGACTAGAGGAAAGTTACCATTAGGAATACAGAATTTCAAAGAACTGCGCAAGGGTGGTTACCTTTACGCAGACAAGACTGATATGGTGTGGCAAATAGCCAATGGTGACAAATACAACTTTCTAAGTCGCCCACGACGCTTCGGCAAATCACTGCTGGTTTCCACGCTCCAATGTTACTTCGAAGGCAAAAAAGAACTTTTCGAAGGACTCAAGATCATGGAACTGGAGAAAGATTGGGTCAAGCGCCCTGTCATCCATTTCAGTATGAACCTTGGAGGATCAGATGCAGAATCATTATACCATTATCTGGATGATACATTAACCAAATATGAAGAGATCTACGGCAAGCGCACCACTGAAGCTACGCTCAGCAACCGATTTACGGGTATCATAGAAAGAGCTTACCAACAATCGGGGGAGCAGGTTGCCGTATTGGTGGATGAATATGATGCACCCTTACAGCACTCCTATCTGACAGATAGACACGAAAAATGCCGCAATCTCTATCGTGACTTCTTCACAGGCCTGAAAGACTACGGCTATTGCATCAAGTGTGTCTTCCTCACAGGAATCACCAAGTTTACGCAGATAAGTATGTTCAGCGTTCTCAACACATTAAGCAATATCAGCTTTTACAACTGCTATGCCACCATCTGCGGATTAACGAAAGAAGAAATCCTGAATATACTGAAAGATGAACTCCAGGCATTGGCTGCCCAAAAGAAGTGGGATATCGACCAGACTATGCATGAACTGAAAGATATGTATGACGGTTATCATTTCTCAGAAAGTCTGCAGGGGGTTTACAATCCGTTCAGTGTCATCTGCGCCTTAAAAGAACGTCGCCTGAGACCCTATTGGATTGCCAGCGGTGCTACAGAAATGCTTCCAAAAATACTCACCAACTTTGAAAAAGATGTAGAAACGCTGGACGGCAGCCTCATCGACATGGATTACATCGAAACGGCAGACATCAGCAAAGACAATCCAAAGCTATTTCTTTACCAATCAGGCTATCTGACGATCAAAGGGGTGATTGGAGAAACCTACAGACTGGGATTTCCAAACAGAGAAGTAAAGAAAGCGCTTCTAGAGCTGGTTGTTCCCAATATGCTCAACGCCGACAAGGAAGAAACAGAGAATGCTATTCAAGACCTGAAGCAGCATTTTATCCTTGGCAATTTAGAAGAGGGCGTAACCTGCCTGAAGCAACTCATCGCCAGCACTCCTTACAGTACTCAGAAGAAAGAGCAGTTTGTCTTTGAAGAGCACTTCCGGTTCATCATCAAGAACCTCTTCTACATCTGCGGATTCAAGGTAGAAGAAGAAAAGCAGGTAGCAGGTGGACGTATCGACCTCACCATAGAGACACCAGAAATCATCTATATCATGGAGCTGAAGATGGCGGACAATGGGGGAACTCAAGCGGCTGCGGAGCAAATAGAATCCCGCCACTACGCTGATGCGTGTGCTGCCAGCAAGAAAAAACTCATCTGTCTGGCTTTGGTATTCGACAAGGAGAATAGAGGATTGACAGATTGGCAAGAGGCAGATAAGCAAATAGCTTTGGATTGCTGATTGCGAGGTAATATAGCTAAAACGCAAAATCCCATCGCTCGCAAGAACGATGGGATTTTTCTTTTTCTCAATAGTTATATATTATATCCGGTATAACACCTTTTTATGTGGAATCATCTATAAAATCTCCTTCAGAGGAGTCATCACGAAGTCGCGCTCTTCCATCAGAGGATGAGGTATCTTGAAATCGGGCTCATCAATCACCAGATCATCAATCATCAGAATGTCGATATCGATGATGCGGTCGTGATATTCTCCATTTACAGACTTCAGGGTTCTGCCCATCTCCTGCTCTATCCGCTGGGTAGCCTCCAATACCTGACGAGGGGCCATGGCGGTGAGTACCAGCACGCAGGAATTGATGAAGTCGTTGGGAGAAGAATAGCCCCAAGGCTTGGTTTCGCAAAGAGCAGACTGGCGCTCTACCACGCCAATCTGCTCTCCTATTTTATTGATAGCCTCACGAATATTACGCTTCCGGTTGCCCAGATTCGTGCCAAGGCTTAAATATACTTTATACATACTTATTCACACTTTTATAAAAACTGTGGATAACTCAGCTTATCTACTGAATATCAAATACTTCTATATGTACAAAAACTGTTTATTACACCATTTAGTCTGGAAGTATCAACAGTGAGTCACCGTAGCAACCAAACATATAGCCATTCTTCACAGCCTTCTTGTATGCCTCATATACCAGGTCGTAACCACCAAAGGCAGCGGTACACATCATCAAGGTTGACTCTGGATGATAGAAGTTGGCAACAGCACAGTCAGCCAATCCGAAATCGTATGGAGGGAAGATGAACTTATTGGTCCATCCATCAAACTCCTTCATCATTCCGTCTGTACCTACAGCAGTTTCTGTAGCCTTCATCACGCTGGTACCGATGGCGCATACACGATGACCTTCCAGCTTGGTCTTGTTCACCAGTTCGCAAGCCTCCTTAGAGATAATCATCTGCTCAGAATCCATCTTGTGCTTGGTAAGATCTTCTACCTCAATCTCGTGGAAGTTGCCCAATCCGCAATGCAGGGTGATGTAAGCCTCGTTGATACCGTTGATCTCCAAGCGCTTCATCAACTCACGAGAGAAATGAAGACCTGTAGCAGGAGCAGTTACGGCACCCTCCTTCTCAGCGAATACGCACTGGAAGTCATCCATATCATCCTCTGTAGCGTGATGATCCTCACGGGCATCGATGATATAGCGAGGAAGCGGAGCCTCACCCAATGCAAAGAGCGAACGCTTGAAGACATCGTGATTGCCATCCTCATCATAGAGGAAACGGAGGGTACGGCCACGGCTGGTGGTATTATCGATTACCTCGGCTACCATCTCGTTGACATCATCAAAGAAAAGCTTGTTGCCGATACGGATCTTGCGTGCAGGCTCTACCAGCACATCCCAAAGGCGCATCTCGGCATTCAGCTCACGGAGCAAGAAGACCTCAATCTTGGCATCGGTTTTCTCCTTGATACCATAAAGGCGCGCTGGGAATACCTTGGTATCATTGAAGATGAAGGTATCACCCTCTTCGAAGTAGTTGACGATATCCTTGAACTGCAGGAATACTGGATTGCCTTCAGCATCCACCATATCCTTGCCATTCTCGTCCTTCTTGTACATCTCGATGGTTTCAGACTTCTTGTGGAGCACCATCAGTCGAGACTCGTCACGACGGGTAATCTCGAATGTACGTTCACCACTAGCAGTCTTGACCACACGCTTAGTCTTATGTGGATAAAGTGCCACCTGAGCAGCTGGCAACTTAAAGTTGAATTGTGAAAGTTTCATGTGATATTATATCTCCTTTCTTAAGATGATTTACTATTAATGACATTTCTCGAAATTCGAGCCTATTTATCGGCAAGGCTGTCTTCTATCTCCTGTGCATCGAGCCATTCCTGGAAATGGTCGAAATCAATGCAGTTCTCTACCGAGAAGCTTCCTGCCTTGGTACGACGGAGAGCTGTCAGGAAGGCACCGCTATCCAGGGCACGACCGATGTCGCGCGCCAGCGATCGAATATAAGTACCCTTACCGCAAACCACACGGATGTTTGCCGTCTTCTCCTCATCGTTGTAATCAGTGAGTTCGATTTCATCCACACGCACGGTTTTAGGCTTCAGCTGCACCTCCTCGCCTGCTCTGCGTAGGGCATAGGAACGGTCGCCATTCACTTTCACGGCACTATAGGTAGGTGGAACCTGCTGAATCTCACCAACAAACTGCTTCAATACCTCCTCTACCAGCTCACGGGTGATGTGCTTGGTAGGGAAAGTATGGTTTACACTGTGCTCCTTGTCGTAGCTTGCCGTGGTAGCACCCAACTGAAGCGTTGCCGTATATTCCTTCGTATGTGTCTGCAATTGCTCTATCTGCTTGGTACATTTACCCGTACAGAGCACCAACACACCCGTAGCAAGGGGATCGAGCGTACCGGCATGTCCTATCTTCACCTTGAAACCGAGTTTCTTGCTGAGCAGATAGCGAACGTGTGCCAATGCTCCAAAGCTCGACATGCGATAAGGCTTGTCGATGGCTATAATTTCTCCTTTTCTAAAATCCATATTCTTCCTTTAGTCAACCATCTGCATATCTACGCCACATAGGCCACAGATAATGATGATGAGTCCTACAACGATACGGTACCAGCCAAAAGCTGCAAAACCATACTTTGTGACATAATTGATAAAAAACTTGATGGCAAGAATGGCAACAATGAAAGCTACCACAGAGCCTAAAATCAAAGTAAACAGGTTGTTACCCTGAGTAAGCAACGAACCGCCACCATGACTGATCAACTTATAAACCTCCAGACAAGTGGCACCAAACATGGTAGGCACAGCCAGGAAGAATGAGAACTCGGCAGCAGCCTTGCGAGTGAGTCGCTGCGACATACCACCCACGATGGTTGACATAGAACGAGACACACCAGGAATCATCGCAATACACTGGATGAAACCGATGGTCAAGGCACGCTTGTAAGTAAGCTTGGTCTGCTCGCTGCCCTTATTGAAAATCTTATCACAGAAGAGCATGAAAACACCACCAATGACCAACATCCAGCCCACCAGCTGCACATTGCCAAGGTTTGACTCGATGAAATCATTGAAGACAAGCCCCAATACCACGGCAGGCACAGTACCTACCACCAAACGGGCATAGAAATCGAACATCGCCTTCCAATAAGTCTTCTCACCTGTCTTCACTGCATCTGGATAGAAGAATCTCTTCCAATACAGGCAGATGACAGAAAGAATAGCGCCAAACTGAATGATGACAGTAAAGGCGTTGACAAACTTATCCTGGATATCTACACCCAGCAAATTTTCTGCAATAATCATGTGACCTGTACTCGAAACAGGCAAGAACTCGGTCAATCCCTCTACGATAGAGATAATGATTGTCTGAATAAAATCCATCTAATTTATAAATATGTATATAAACTATTAACTGTTAATTCTCTTTTTTACTTTATCATCTTGCTTTATTCGTCCTTTGGCTTGCGAATAACCGCATAGATGATCGAGAGGAAACCAATCAGGGTAACGGTTGGTGCCACTACAATACGGCGAGTACTGAAAATATCAGCATCGAAAGAGTGCTCGTTAGAGCCAGCGCCGCTCATCAGGAGGAAACCGATGATGACAATTGCCATACCAATTGCCAACAAGATGAAGTTCATCTTGTCAAATGCTAAATTCTTCTTATCCATTATATATAATGTTTAATGTGTAATGTTTAAATCTTATACAAATCTCCCGCCTTCATCTTGAGGAACTTGTTCACCGAGATGCTGGCACAGAGAGCTGTGATGATGATACCGAAGAGGAAGACCGAACCGCCTGTGATGGTAAGTTCCTGCCAGCCGAGCACATTGACCAGTTCCGGCTCGTGAAGCGACCAGGCATAGAGGCATCCACCGAGGAAACCATCGGCAAGCAAAGCCGCAATCACACCTACCAATACAGCCCTCTTGATGAAAGGCTTGCGGATGAAGCCCCAGGATGCACCCACCAGCTTCATGGTATGGATGGAGAATCGGCGGGCATAGATGCCCAGTCTCACCGTATTGTTGATAAGCGAGAACGAGATAAAGGTAAGCAGGGCGGCTACGATAAGAAGACCGATGCTTATCTTGGTGAGCGAATTGTTCACCTGTTCTATCAGGTCGTGCTGATAATTTACTTCCGTCACGCGCGAGTAACTTTTCAGCTCTTTGGCTATCCACTTCAGGGAATCATTATTGGCATAATCCGCCTGTGTCGTGATTTCGATAGATGGCTGGAAAGGGTTCACACCGGCAAATTCGCTAGGATTGGTACCCAGATCGCGGGTAGCCTCCTTCAATGCCTGTTCCTTGGAGATATAGGTCAGACCTTTCACGTAAGGACGGGCCTTCAGGCGCTTACACATCTGCAAGCCCTCAGGATTGGTAACATCCTGCTCGAGCATCACCTGTACCACCAGGTTCTCCTTGACATAGGAAGAGAGGTTTCTTCCCATCAATACGGAAAAGATGACCAATCCCAACAAAACAAGCACCATGGCGGTGCTGATGCATAAAGTAACAACCTGCAATCCACGATGATTGCGAGGCTTATATTGTTTCTTTCTCATTTCTAAATCTATTTATTTTCAGACCGGAAGGGCGTAATTACCCAAATTGTTTGCAAAGATACACATAAACGAAGAGATAACAAAATAAAATTGCATTTATTTGCATTTATTCAATTAATTATTAAGGGAACAGAGATTCGCCGCATAAGGTACTTGTCTCTATTATAGTATGTGATTGATGATGGAATAGATTGATTTTACGACTACCCTTAATAGAATTTGTGGATATCATAAGATGAATTTGTTACTACCATTAATAGATTTTGTTGCTAAGCCTAAATGATTTCTTCGTTCAACGACGTTGAATCTCCGTTCATAGACGTTGAACGTACGTTCAGCGACGTTGAATGTGCGTTCAACGTCTATGAACGGAGATTTTATACTATACACACATAAAAAGGGCCGACCTCACGGCCAGCCCTTTCAAGATACTGAGTAAAATTCAAATAGGTATGACTTGAATTTTAACTAAACATAATAGTAACCGAAGGATTCAAATCCTTCTACGCATATTTTACATCTTAGTGATGACACCCTTCTCTGAACTCTCCAGGAACTGGATGATGTTCTGAATCTCCGGACCATCTGGCACCTGATCCTTGATCTGGTTGATGGCATCGAAGAGGGATGTCTGACCATGGAATACCAGTCGATAGGCATTCGCAATGTGCTTGCGAACCTTCTCGGTAACATCGGCTGCTTCCATGATGATGGTGTTAGGACCTGCATACTTCACAGGCTTTCCACCGGCAATGATATAAGGAGGAACATCCTTTGAGAAGGTAGTACCTGCCTGAATCATCGCCAGGTCGCCTACTCGGGTCTTGGCGTTCTCTACTACGGATGTTGAGTAGATCACGCCGTTACCAATCACGCAGTCGCCCGCAATCTTGGTACCATAACCGAATACGCAACCATTGCCGATTACAGTATCGTGAGAGATATGGGCACCTTCCATCAGGAAGTTGTTGTTGCCCAGAATGGTCTTGCCACCCTTGTGAGTACCACGGTTGATAACCACGTTCTCACGGATGGTATTGTTGTCGCCAATCACTACCTCACTCTCCTCACCGGTAAAGTTGAAATCCTGTGGGAGGGCAGCGATAACGGCTGCCTGGAACACCTTATTATTATTACCCATGCGAGTACCGTTCATGATGCTCACAAATGGATAGATGGTACAGTTGTCGCCGATGACCACATCGTCCTCGATATAGGCGAATGGGTAGATCTTGCAGTTATCTCCAATCTTTGCCTTTGGAGAAACCTCTGCCTTTGGACTTATTATACTAGCCATAACTATAAACTATTAATTATTAACTATAAACTACTTAGCTCCTCCACCCAATGCATAGTAGAGATTCACTACTGCCTGCATCTTGTAGAAGTCATCAGCTACCTTAGAGAGCTGTACGTTGAGCAATGAAGACTGAGCCTGGATAACCTCCAGATAAGAACCGCCAGCCTCTGACATCAACTTACGTGTATCCTCTACGTTCTGCTCGAGTACGGCGATGCGCTTTGCCTCCACCTTACCCTTCTCGTCAGAATAGTTGTAGAGCACGAGAGCATTGCTTACCTCGCTACCAGCCTTCAGTACGGCATCCTGCCAAGTATTGTAAGCCTGCTCATACTGCATCTTAGCCACCTTCAATCCAGCAATGATTCTACCATTCTGGAAGATAGGCTGAACCAATGAACCAACAGCAGAAAGCAACCACTTACCTGGGTTCACGATGCCCATACCACCAGAGTTGGTGAATGCACCTGTACCGGAGATGGTGAGAGATGGATAGAACTTGCTGCGGGCAGTCTCTACGCCATAGAAGCACTGAGCCAGATTCATCTCGGCAGCGTGGACATCGGCACGGTTGTTGAGCAACTGGATGCCTACGCCTGTAGAGAAGGTTGCAGGAAGACTCTGATTCTCCAACTTGCCACGGGCGATGGAATGAGCCTGGTCGCCGATGAGGAGACTCAGGGAGTTCTCTGTCTCGCGAATCTGACGCATCAGGTCGGTCTTCTGAGTCAACACAGCATAGTAGTTGCTCTCGGCAGCCTGAACAGAAGTGCCGCGATAACCGAGCTTGGTATCCTTCAGCACCTTCATCATCTCCCAAGTGTCCTTGGTCAAGCCTTCCATATTGTTAACCAGCTCCACCTGCTTGTCGAGCATCAACAGGGTATAATACATGTTGGCGATGTTGGCGATGAGGTTGGTCTTGACAGACACCTGATAGTCTTGCAACTGGAGCAGCGCCATCTGGGCACTGCGCTTCTGAGAGAGCAGGTTGCCGAAGAGGTCAACCATCCAGCTGGCAGTGATAGGCATGCTGTAAGTCTTGGTAGCAGCCTGACCGTCCCAGGAAGCGATGGTTCCCTGAGGAGAGAAAGACAAAGAAGGCACGAACGCCAACTTGGCACACTTCAGCTGCTCCTCTGCCATCTTCACGTTCAAAGCCGCATTGAGCAGGTTGACATTGTTGTTCAATCCCTTCTCGATGATCGACTGAAGCTGAGGGTCGGTGAAGACGCTGCGCCAAGGGATGTTGGCGAAGGTAGTAGTATCCTTTACAGCCAAAGTATCTGTATCAGAAGCTACATCGCGAACGATGCCGCTGGTCTTCACGTCAGGACGCTCATACTTTCCGTAGAGAGTCTTGCAGCTGCTCAGAGAGAGCGCTGCGAGACCCAATATGATGATATTTAAATTCTTTTTCATTGTTTCCTTTGAAGTTACATTGCGTTATTACTTCTTCTCGATACCCTTTCTGTGCTGAGCAGCGTTAGCATACTGCACCAACTCGGCAGCAGCCTCCTCGTTCAACTCATCCTCGAACTTCAATGGAGTCAACTTCTCCTGCAACCACTGGAAGACTGCGAAGAGAGCAGGAACCACGAAGATCTGACAGAGAGTACCAATCAACATACCACCCACGGCGGCAGCACCCAGGGTCTGGTTACCATTCTTACCTACACCTGATGCGAACATCAGAGGCAACAGACCGATAACCATCGCCAGAGAGGTCATCAGAATAGGACGGAGACGGGCACCGGCACCCAGGATAGCTGAGTACTTGATGGCCATACCCGTACGACGACGCTCGAGGGCGAACTGTACGATCAGGATGGCGTTCTTAGCCAACAGACCGATCAACATAATCAACGAAATCTGCATGTAGATATCGTTAGAGTGACCGAAGATATTGGTGAAGATGAACGCACCAGCCAAACCGAATGGGATAGACAATACTACAGACAATGGCAAGATGTAACTCTCGTACTGGGCACTCAAGATCAGGTAAACGAATACGATACAGAGTGCGAAGATCAGACCTGTAGAGTTGCTTGATTCAGCCTCAGAACGGGTCAGACCAGAGTACTCATAACCATAACCCTCTGGCAATGTCTCCTTGGCAACCTCAGCAATCGCCTTCATACCGTCACCGGTAGAGTAACCGCTGTTAGGAGTTACAGAAACATCCATAGAGGTAAACAGGTTGAAACGGGTGATGTTAGCAGGACCATAAATCTTCTTCAGGGTCACGAACTCGCTTACAGGAGACATGGTGCCATCAGCACAACGTACATAGATCTTGCTCAGATCGTCTGGACGCATACGGCTCTCAGGACCAGCCTGAATCATCACACGGTAGAGCTTACCATAAGCATTGAAGTTAGATGCGTAGAGACCACCGAGGTAACCCTGCATTACAGAGAGTACAGAAGATGGAGAGATACCAGCCTGCTTGGTCTTGGCAACATCTACATCCACCATATACTGTGGGTAGTTAGGGTTGTACTGAGTCTGAGCGGTCTGAATCTCAGGACGCTTGTTCAACTCAGCCAGGAACTTCTTCACATTATCAAAGAACTTATTCAAGTCACCACCGGTCTTATCCTGCATAGTCATGGTAATACCATTCTGCATAGAGAAACCGGAGATCATAGGTGGAGCAAAGGCAAGAACCTGTGCATCCTTGATGGCAGCAGTCTGCTTGTAGATCATACCCAACACAGAAGTATATTCCATTGGGTTGACAAACAGCGCCTCAATACCGCCACCGGTACAAGCCTCCTTGATACGGTGGAAGAATCCACCCGGACGCTCCTCGAATGGCTTCAGCTTCACGATGATAGTACCCTGGTTAGAACCGGCACCACCGATAAAGCTATAACCCATGATGGCGTTACGGGTTGCGATGGCTGGGTTGCTAGCCAGCATCTTATCTACCTGCTTTACCACCTCTGCAGTACGTTCCTGAGAAGTACCAGGAGCTGTAGAGATACAAGCGAAGATAGTACCGGTATCCTCATCAGGCACCAGACCCGTCTTGGTAGTACCCATCAGGGCAACCAGACCTACGATACTGACAGCCACCAGGCTACCAGCGATGATGCCATGGTTGATAACCCACTTGACACCACCCTTATATTTATTGGTAATCTTATCAAACTGATAGTTGAATCCTGCGTGGAATCGGTCCACGAAAGACATCTTCTTCTCGTGACCCTCCTCGTGTGGCTTCAGCAACACGGCACAAAGTGCAGGAGACAGAGTCAACGCATTGATAGCCGAAATAACGATAGATACAGCCATGGTTACACCGAACTCACGGTAGAAGTAACCGGAAGTACCACCGATGAATGACACAGGAACGAACACGGCAGACATCACCAATGTAATAGAGATGATGGCGCTGGAAATTTCGTTCATCGCATCGATAGATGCAGTAAGGGCACTCTTGTAACCCTGGTCGAGCTTGGCGTGAACCGCCTCGACCACCACAATGGCATCATCGACCACAATCGCAATGGCCAGCAGCAGGGCTGACAGCGTAAGCAGGTTGATGGAGAATCCGAAGATCCAGAGGAAGAGGAACGTACCAATCAAAGCCACAGGTACGGCAATCATAGGAATCAGCGTAGAACGGAAGTCCTGCAAGAAGATATACACTACGATGAACACCAGTACCAGAGTGATGATCAAGGTGAAGATTACCTCCTCGATAGATGCGAACAAGAACTCGGTAACATCCATCAGGATGACATTCTTCAACCCTGGAGGATAACTCTTCTCCAGTTCATCCAACGTCTTCTTTACGTCGCTGGCAATCTGGGTAGCGTTGGAACCCGCAATCTGCTGAACCATACCCATCACGGCAGGCTGACCATCATTGAGCAGGTTTACGTTATACTGCAAACCACCCAACTCAACCTTGGCAATTTCGCCCAGACGGAGAGTCTGACCGGAAGTATTGCTCTTGATGAGGATGTTCTCATACTCCAATGGAGTCTTCAAACGACCCTTGTAACGCAAGGTATATTCATACTGCATATCAGAGCTCTCACCAAAGCTACCAGGGGCAGCCTCGATATTCTGCTCTGACAAAGCCTGAGAAACATCAGAAGGAACCAGTCCGAACTCCTTCATCTTCTCTGGCTTCAACCAGATACGCATAGAGTAGTTACGGGTAGAAGGGCTCTGCACATCACCCACACCATTGATACGCTTCAACTGAGGAATGACGTTGATCAGGGCGTAGTTGGTAACAAACTGGTCGTCATAACGGCCATCGTCTGTAGTCAGAGCGAACATGATAACGTTGGAACTCTGTCGCTTGGTTACGGTGACACCCACCCTGGTAACCTCGGCAGGCAGCAGAGACTGCGCCTGAGATACACGGTTCTGTACGTTGACCGCAGCCATATCAGGGTCAGAACCCTGCTTGAAGTAAACGGTGATCTGAGCAAAACCAGAGTTAGACGCAGAAGAGGTCATATAAGTCATGTTCTCCACACCGTTGATACTCTCCTCCAGCGGAGCAACGACTGAGTTCAACACCGTCTGGGCATCTGCACCCGTATAGGTAGCAGTTACCGTGATGGTAGGCGGCGCGATATTCGGATACTGCTCGATAGGCAGCGATACCAAGCCGATAATACCCAGCAAGACGAAGAAGATGGAAACCACCGTCGAAAGTACCGGGCGCTTTATAAAGTTTGTAAATGACATAATTTACTATTTTTCTTTATACCTTATTATATATTACTTCTTTCCGCCCATAGCAGTAGCGAAGGCATGAGCGTTATCCTGAGACTCAGCCAACTTGGCAGCCTCAGCAATCTTCTGATTGTAGCGCTCCAGAGTGATAGGCTTGATCTGCTGGCCATCGGTCAACTTGGTGATACCCTTCAATACGATGCGGTCGCCTACGTTGAGACCAGAAGTTACGATATAGTTCTTGCCATCATCCTGTGGATTTACCTTGATCTCAGAATACTTCACCTTGTTATCCTTGGTTACCACGTAAACGAAGATCTTATCCTGCACCTGAGAGCAAGCCTCCTGAGGGATGACGATAGCACTGTTATGATCGTTAGGAACCACGATAGAACCTGCACCACCACTCTTCAGCAACTTCTCTGGGTTAGGGAAGTGAGCGATGAGAGAGATAGAACCAGAAGTAGCATCGATGACACCACTCATCTTGACCACCTTACCTGGGTGATTATAGATAGAACCGTCAGCCAACTGCAGCTTAACAGCTGGGAACGCAGCGATAGCAGCCTGAACACTACCATTGGTCTTAGACATGCTCAAGATCTGAGACTCGGAGAGTGAGAAGAACACTTCCATGGTGCTGATATTGGAAACAGTGGTCAAAGCCTGACCAGAAGCGCTTACCAAAGCACCTACCTTGAAAGGAAGGCTACCTACAACACCAGCTGAAGGACTGGTAACGGTACACCAAGCCAACTGCTCACGGGCTGAAGCCAGAGCTGCCTCTGCCTGAGCCACCTGTGCCTTGGCTGTAGCCAAGCTGTTGGCTGCAGTAGAAAGCTCGTATTCACCGATAATCTTGCTATCATACAATTTCTTATTATTCAGGTAAGTCAACTTTGCAGTGTTAGCCTGAGCCTTGGCTGTATTGACAGCGGCAGCAGCTGAACGGACAGCAGCCTGATAAGTCTCACTATCGATAGAGAACAAAGCCTGACCTGCTGAAACAGTCTGACCCTCATGTACAAAAACCTTTGTAATGAAGCCAGAAACCTTAGGACGAACCTCTACATCCTGAATACCCTTGATGGTAGCAGGATAGGTAGTCTGCAATGCGGCGCTAGAAGTACCGATGGTAGCCACGGCAAACTCATCATCGCCGAAGTCTGGTAAACCACCCTTCTTACTTCCACCACATGATGTCAAAGTTGCGAGTACACAAACTGCTGCAACGAACAAAACGTTTTTAATTTTCATACCTATTTTTATATTATAATTTATTATTTTTGTCATACCTTAATATATACATACCGCCCTCTGGCGGAACTCAAAGTTGATTTTGAGTTTTAAAACGCTGCAAAATTACTAATAATATATGAATAACGGCTCGCATGGAGCCGTTATTTAACAAAAATTATTCTCTATTTAAGTTTTCTACCATAGTCAAGCCCATATCCTGTGCCTTATTCATCAGAAGTTCCATCAATGGCTCACGCTCGTTAGCCACCTTATTATCCAGTACGGCATCCTTGAGATACTGCTTCAGCACGCCTACTTCGCGGCATGGCTTGAGCTGGAACATCTCCATAATCTCATTACCATCGATGCATGGCTGGAGAAGTCGCTTATAATCACGATCTTGCAAATCCACCAGCTTCTCACGCACCATTCTGAAGTTGTCTAGGAACTTCTGCTTACGCACCTGGTTCTTGCTGGTGATATCTGCCTCGCAAAGCGTCATCAGGTCGTTGATGTCGTCGCCTGCATCGTTCAGCAGTCGGCGAACAGCACTATCGGTTACTTCCTCATCCGCTATCACGATAGGACGCATGTGGAGTTCCACCAGCTTCTGCACGTACTTCATCTTGGCATCCATCGGAAGCTTCATACGGCGGAAGATGCCTGGAATCATCTTGGCACCTATTATATTATGACTGTGGAAAGTCCAGCCGATATTGTTATCCCATCGCTTGCTCTTCGGTTTGCCGATGTCGTGGAAGAGCGCTGCCCAGCGGAGCCAGAGGTTATCGCTATGCTTGCATACATTCTCCAGCACCTCCATCGTATGGTCGTAATTGTTCTTATGCGCTCTGCCATTGCGGGTCTCCACCTGGTCCATCGCCACCAGTTCCGGCAGGATGAGGTCGAGCAGACCGGTATCCTTAAGATAATAAAAACCGATGCTTGGATGCTTGGAGAGCATGATCTTGTTCATCTCGTCGCAGATACGCTCGCCACTGATAATCTTCAGCCGGTCGGCATTGCGTGAGAGTGCCTCGTAGGTTTCATCCTCTATCTGGAAGTTGAGCTGGGTGGCAAAACGCACACAGCGCATCATGCGGAGCGGGTCGTCGGAGAAGGTGATATCCGGGTCGAGCGGAGTGGCAATGATGCCGTCTTCCAAATCATAGACGCCGTCAAACGGATCGACGAGTTCTCCAAAACGGTCTTTGTTCAGGCACACCGCCATGGCATTGATAGTAAAGTCACGACGGTTCTGGTCGTCCTCCAAGGTACCATCCTCCACTATCGGCTTGCGGGAATCGCGGTTGTAGCTCTCCTTTCGGGCACCCACGAACTCCACTTCAGTATCCTTATACTTCACCTGTGCTGTTCCGAAATTGCGGAACACTGAGAGATGCGCCTTTTTTCCGAGCATCTTCTTCAAGGTAGAAGCCACCTCGATGCCACTGCCCACCACAACGACATCAATATCGTTGGAAGGCCGCTCCAGGAAGAGGTCACGCACATATCCACCTACTACATAACATTCCACAGACAGCTCGTCTGCCGCCTCTGAAATCTTATGAAAAATATCCTTATCCAGTATCTGTGCCAGTTCGGCATTGGTCAAATTTCTCATACTCTTTTTTCTTTCGGGGTGCAAAGTTACTGCAAATCGAAGACAATACAAAATAAAAAAAGGTTTTTTTTGTTTTTATTGTTGAGATGCAGCGTAACTTATTTAAAGTTACTGCAAAATATGTAAAATACAAAATAAATATTTGGCTATTTCATAATAAATGCGTAAATTTGCACCGAATTTCGAAATTATTATGGCAGATTTATTGAAAACAGAACAGCAGTTTAAGAATGTCATGAGTGAATGCAGGGCATTATTTGAGAAGAAGCTTCATGATTACGGAGCCTCTTGGAGAATCTTGCGTCCTTCTTCTCTCACAGACCAACTCTATATCAAGGCAAAGCGAATCCGTTCGCTCGAAATCAAGAAGGAATCTTTGGTGGGCGAAGGCATCCGCCCAGAGTTCATTGCCCTTATTAATTATGGTATCGTAGGACTCATCCAGTTGGAAAAGCCTTTCGTGGATGAAGTGGATATGACACCCGAAGAGGCCATGAAACTCTACGACCGCCATGCGCAGGAAGCACTGCAGCTGATGCTCAAGAAGAACCATGACTACGACGAGGCATGGCGCTCGATGAGAGTAAGCAGCTACACCGACTTCATCCTGACCAAGATTCAGCGCGTGAAGGAAATTGAGGACATCGCAGGTGCTACTCTCGTTTCGGAAGGCATCGACGCCAACTACATGGACATTATCAACTATGCCGTGTTCGGAGCCATCAAAATGAGTGAGAATTAATCAAGATGAGTGAGAAATAATCAAGAGTAGTGAGACATGATGAAGATAGCAAGAAAGATAGCGGTAAACATCGGGCGACTGCTCCTGGCAGCAACCTTTATCTTCTCGGGATTTGTGAAGGGAATTGACCCGCTGGGCACGCAATATAAGATAACCGACTATCTGGAGGCTCTGCACATCGACTGGATGTTCCCGTCGTGGAGTACACTGGTAATGTCGGTATTGCTTGCCATGTGCGAGTTTGCCATCGGTATCTTCCTGCTCTTTGCCATCCGCAGAAAACTGGTAAGCAAGATTACCCTGCTCGTGATGGCAGTGATGACGCTGATAACACTCTGGATTGTCATCGCCGACCCGGTGAAGGACTGCGGCTGCTTCGGTGATGCCATCGTGCTCACCAACATGGAGACGTTCGTCAAGAACATCATCCTCCTCGCCATCGCCGTCCTGCTCTGGAGAAGACCGATGGACATGCCATTGCTCATATCCAAGCCAACCCGATGGATTGTCATCAACTATACGTTCCTCTTCTCCATCGTGATGAGCACCTGGAGTCTGTGGTATCTTCCACAGTTCGACTTCCGCCCTTATCACATCGGTGCCAACATCGCCAAGGGCATGGAGATTCCGAAGGGAGCCAAGCAGCCCAAGTTTGACACCACCTTCATTCTGGAAAAGAACGGAGAACGGAAGGAGTTTACGATAGACAACTATCCCGACTCCACCTGGACCTTCATCGACAGCAAGACGGTGCAGACGGAAGAAGGCTACGTGCCCCCTATCCACGACTTCAGCATAGAAGATACGCAGACGGGCGAAGACATCACTCAGGAAGTGATACACCGCAAGGGCTACACCTTCCTGCTCATCTCGCCCCACCTGGAATTTGCCGACGACAGCAACTTCGGCAACATCGACGAGATATACGAATACGCCAACGACCATGGCTATCCCTTCCTCTGCCTCACGGCAAGTACAGAGAAGGCCATCAGACACTGGCAAGACATCACGGGAGCAGAATATCCCTTCTATATCACAGACGAGACAACGCTGAAGACCGTGATACGCAGCAATCCGGGACTCCTGCTGCTGAAAGACGGAACCATCATCCGGAAATGGAGCCACAACGACCTGCCTAACATGGCAGAGATAGCAGGCAAGCCGCTGGAACATACCGAAATAGGCAAGATGCCGGAAGTAAGTGCCGCCAAGAAGATAGCCGGCATCATCTCCTGGTTTGTCATCCCGCTGGTGCTCCTTACCATCGCCGACAGGCTCTGGGCTTGGGGCGCATGGATTAGAAAGAAAGAGAATTCAAACAGAATATTATCAACTTTTAAAAAGAAAAGAAAAATGAGAAAGAAAATTGTAGCAGGTAACTGGAAAATGAACATGAACCTGCAGGACGGTGTTGCTCTCGCTAAGGAGATCAACGAGGCATTGGTAGCAGACAAGCCAAACTGCGACGTAGTAATCTGCACTCCATTCATCCACTTGGCTTCTGTAGCTCAGGTTTTGGATTCAGAGATTGTAGGTCTTGGTGCAGAGAACTGCGCAGACAAGGCTAAGGGTGCTTTCACAGGTGAGGTTTCAGCTGAGATGGTAAAGAGCACAGGTGCTCAGTACGTTATCCTCGGCCACTCAGAGCGTCGTCAGTACTATGGCGAGACTGCAGAGATCTTGAAGGAGAAGGTAGAGTTGGCTTTGGCTAACGGTTTGAAGGTCATCTTCTGCTGCGGTGAGACTCTCGAGGAGCGCGAGGCAGAGAAGCAGAACGAGGTTGTTAAGGCTGAGTTGGAAGGTTCAGTATTCCACTTGAGCGCAGAGGCTTGGAAGAACATCATCCTCGCTTACGAGCCAATCTGGGCTATCGGTACAGGTAAGACTGCTACTTCTGACCAGGCTGAGGAGATGTTGGCATACATCCGCTCTATCGTTGCAGAGAAGTACGGTAACGAGGCTGCTGAGGAGACATCAATCCTCTACGGTGGTAGCTGCAAGGCTAGCAACGCTCCTGAACTCTTCGCTAAGCCAAACATCGACGGTGGTTTGATCGGTGGTGCTTCTTTGAAGGCTGCTGATTTCAAGGGTATCATCGACGCTTGGAAGAAGTAATCTCACAAGGATATTTACCAAAGGGGATGCCTTCTTTCCTGGGGGCATCCCTTTCCCTATCTTTATAGGATAACAGAAACAGATTGCTGACACATTATATATTAATAATAGGTATATATATTAAATAAGGTATAGTCATGAAACAATTCGTCACATTATTGATTTTCATCCTCTGCTCATCTATCCAGATGAATGCGCAGACTTACTTGGATTATCTCAAGCAGAAGAATCCAGGACAGGGTGTCGTGACCGTACACCAAAGCAAGGCTATCGACGAATTGGTGAACGGAAAACAGGTTCCTACCAATACGAATCAGGTGAATCCACAGGACGATAAGACTAAGACTACCCCACAACCACAGAAGAAACCAACAGATACTCAGCATAAAGAAGTAACTCCTGCTACACAGCACAAGCAGACTCCGGACTCTCACAAGCAGACCCCAGACTCACTCAAGAAGAATGAGCCACAGCACGAAGCTGCCAAGGAGAAACAGCATGAAAACAATGCACAAAAAGCTGAGACACATCAGGAAGAAACCGAGATGCCTGTAGTGGACATGCGCAAGAAGGTGATGCGCAGAAGCTATAAGGTTACAGGATATAGAGTGCAGATCTTTGCCGGAGGAAACTCACGCAACGACCGACTGAAGGCCGAACAGATGGGCAACAACATCAAGATGAAGTTCCCAGACCAGCCTGTATATGTGCACTTCTACTCACCAAGATGGATTTGCCGCATGGGCAACTTCCGCACCCTGGGCGAAGCACAGAAGGTGCTTGCCAAGGTGAAAGCCCTGGGATACAGACAGGCATGCCTGGTAAAAGGACAGATTACCGTGCAGTATTAAAAAGTGAAGAGTGAAGAATTCAACAGCTTTACTAATCATAAAGTTCAAAGTTCAAAATTCAAAGTTCAAAGTAAAAAGATATGAATCCAGAAACAGAATTTCGCGAGGGATTGGATGAACTCGCAGGACACTATAAGGAAGTATTGAAGCTCCTGGGTGAAGACACTGAGCGTGAAGGACTTGTCAAGACTCCTATGCGCGTAGCCAAGGCGATGCAGGTATTGACCCGCGGCTACTATCAGGATGCCCACAAGGTATTGACCGATGCCCTCTTTGAGGAGAAATACGACCAGATGGTCATCGTGAAGGACATTGATTTCTTCTCTCTCTGCGAGCATCACATGCTGCCTTTCTATGGCAAGGTACACGTGGCTTACATCCCTAACGGCAAGATTACCGGATTGAGCAAGATTGCCCGTGTGGTAGATATCTTCAGCCACCGCCTTCAGGTGCAGGAGCGCCTTACCCAGCAGATCAAGGACTGCATCCAGGAGACCTTGAATCCTCAGGGCGTAATGGTGGTGATAGAGGCCAAGCACATGTGCATGCAGATGCGTGGTGTGGAGAAGCAGAACTCCATCACTACTACTAGCGACTACAGCGGCGTATTCAATTCGCTGAACACCCGCCAGGAGTTCATGAGCCTGCTCAGAGGTGAAACTAAGAGAATCTAAATAAGTTCAAAGTAATATGAAGTTTATATCCTGGAACGTGAATGGCCTGCGTGCTTGCGTGGGCAAGGACTTCGAGAACCAGTTTAAGGCGCTCGATGCCGACTTCTTCTGCCTGCAGGAAACCAAGATGCAGGAAGGCCAGCTCGACCTGAAGTTTGAGGGCTACGAAAGCTACTGGAACTATGCCGAGAAGAAGGGATACTCGGGCACAGCCATCTATACCCGCCACCAGCCACTGAGCGTGAGCTACGGTATGGGCGTGGAGGAGCACGACCACGAAGGAAGAGTCATCACCCTGGAGTATGACAGCTTCTATCTCGTAACCTGCTATACCCCGAACTCCCAGACCGAGCTGAAGCGACTGGATTACCGTATGACCTGGGAAGATGATTTCCGCAAGTTCCTGAAGGCCCTGGATGCCAAGAAGCCTGTGGTGGTGTGCGGCGACCTGAATGTGGCACATCAGGAGATAGATATCAAGAATCCGAAGACCAACCGTCGCAATGCCGGTTTTACCGACGAGGAGCGCGAGAAGATGACCGATCTTCTGAACGACGGCTTTACGGATACCTTCCGCTATCTGCATCCCGAAGAGGTTACCTATTCGTGGTGGTCATACCGATTCAAGGCACGCGAGAAGAATGCCGGCTGGCGCATCGACTACTTCCTGGTATCCGACCGCTTGAAAGAACAGATTACAGAAGCCAAGATCCATACCGACATCATGGGCAGCGACCACTGCCCGGTAGAGGTTGACCTGGCACTCTAAATATTGTAAAAAGGTCTGGCGAATATCATCGCCAGACCTTTTTCAGTTACGCATATACCAGAAAAATAAAGGGGATGTACCTTCCTCCCGGAAGCCATCCCCATATTGGTCATATCAACATAAAATTTTAATTTATATAAGAGAGATTTTTCTATTTAATTTAAGAGAGAGATTTCTATTTTAAAGAGATTTTCTACATCAAAGACTGAATCTCAGAGAGATTCTTCTTCTCAGTGGTACCATCCTTGTATGTTACCATGAAGTAATTGTGAACAGACTTACCGTTCTTGAACTGAACAACAGCCACGCCACCTTCACGGAGCTGGAGAGTGAAGTATCCCTCACGCTTGCCGTTAACATACTTTCCGTGCCACTTCTCCTTACCATTCTTATAGAAAGTAGTAACCTCACCATTGAAGATCGTATTGCGGTCGTTACCGAGATCGATGAAGCTGTATCCACCCTCGGCACGAAGATTACCGTTCATATAGAAGTCCTGGAACACATCCTTCTTATTGATGCCAGCGCCGGTAGTCATCAGCAATCTGTAATAACTAGCCTGATCTGCACTAGCTACATTTTTCATATTTTCTGCATAGAAAATAGTGTCTGCTACTACTGTTGCATTCTCTACGCGCTTGCGACCGAAAGTAGCTACGGTCATGAGAGCCATCAATGAGAATAATATAATTCGTTTCATATTCTTTAATTTTTAGATTGTTACTTATTGCTTGTTGTTTCTTTTTTCTGATGCAAAGGTAATACAAATTCCGGTAAGTTGTATCATTCCTTAACGCTATTTTATCTTATTTTTGGGGTCAGTTTTACTTTTTGTAAGAAAACGCACACAAAATTACAATTTGACATTTTAGGGGGTCGTTTTTTACACTTTGAAATAGGCATATCTCCATATACCCCAATAATACCCCTATCTCGTTTACATATTGTTAGCAAACAATAAGAACAGGGCACGGCTGCCTATGCTGTTTTTTGAGATATTTTGAAAACTTTTCGCCCGAAAACTAGCGTATGTACTTTTTATTTTGTACTTTTGCACTAAAATATATATAATATAAGGTACGCGTATGATAAAATATACCATCAAGGCACCAAGCCAACTGAACGCAAGTATCAACTTGCCAGCATCCAAGAGTATCAGCAACCGCGCCCTCGTAATCAGTGCGATGGCTGGAAGCCATATCCAACCCGACAACCTGAGCGACTGCGATGACACGGAAGTAATCGTTGCAGCCCTTCAGAATATGCCAGAGGTCATCAACATCAAGGCAGCCGGCACAGCCATGCGTTTCATGACCGCCTATCTCTCTGCCACCCCCGGCGAACATACCATCACGGGCACCGAGCGCATGCAGAACCGTCCTATCGGCATCCTCGTTGATGCCCTGCGCTATCTGGGCGCCGACATCACCTACGAGAAGAAGGAAGGTTATCCCCCACTCCACATCCGAGGCAAGGCGCTGGAAGGCGGCCATCTGGAGGTAGTGGGCAATATCAGTTCGCAATACATCTCGGCGCTTCTGATGATCGGTCCGATTCTGAAGAACGGACTGGAACTGAAGTTGACAGGAGAGATTGCATCCCGCCCTTACATCGACCTTACGCTCTGGACGATGAAGGAATATGGTGCCGATGCCGACTGGACGGATATGGACACCATCACCGTGAAGCCACAGCCTTACAAGGAGACATCTTATATGATAGAGAACGACTGGAGTGCTTCTTCCTACTGGTATGAGATGATGGCTCTGAATGGCAACATCGACTCCAGCATCCAGCTCGAAGGCTTGATGGACTGCTCGAAGCAGGGAGATTCCGTGGTGAAATACATCTTCAGTCTGCTGGGAGTGAAGAGCGAATTTGAGAACCATGATCATCTTACAGATGTTATGCTGAAGGCGAACCGCTGTCTTCTGCCGAAATTCGAATACGATTTCTCCGGTTCTCCAGATTTGGCTCAGACCATCGTGGTAGCCTGCTGTGCCTTGGGTGTGAAGTTCAGGTTCACGGGTCTTGCCAGCTTGAAAATCAAGGAGACCGACCGCATCGAGGCTCTGAAGACAGAGTTGAAGAAGGTGGGCTATGTCATCCACGATGAAAACGACAACACTCTGTATTGGGATGGCGAAACCTGCGATCCTTCATTTGCTCCAATCGATACCTACGAGGATCATCGTATGGCGATGGCATTCGCCCCTCTCGCCTTCAAGTTCCCTCAGATTGAGATCAACAATCCGGAGGTAGTGAGCAAATCCTATCCTCATTATTGGGAAGACCTGAAGAAAGTAGGGTTTGAAATTATTGAAAATTAATAGTTATGCTATACTTGATTTTAGCCCTGGTGGCATTAGGCCTGATAAGCGCCATATTCGGAATCGTATCTCACCGCAGGGGAGAGGACGAGGAGCCTCTGCAGGAAGGCGTATCGTGCAACACCTGCAACGGTGAGAACTCGAAGTGCGAGCAGGAGTGCATGATGGAAGCCGCCACCAAAGAAATAGAATATTACGATGATGAGGATCTCGACCGCTTTGCCGGTCGGGATGCCGATGCCTATACCGATGAGGAGGTTGAGGAATTCTCGGAAGTGCTCTATACCATGCAGCCGGAAGAAGTGGCTGGATGGAACAGAAGCCTGATACTGAGAGGCATCAACCTGCCCAACCAACTGAAGGATGAAGTCATCGGCTTTTTAAGCTAGAAATTTGCAGCTCAAAGTTCAAAGTAAACGCATGGATATACTACAATATACATTTTTCCAAAACGCACTGATAGGCGCCTTTCTGGCAAGCATCCTGTGCGGCTTTATCGGAACCTACATCGTTACCCGCCGATTGGTATTCATCAGCGGCGGCATCACCCATGCCTCTTTCGGAGGCATCGGCATCGGCGTGTTTACAGGAATCAATCCGATACTCTCCGCCATGGTTTTCGCCATCCTCAGCGCCTTCGGAGTGCAATGGATATCACGCAAGAAAGATGTGCGAAAGGATTCCGCCATCGCCATGTTCTGGACCCTGGGAATGAGCGTGGGCATCATCTGCTGCTTCCTGACTCCAGGATTCATGCCCGACCTGCCCTCCTTCCTCTTCGGAAGCATCCTTGCCATCGACAGCGCAGACCTGTGGCTGCTGGGCGGACTCGCCCTCATCGTAGCCCTCCTCTTCACCTTTCTCCTGCGTCCTATCCAGAACATCGCATTCGACAGTACCTTCGCCCGTTCGCAGCACCTGCCGGTTACAGCCATCGAATACCTGATGATGACGCTCATCGCCATGACCATCGTGGCTACACTGAAAATGGTGGGCATCGTGCTCGCCATCAGTCTGCTCACCATTCCGCAGATGACCGCCAACCTCTTCACCTACAATTACAGGCAGATGATATGGGCAAGCATCATCCTGGGATGGATAGACTGCATCGCCGGTCTCTACATCAGTTATCTGCTCAACGTGCCATCGGGTGCCACCATCATCTTCATCAGCATCGTGGTATTCGCACTCGCCAAAATCGTCCTGGGCATCAGGAGAAAGATGCCAGATAAACAATAGAAAACATGAAAGGCAAAAGCCCCATCCAGCTCCTTTTTCTGATAGGACTCGCTGTGATTGCAGCGATCCTTACGGGATGCTCTACGCAGAAGAATACGGCGCAGAGCAGGTGGTGGCATGCCTTTAATGCCCGATACAATACCTATTATAATGGTACCGTGGCTTATATCGACGGGGCGCTGGAGAAAGAAGAAGGCAACCGGGACAACTTTACGGAGCAGATT
Organism: uncultured Prevotella sp.; assembly: GCA_900544825.1. Lineage (GTDB taxonomy): Bacteria > Bacteroidota > Bacteroidia > Bacteroidales > Bacteroidaceae > Prevotella. The sequence goes on along the minus strand of UQWP01000006.1, from coordinate 14,773 downwards.
CCGCTCTATACCGTAGGCAACAGGAACAGCCGCGATCTGGGCAAAGCCAACTTCGACCGTGCTATCGAGAAATGCGAGAAAGCCATCCACCAACACAGCATCAAGCGCCGCCCTGTATGGGAACCCGGGAAGAGAAAGACGGCGAAAGATATCGAATGGCTCAGTCGCAGGGAATACAATCCGTTTTTATGGAAAGCCTGGATGCTGATGGGCCGCTCGCAATTCCAGAAAGGGGATTTCGAGGGGGCTGCTGCCACCTTCTCCTATATGAGCCGCCTTTACGCCACCCAGCCTGCCATCTACGGCAAGGCGCGCGCCTGGCTTGCCAAATGCTATATCGAGCAGGGATGGACCTACGATGCAGAAGATGTGATCCGAAACATCCAGCGCGATTCCATCCACTGGCGTGCCCAGAAGGAATGGGATTATGCCTTCGCCGATTACTATATCCACACGGGGGATACCCGGAAGGCGATTCCCTATCTCAGGAAGGTGATAAGCCATGAGATGCGACACAAGCAGAAAGCCCGCCAGTGGTATCTGATGGGACAGTTGCAGGCTTCCATCGACAACCAGCAGGAGGCTTATCAGGCTTTCCGCCACGTCATCCGACTCAATCCGCCCTACGAACTGGAGTTTAATGCCCGCATCGCCATCACCGAGGTCTTGGCTTCGGGCAACAGCAGGAAGATGATCAGCCGACTCAAGCGCATGGCGGCATCGGATAAGAACAAGGAATATCAGGACCAGGTATATTATGCCATCGGCAACATCCACCTGGCCCAGAAAGATACCCTGCGTGCCATCTATGCCTATGAAAAAGGCAACCGGAAGGCTACCCGAAATGGTATAGAGAAGGGTGTGCTCCTGCTGCGTCTGGGCAATCTGTATTGGGAAACCGGACGATATGCTGATGCCAAGCGCTGCTATGGCGAAGCAATCGGCTTGCTCGATCAGGACAGAAAGGATTATCCGCAACTGGCTCATCGCTCCAAGGTGCTGGACGAACTGGTGCCTTATACCGATGCCATCGCCCTCCAGGATTCCCTGCAGTCTCTTGCCAAAATGGACGAGAGAGACAGAAATGCAGCCATCGACCGTGTGATAGCTGCCCTGAAAAGAAAGGAGAAAGAGGAAGAAAGAAGGAGATGGGAAGACGGTGCAGAGATGAATTCGGAATATGAAGGAGGAGTTGATGGGAATGGTTCCGGAAATGATTCCGGAAACAGATTCGGGAATGCATCAGGGAACGGATTCGGGAATGATTCAGGAAACGGATTCGGGAACACCAATACCTGGTATTTCTATTCCCCTGTAGCCGTAAGCCAGGGTAAGGCGCTCTTCGAGAAACTCTGGGGCAAGCGAAAGAACCTCGACAACTGGCAGCGAATCAACAAAACTGTTGTAGCTTCTGCACAAGAAACGGATATCGCACAAGGAACAGATTCCGAGCAAGGAACGACTTCTGATCAAGATTCCAAGCTTCATCCTGATGCATTACAAGACGCTCTATCCCATTCTTTATCCCAGGAAGAATCCGGCAAACCATCTGCCGATAGCGCCAGCCTCGCCCCTCATCAGCGGGCTTATTATCTGGCTCAGATTCCGTTCACCCCAGAGCAGATGACAGCGAGCAACCAGCTCCTGGCGAATGGCTTATACCATGCCGGAATCATCTTCAAGGACCGGCTCGACAACCTGGCTCTGAGCGAGAAGATGCTGCTCCGGCTGGTGGACAACTACCCGGATTTCAAGCATCTCGACGAAGCCTATTACCATCTGTATCTGCTTTATTCCCGAAAGAAGCAAACTCAGATGGCGAACAGTTATGTCGATAAATTAAAGAAGGATTACCCAGAAAGCCAGTTCACAGCCCTCCTCTCCGACCCTTACTATCTGGAGAATGCGAGGATGGGTGTACACATCGAAGATTCCATCTACACCCTCACCTATCAGGCATTCAAGGAGGGCAAGTACGAGGTGGTAATGCACAACTCGGAAATATCAGACAAGCGGTTCCCTACTGGTGCCAACCGCGACAAGTTCCTCTTCATCAGCGGTATGACCCAGCTCAACGAGGGCAAGGTTTCCGAATGTCTGGAAAAGATGAACCAGGTGATAGCGCAATATCCCAACAGCCGGTTGAGCGAGATGGCGGGAATGATCGTAAACGGCGTGAATGCCGGAAGACGACTCTACGGCGGAAAGTTCGACCTGAGTAATGTCTGGGCGAAACGCAGCGATGTGCTCACTTCCCAGGACTCCACCCAGCAGAAAGGATTCTCAGCCGACCGCAACGACCGGTTTGTCTTCCTGCTCGCCTACAGTCCAGATTCCGTCAACGAAAACCAGCTGCTCTTCGAGGTAGCCAAGTATAACTTCACCACCTATATGGCGCGCAATTTCGACATCAGCATCGAAGACCTCCAGGGGTTGCATCGCCTGCAGGTAAGCGGTTTCCAGAACTACGACGAGGCGCGCCAGTATGCCAACGAGCTGCATCAGCAAGCCGGCATCCTCCGTCTGATTTCCAAGGCGAGAAGCTACGTGATCAGCGAGCCGAACCTCGAACTTCTGGGCAGAAATCTCTCGTATGATGATTACGACAAGTTCTATACCCGCCACTTTGCACCGCTGAAGATCAGCAAGATGCGCCTGCTGATAGAGCCAACGGAAATCGTAGTGGATAAGGATTCCCTGAAGGAAGAAGATGCTCTGGAGGAAGAAAATGATTCCCAGAAGAAGAATCCTGAAGATAATGGAATTGATATCGAGAGCCAGCCCGCAGAAGATACCGATACCGGCATCTACTTCGATGACTCGAATGCCCCAGAATCTGAAGCCGATGATGAATACATCGAGCTGGATGGATTCTGATCACGCAAGAAAGCTCTAGCGGCAAGGAAGCCGTTAGAGCGAACAGAAGAAGGTAACCAGGAATGGTACGGAGAAATCTACGCAGAAGCCGTGGAAGATGGAAACGATGATGAAGCTCTCGCCCGAATAGCGGGTGATGATAGGCAACGTGGTATCCATCGTGGTGGCTCCACCTACGCTGATAGGTGCCAGCTTGCCGAAATACTTCGCCAGCAGGGGCGCACAGAGCAGGGTGAGAATCTCACGGAAGATGTTGGCAAGCAGGGCGATGGTTCCCAGCTCGGCACCCCGATACTGCGTGATGAAGATGCTCGACAATGAGTAGTATCCGAAGCCCGAACCGATGGCGAGACAGTCGGAGAGCTGACGGTGTCCCAGTATCAGGGAGGCAGCCGCGCATCCGGCAAAGGTTCCCAGAATGGTCATCACCGGCAGCATCATCAGTCGGGGATTCACCTTTCTGAAACTCTTCAGGACAGAGGTATCGCAACCGATGCTGATACCCACGCAGAACATCAGGCAGCAGAGGGCATAATAGCTCACGTCACTCGCCAGGAAACTGGCAGGAATCACATCCCACACTCCCACAATGATGCCCAGCACGAAGAAGCCTACGATAATCAGACTACCTTTCATTTCCTGCCTCCTTTCTGCAGACATATCTCCACAATGCCCACGCAAAGATTGCACTACCCAGACTTCCGGCTATCGTAAGCACGATGGCTTCGAGTCCCAGGGTCTGAAGACCATTGATAATGCGAGGGTTCGCTCCCACCTCAATGCCGAGCAGGAAGAGGAGTACCCAGATAAGCGCCGTGATGACACGGCCGATAAAACTCATTTTCTTGTTGCGGAGCAGGTACCCCGTACCTATTCCGCATAGCATGATCATTACAATCTTGAGCATTGTTTCTTCTTTTCTTTCTTTTCTATTATTATTGATTATTTACTTTTGCATTCGATAATAATAACGGATTCCCGGCCTTAATATTATAAAAAAGACCGAAAATCCTTGTAAGTAATCCGTAAAGCAGGACGCCTCACTAATTTGTAAGTAAACTCCATCGCCGCCTCTTTGGGCATGACGAGCTGCATGTCGTAGAACATTACAAACACTAATAAGAAGTGCCGGCAAGTAAAGCTTATCGGCACTTTTTTTTTCAATTAAGTTTCTTTAACCACAACTCTCTTCCGTCATTCAATTATTCTTTGTACTTTAGCACTTCGAAAAAAAAGATATTCTAAAAGGATACAGCAAAAAAAGATACTCTAAAAGGATACAGCAATATGAGCAACGGATTATTACTATGGATCGATGATGAGATTGAGCTCCTCAAGGCGCATATCATCTTCCTGGAGAAAAAAGGTTACGAGGTTGCCACGGTGAGCAATGGCTCGGATGCCATCGAACTGTGCCGGCAGCAAACCTTCGACCTCATCCTCCTCGATGAAATGATGCCTGGACTGAGCGGTCTGGAGACCCTGCAGCAAATCAAGGACATCCAGCCCGCTACTCCCGTTGTGATGTGTACTAAGAGCGAAGAGGAGAACATCATGGACCAGGCTATCGGGTCGAAAATTGCCGACTATCTCATCAAACCCGTCAACCCGAGCCAAATCCTGCTCTCGCTGAAAAAGAACATCCACCGTAAGGATATCGTGACCGAGGTGACGCAGAGCGGATACCAGCAGGACTACCAACAGATTGCCCTGAAGATGATGGACTGCCGTACCTGCCACGACTGGATGGAGATATACAGAAGACTCGTGAAATGGGAACTGGAACTGAGCGATACCGACAGTCAGATGACCGAAATGCTCGTCATGCAGAAGGAGGAGGCTAACACCGGATTCGCCAAATTCATCGCCAAGAACTATCTGGACTGGGTTGATCAAAAGAGAGATGGAAATGCCGGAAAGGCTGCTGCTGCATCTTCTTCCGACGACCGCCCGATGATGAGTCCCGATGTCTTCAAAAACAGGATTTTCCCGATTCTGGACAAGGGCGAGAAGGTGTTTCTCATCGTGATAGACAACTTCAGATATGACCAGTGGAAGATGCTGGCTGCTGACATCGGCGAGCTGTTCGACATAGATGAGGATATGTATATGAGCATCCTGCCTACCGCCACGCAATACGCCCGAAACGCCATCTTCAGCGGTCTGATGCCCAACAGGATTGCCGAGATATTTCCGGAGCTCTGGGTGGATGAAGACGAGGAGGAGGGCAAGAACCTGAACGAGGAGCCACTGATACAGACGATGCTCGACAGATTCCGCAAGAGATACAGCTTCAGCTATCACAAGGTGAACGATTCGCAGGGCGCCGACCGGTTTATGGAGCACTACAACGAATGCAGGGAGAAGGACCTGAACGTGCTGGTGATCAACTTCATCGATATGCTCTCGCATGCCCGGACGGAATCGAAGATGGTACGCGAGCTCGCCAATACGGAGAGTGCCTACCGCAGCATCACGCAGAGCTGGCTGCGCCACTCGGTGCTCTCGGAACTGTTCAGAAGACTGTCGCAGGAAGACTGCAAGGTGGTGATCACCACCGACCACGGCAGCATCCGTGCCTCGAAGCCCATCAAGATCATCGGCGACCGCAACACGAACACCAACCTGCGCTACAAGCTGGGCAAGAACCTTGCCTGCAATGCCAAGGAGGTTTTCACCATCAGGGACCCGAAAAGGGCACAGTTGCCTGCTCCCAACCTGAGTACATCGTATGTTTTTGCCTACGGAGACGCCTTCTTCGCCTATCCGAACAACTACAATTACTACGTTTCGTACTACAAGGATACCTTCCAGCACGGTGGCATCTCGATGGAGGAAATGCTCATTCCGCTCATCACCCTGACACCGAGAAAGAGAAACTAGTTGATAGTAATAATAAAGTTCAAAATTCAAAGTAAATAGTAATCATAAAGTTCAAAATTCAAAGTTCAAAGTAAACATATATGAAGATTAAGATTGATTCATTAGACAACATCCATGCTGCAGCCAAGGAATTCCTGCAGAACATGGGCGACGGCAAGGTCTTTGCCTTCTATGGCAAGATGGGTGCCGGAAAGACAACTTTCGTAAAAGCTATCTGCGAGGAACTGGGCGTGGAGGATGTGATCACCTCGCCTACCTTCGCTCTCGTCAACGAATACACTGCCGGAAACGGCGATCCTATCTACCATTTCGATTTCTACCGCATCAAGAAGATTGATGAGGTGTATGATATGGGTTACGAGGATTATTTCTACGGCGGAAACCTCTGTTTCCTGGAGTGGCCGGAACTCATCGAGGACCTGCTGCCGGAGGATTGCACCAAGGTTACCATCACCGTGGAGGAAGATGGTAGCAGAAGCGTGGAATTCTAGGGGCTATAATTGATGATAAAAATCGCCCTGTAAGTGCAAAAACTTCATATATTCAAAGCTTTTGCACTTACAGGGCGACTTTTTTGTTTGCGTTTTAACCCAGGGCGTTGCCCTGGGCTAGGAGTTTCAGCCCTTTCAGGGCGTGCCGATCCGATTTTTTTAGCCTTCTGCCCTATCTTACAGCAGCGCCTGGAACTTCTCATGAAGGGTTGACTTGTTGGCTGCACCAACAAACTTGTCAACCAGCTGGCCACCCTTGAAGAAAAGGATGGTAGGGATGTTGCGAACGCCAAACTCCATTGCGATGTCGTCGTTCTCCTCTACATCACACTTGCCAACTACCAACTTACCATCAAACTCCTCTGCCAATTCTGACACGATAGGAGCAATCTGGCGGCAAGGACCACACCATGTAGCCCACAAATCTACTACCAATGGCAACTCGCCATTCTTGTAACTCTCGAAATTCTCGGTTGTAATTGTTACTTCCATTTTTTCTACCTTTTTTATATAGTTAATAATATTCTTATTCATTCTGTTTAATTGATCTGATACGACATCTTAGGATGATCGTTGACAAACTGTATCAGCTCCCTGCTCACTCCCACCGTGCGGTCCTGCGCACGCAGCAGCACATTGGTCTTGGTCTCGGCATCGTGAATCTGAAGGAAGAGCTGAGCCTTGCCCTCATCATTCTCCACCAGCGTCTTGATATCATTCACCAGCGTTTCGTCTATCACCGTACTATCTACGATGATGGTAAACTTCTCCAGACGGTTCTCCTTCACGGTCTGGAGATACTCCACGGTGCTGATCTTGAAGTCGAGGTAGTTGCTGTTGCCGTAACGGGATACACACTTCGCCGTAACGAAGATGGTGCTGCCCTCTACCATGATGCCGCGCCAGTTGCCCCAGTCCTCACCGAAGAGCGCCAGCTCGCCCGAGCCTTCGAAATCCTCGATGGTAACGAAGCCGCACGGCTTTCCGGTCTTGGTGAACTTGGATTTCACCCCGGTGATGATGCCGCCGAACACCACATCCTCCTTCTTGGCAAGCTCCACCTTGTCGCCCAATTCAGAGCAGTGGGTATTGCAGAGGTTGCGGAGGATGATTTCGTAATCGTCGAGCGGATGAGCCGAGAGATAGATGCCCACGAGCTCGCGCTCCCTGTTGAGCCTCTCGATGGTGCTCCAGGATTCTGCTTCCGGAATAGGAGGAGTGGCTATCTCCACTGCCTCTACGCCTCCGAAGAGCGAGGTGGCTGCCTCGCGCTGCTCCTGCTGGTAGAGCTGACCATATCTTACGAGCGTATCCAGGAAGGTATCGCCCTTGCTGTTCTTGCCGAAGTACTGCTCGCGGCGGATGCCGAAGCTGTCGAAACCGCCACTCAGAGCCAGACTTTCGAATGCCTTGCGGTTGACATTGGAGAAATCCACGCGCTCGGCAAAATCGAAGATGGTCTTATAAGGGCCGTTCTTCAGGCGCTCTGCCACGATGGCATCGGCGGCAGGGGTTCCCATTCCCTTGATGGCGGAAAGTCCGAAGCGTATCTCGCCATACTCGTTCACACCGAAGGCACGGTAACTCTCGTTTACATCCGGTCCCAGAGTCTTGATGTTCATCGACTGGCACTCCTCCATCAGCTTGGTAATCTCGGTGATCTGCGCAAAGCGGCGGGTCATCAGCGCTGCCATGTATTCGGCCGGATAGTGCGCCTTGAGATAGGCTGTCTGATAGGCTACCCACGAATAGCAGGTGGCGTGCGACTTGTTGAAGGCGTAGGATGCAAACTTCTCCCAGTCGCCCCAGATCTTCTCGAGCACAGCCGGATCGTGGCCGTTCTCCTGTCCCTGCCTAATGAACTTCGGCTTCATCGCATCTACGATTGCCTTCTTCTTCTTACCCATCGCCTTACGGAGGGCATCAGACTCGCCTCGGGTGAAGCTAGCCAGCTGACGGGAGAGGAGCATCACCTGCTCTTGATATACCGTGATGCCGTAGGTATCCTTGAGGTATTTCTCCATGCAGGGGATATCGTAGGTGATAGCCTGCTGACCGTTCTTGCGGGCGATGAAGTCGGGGATGTAATCCATAGGTCCCGGACGGTAGAGGGCGTTCATGGCGATGAGGTCCTCGAAAACCGTAGGCTTCAGCTCACGGAGATATTTCTGCATGCCTGGCGACTCAAACTGGAAGGTTCCGATGGTCTGGCCGCGCTGGTAGAGCTGATAGGTAAGCTCGTCGTCGATAGGGATGGTATCGAGATCTACGATATCGCCCGTGGTCTGCTTGATTACCTTGCACGCCTCCTTCAGCTCGGAGAGGGTCTTCAGACCCAAGAAGTCCATCTTGATGAGTCCGGTGGTCTCAATCACGTGACCATCATACTGGGTAACAGCCGTCTTCAGACCCGGGAAATCAGGGTCATCGGCGGTAGATACAGGCACCCAGTTGCTGATAGGATCGCGGCAGATGATGAATCCGCAGGCATGGATACCCGTGCCACGGATGGTTCCCTCGAGCATGCGGGCATACTTGATGGTATTGCTCTCGCGGGGGTCGCTGGAATATTCAGCCTCCTTCAGCTCGGGGGTATATTTGATGGCGTTGGCAAGGTTCATCTTCGCTCCGTCGGGCAGACGGTCGGGAATCGCCTTGCAGAGGGCGTTCGCCTTATCCAAAGGCAGCTTCTCTACGCGCGCCACGTCCTTGATGGAGTTCTTGGTGGCCATCGAACCGTATGTAATAATGTGGGCACAATTCTCATGACCGTACTTATCCATTACCCAGCGCAACACCTTGCCTCGACCGTCGTCATCGAAGTCGGTATCGATATCAGGCAGGTTCACACGGTCAGGGTTCAGGAAACGCTCAAACAGCAGGTCGTACTTCAAAGGGTCTATCTTGGTGATTCCCAGGCAATATGCCACTACGGAACCTGCCGCAGATCCACGGCCAGGGCCCACCATTACGCCCAGCTCTTCGCGTGCCGCCTTGATGAAGTCGGACACGATGAGGAAGTAACCCGGGAAACCCATGGTCTTCATCACGTGGAGCTCGAAGTTCACGTGCTCATCCACATTCTCGGGCAGCGGATTGCCATAAAGCTGCTTGGCTCCCTCGTAGGCGAGGTGGCGCAGGTATTCTGCCTCAAACTTGATGCGGTATATCTTGTCGTAGCCGCCCAGACGGTCGATTACCTTCTGACCTTCCTCGGGCGACAGCTGGTTCTCTCCGTTCTCATCAGTGGTAAACTCTCTGTAGAGGTCTTCTTCCGACACCTTCTGGCGCAACTGCTCCTCGGTACCGAAACTCTCCGGAATGGGGAAGAACGGCATGATTGGACCATGGTCGATGCTGTAGATTTCTACCTTATCCAACACCTCGAGGGTATTCGAGAGCGCCTCAGGCACATCTGCGAACACTTCGTTCATCTCCTCGCGGGTCTTGAACCACTCCTGCTTGGAGTAGCGCATACGGTTAGGATCGTCCAGGTCCTTGCCGGTGGCGATGCAGAGCAGATGGTCGTGCGCCTCGGCAGTCTCCTTGTCCTCGAAGTGGCAGTCGTTGGTGCATACGAGCTTGATGCCGTATTCTTTGGCAAACTCGATGAGCACCTTGTTCGCCTTCAGCTGCAGTTCGTAAGCCTCACGGTTGGCGAGCAGGCTCGGATCATCGGGCACCTTGTGGCGCTGCAGCTCCAGGTAATAGTCGTCGCCGAAGAGATTGTGATACCACTCGCATGCCTCACGGGCTCCTGCGATATCACCCTTCAGGATCTTGGATGGCACCTCGCCGGCGATACATGCCGAGCAGACGATGAGGTCTTCGTGATACTTCTCCAGGTCGGCACGGTCGGTTCGAGGGCGCATGTAGTATCCATCCACCCACGAATTACTCACCAGCTTGATGAGGTTCTTGTATCCGTTATAATTCTTGGCGAGCACGATGAGGTGGTAACCACTCATATCGCCCTTGTCCTTCTCGCGGTCGCCCTTGGTGCGTCGTGCCACATACATCTCGCAACCGATGATGGGCTTGAAGGGTTCGAGCCCCTCCTTCTTGCGGTCTTTGTTGACCTTTCCACAATAGTCAACCAGCTCCTTGATGCCGAACATCACACCATGATCGGTTACAGCCATACCCTTCATGCCATCCTTGATAGCCTTATCTACCAGACGTGGAATCTTGGACTGGCCATCGAGGATGGAATACTGTGTATGGACGTGTAAATGAACAAAATCTTCCATTTTTTGCGTTAAAATTCGTAATTTGAGAACAAAGTTACTGCTAAAAGTTGATATTGCCAAAAGAAATGGCAGAAAAATTTGCAAAAACGATAAAAATGCCGTACCTTTGCACCGAAAATAAAAACGTAAACCTTTCTCATGGGACAAAAAATTAAGAAACTAAAAAAGATAAGAATTCACCGTGAGGGCACCGACCAGCTGGTGTTCGGCGGTATAGCACTGGTGGCTGTCGCAGCTGTACTGTGGATGGCCTTCGACAACAAGATACCTTTCTGGGCATTCCTTGTAGTCTTCAGTGTGGTATATGGTATCGTGCTCAACTTCTACCGATGCCCGATCAGATACCTGAACGTGGAAGATACCGAGAAACTCGTGGTAGCTCCTGCCGACGGCAAGATCGTGGTGATAGAGGAAGTGGATAATGCACCTTACTTCAACGACAAGCGACTGATGATTTCCATCTTCATGAGTCTCTGGAACGTACATGCCAACTGGTTTCCGGTGGATGGCAAGGTGAAGTTCGTGAAGCACGAGGACGGAAAGTTCATGAAGGCATGGCTGCCTAAGGCGAGCGAGGAGAACGAGCACGCCGACATAATGATCACTACCCCTGAGGGCGTGGATGTATTGTGCCGACAGATTGCCGGTGCCGTAGCCCGCCGCATCATAACCTATGCCAAGGAGGGAGAAGAGTGCTACATCGATGAGCATCTCGGATTCATCAAACTGGGTTCACGAGTGGATGTGTATCTGCCTCTCGGCACGGAAGTATGCGTGAAGATGGGACAGTCAACCACAGGTGATCAGACAATCATAGCAAAACTGAAATAAGAAAATGAGTATTAAGAAGCATATTCCAAACACGATTACCTGCTGCAACCTCATCTCAGGCTGCATCGCTACATCGTTTGCCTTCGGAGGAAACCCCGAAATGGCACTGTTGTGGATTATCATTGGAGCTGTTTTTGACTTTTTCGATGGCATGAGCGCCCGTTTGCTGCATGTTTCATCGCCTATTGGCAAGGAGCTGGACTCGCTTGCCGACGATGTGACCTTTGGCGTGGCTCCCGCTACCATCGTATTCTCACAACTCTTTGTAATGGAGTATCCGGAGTTTCTGGAGCCTTTGCGCCCCTGGTTGCCATACGTAGCCTTCATCATCGCAGCTTTCTCTGCCCTGAGACTGGCGAAGTTCAACCTGGATGAGCGCCAGACTACCTCTTTCATCGGCGTACCTACGCCAGCCAATGCGCTGTTCTGGGGTTCGCTGATAGTAAGCAGTCCTGGCTGGATTACCAACCAGAGCTGGTCGGTATATCTCGTTTTGGCGCTGATTTTCATCACCAGCTTCCTGCTGGTATGCGAGTTGCCGCTGTTCGCCCTGAAGTTCAAGCAGTGGTCGTTCAAGGGCAATGAGGTGAAATACTGCTTTGCCGGTTTCGCCATCGCCGTTCTTGCGGTATCTGTGGCTGCCGAAGGAGCAAGAGGATTCCTGGAGGGATGGTGGCCTATCATCCTGGTGTACGTACTTCTCTCCTGGATCATGTTTTTGAAGAAAAAATAAAAATATTGGTTTTGTCATTCCTTTTCAAGGAATGATTTAGTTGTTTAGTTTAGGCATCAGCTTTCTAACAAAGATAAAAAGATTAAGGAATAACAAAGGCTTACTTCCGGCGGGAAGTAAGCCTTATCTTTTTTATTTAGTTGTGAACGAGTGTACCAATCTCTTCACCTTCCATCACCTTCTTCAGGTTACCTACTACATCCATATTGAATACGTAGATAGGAAGGTCGTTCTCCTTGCACATGGTAGTAGCTGTGAGGTCCATCACCTTCAAGCCCTTGGTGTAGATTTCATCGTAGGTGATATCCTTGAACTTGGTAGCGGTAGGATCCTTCTCTGGGTCGGCGGTATAGATACCATCCACACGGGTACCCTTGAGCATCACGTCTGCCTCAATCTCGATACCACGAAGAGATGAACCGGTATCGGTAGTGAAATATGGGCTTCCTGTACCTGCTGAGAAGATGCAGATGTAGCCGTCTTCCATTGCCTCGATAGCCTTCCACTTGGTGTAGAACTCACCGATAGGCTCCATGCGGATAGCAGTAAGCACCTTGTTCTTCACGCCCAGTGCACCGAGAGCACTGCTCAAGGCTAGAGAGTTGATGACGGTAGCGCACATACCCATCTGGTCGCCCTTCACGCGGTCGAATCCCTTCTGGCTTCCGCTCAATCCACGGAAAATGTTACCACCACCGATCACGATACCGATCTGCACGCCCATCTCGTGAACTTCCTTAATCTGCTTAGCATAATCACTCAAGCGCTCAGGGTCGATGCCAAAGCTCTGCTTGCCCATCAGGCTCTCACCGCTCAACTTCAAAAGAATTCTTTTAAACTTTGCCATAAATATCTTGTTTAATGTTTATTGTTTAATGATTAATGTTTACTGAAGGGATCAGGAACTTGATTTCGCCGAAGGCATACGACCGGATCATTCCCTTCTTGTCGTGAAGGATGAGATGACCGTCATCCTCTACCTCTACGAAGGCACCCTCGAACTTTCCGTCGGCATCCTCATACCAGTGGAATCCCTTGCGGCGGTAGAGCGAGAGATGATAGATACCCGAAACATCCATATAGTCGGCACGGCGGAGCAGTCCATAATACTTCTTGAATGCCTCGATGATCTTCTGCAGCACCTCTTCCCTATCCACCTCGTGACCCAGAATCTGAGCCAGGGATACCGGATTAGGCGCATCGCTGTGGAACTCGGTCTGGTTGATATTCACCCCGGTTCCGAAGATGCAGCGCTTGATGCCCTTGGAATCGATAGAAGTCTCTATCAGCGTGCCGCTGATCTTCTTATCGTTCCAATATACATCATTCGGCCATTTCAGCGTAATGCCATCGGTATAGGTATCCAGGGCATCCTTTACGGCGAGCGCTCCAGCCTCTGAGAGCAGGAACTGCTGGCGTACAGGCACCCAGGTAGGCGTCATCAGCATACTGAAGAGGAGGTTCTTGCCCGGTTCGCTCTCCCAGGTATGCGTGCCCTGTCCTCTACCTGCCGTCTGATAATCGGCTACAGCCACGATGAGCGTATCATCCTCGCAGGCTTTCATTCCCTTCAGGAAGGTATTCGTAGAATCCGCTTCCTGCATTCTTATGATCTTTGTTTCCATTTTCACCTTATTATATATGTAAGCATCTGCCTCAAAGGATGAGCATCGGATTGAATGCATCCTTGAGATGCTGCAGACTCTTCACCTGATGATTGCATCCCACGATGGAGATAACATCAAAGCGCAATTCTTTGTCCACCTGGCGTTCCTTGACATAAGCATTGGCAGCTATGGCAAGATTCCTCATCTTGCTCCGGGTAACAGCCTCTTCGGGCTGCTGGTATTCCTCGCCGGTGCGGGTCTTCACCTCTATCACCACCAACGTGTTGCCATCGGGCGAAAAGGCAAGGATATCCAGGTCGCGGCGGCCTAGCCTCCAGTCACGATCTACGATGGTATAGCCCTCATCTTCCAGATAGAGCACCGCCTCATCTTCTCCCCATTTGCCCAAATCATTATGTTCTGCCATAGGTTATTTTCTTCAGTTTAGCCTCTGGCGGCATCATTTTCCGCCCAAAAGGCACTATTACTATGCAAAAATAACACTTTTCTTTCACCCATCAAAGTTTTTTATGTATTTTTGCACAAAAATAGAAAAGAGAAATCATAAAGAATAGAAATATGGAAGACAATCTGAAAAAAGACGAAGAATATATGCGCCGTGCACTGATGGAGGCACAGGCGGCATTCGATGAAGACGAGATTCCGGTAGGTGCCGTCATCGTTTGCAGGGACCGCATCATCTCGAGAGCCCACAATCTTACGGAGATGCTTACGGATGTTACCGCCCATGCCGAAATGCAGGCGATTACATCCGGAGCGAACATGCTGGGCGGAAAATACCTGAAAGACTGTACCCTCTATGTCACCGTAGAGCCGTGCGTGATGTGCGCCGGAGCCTTGGGATGGTCGCAGATCAGCCGCGTGGTGTATGGTGCAGGAGATGAAAAAAGGGGCTATACAAAATATGCGCCCCATGCGCTGCATCCTAAGACCCTAGTTACATCGGGCGTATTGGAAGATGAATGCCGCGCACTCATGCAGCAATTCTTTGCCAGGAAAAGATAAGGCAGTACCAAACTTTACACAAAATCGAGTAGGAGGTAAACACTAATCATAGGTGTTTATCTCCTATTTTCATGT
>UQWP01000005.1 GCA_900544825.1 uncultured Prevotella sp. | reverse complement strand
TTACGGAAAATTATAGATAGAAAAAGGGTGCGTCATGGACTTATGACACACCCTCTTTTACAATATATATAATAATAGGAGTATTACTTCAAGACAATCTTGCAATCATCCAGGCTCTCTACTGTTGCGAGTGCCTCATAACGGATTCCCTCCTTGCGCAGGAAATCACCACCATGCTGGAAAGCCTTCTCGATGATGAAGCCCATCGCCTCGATCTTGGCACCAGCCTTCTCGCAGAGATCCATCACACCCTTGGATGCGTTACCGTTGGCGAGGAAGTCGTCGATGAAGATCACGTGATCCTCAGGAGTCAGGTAGCTGTTGCTCACGCAAACCGTATAGTCACGATCCTTGGTAAAAGAGTGAACTACTGAGGTAATCATACCCTCCATTGTCTTAGGCTGCTTTTTCTTGACGAAGACAACAGGAAGATTGGTCAGGTACCCCACCATGATGGCAGGAGCGATGCCCGAAGCCTCGATAGTAACAATCTTGTTGTACTTGATGTCCTTGAAAAGGCGCACGAATTCCTTAGCCAGATCCATCATCAGGATTGGGTCCATCTGATGATTTACGAAGCTATCTACTTTTAAGATTCCACCAGGAAAGCAGCGGCCCTCCTGCATTATTCTTTCTTTCAGTAAATCCATTATGACTTGAACTTTTTGGTTATTGGGTGCAAAATTACTACTTTTTTCGCAAACAAGAAAGTTTATCGCCCAATAATTTTGTTTTGTCTGCAATTTACCGTAATTTTGCAGCAAAATAACTGGGAGTGAAAGAAGTTAAGGAGTTACCCCCAATAAAAATTATAAGATTATGAATCCATATATCAAGCAATTCCCCGACCTGATGTCGGGCAAGAAAATCATGTATGTGCACGGTTTCCTCTCTTCTGCACAGAGCGGTACCGTGAAAATGTTGCAGGAACTGATGCCGAATGCTACCCTCGTGGCTGAAGACATCCCGGTTCATCCGGAAGAAGCCATAGAGATGCTGCAGAAGATGGCGGAGACTGAGCAACCCAACCTCATCATCGGTACTTCGATGGGCGGAATGTACACCGAGCTGTTGAAAGGATTCGACCGCATCCTCGTGAACCCAGCTTTCGAGATGGGTAACACGATGAGTAGCATGACCGGCAAGCAGGAGTTCCAGAACCCAAGAAAGGATGGAGTGAACGAGCTGATGGTTACCAAAGGACTCATCAAGGAATACCGTGACTTTACCGAGCGTTGCTTCCAGGACATTACTCCCGAGGAGCAGCAACGTGTTTACGGTCTCTTCGGCGATGCTGATCCGCTGGTACATACCTTCGACCTCTTCCATGAGCACTATCCGCTCGCCATCCCATTCCATGGCGAGCACCGCCTTATCGACAAGGTAGCATTCCACTATCTCTGTCCGGTAATCCGATGGATAGACGACAAGCAGAACGGCAAGGAGCGCCCTATCGTATACATCGACTTCGATGCCCTGCACGACAGTTACATGAAGGCAACCAGTTCGATGCACAAGGCTTACGAGATGCTGATAGAGCATTACAACGTATACATCGTAGCCCAAGCGCCAACCAACGACCATGAATACATGGCGAAGGTACAGACCTGGGTGGAGGAATATCTCTCTACCCCAGCCTACAACCACATCATCTTCTGCAACCAGAAGAACCTGCTCTACGGCGATTACTTCATCGACCCTCGCCCATGCGATGGTTTCATGGGTACAACCATAAAATACGGCAGCGATGAATTCAAGACCTTCGAGGAAATCATCACCTTCTTCGAAAGACTGGGAGGACAGTAACAAAAGTCGAATATATAAAATAAGGTGCAACTCACGTTTTATCTTGTGAGTTGCACCTTAATTTTATATATAGGGAAAAACGATTCCTATGCCTTATCCAAATTCTTTGGCAATACGAGGTTCAGGATTACGGCGAGCAGGAAGACTACTGCCACACAGTTATCAGCAAATACGGTACGAACAATCTCTGGGAAGATGTTAAACATACCCGTAGCTGATGTAAAACCGAGACCTACGCTGAGCGAAAGACTCACGATAACCATGTTGTGCTGAGAGAACCCCGTGCGAGCCATCATACCGAAACCGGCAAAGAGGATGCTACCAAACATCATGATGGTACATCCGCCCAATACAGCCTGAGGAATGGTGGTGAGCACATATCCGATAGCAGGGAACACACCACCGATAATCATGATGATGGCACCCAGGGCAATGGTAAAGCGGTTTACAACTCCCGACATGGCTGCCAAACCTACATTCTGGCTGAACGAAGTGATAGGAGTACAACCGAAGAGACCCGATACAGAACTTACGAAACCATCACAGCAGACAGCTGCACCCATCTCCTTGGTATTAGGATCGCGTTTCAAGGCACTATTGCAGAGCGCAGAAGTATCACCGATGGTCTCTGTGGCAGAAACCAGATAAACAGCTACCACCGAGAGAATGGCACCGATATTAAACTCTGGAGTAAACGGAAGGAGCTTTGGCAAGGCAATGATTGAAAGACCGGTAAGTCCACTAAAATCTATCATTCCCATAAAGAGAGCCAAGACATAACCTACCAGCAGACCGACCAATACCGACAGAGAGCGGAGGAATCCCTTGGCGAAAATCTGGCAGAGGAGACAAGCGAGCAAGGTTACAGAACCCACAACCCAATTGTTCATGCTACCGAAGTCGGCAGCACCCTGACCACCGGCAAAAGAGTTGGCACCTACAGGAAGCAGCGAGAAACCGATGGCTGTTACCACGGTAGCGGCTACTACAGGCGGAATCAACTTAATCCAATACTTGGCGAAGAGACCAAGTGTTCCTTCTATCAGACCGCCGATGATGACTGCACCAATCAGCGTACCCATGCCATGAGCACCGGCAATGGCGATGGCAAGTGAAAGGAAGGTGAAGGAAATACCCATCACGATAGGCAGACGGGAACCGATGCGCCATACAGGATAGAGCTGTACCAAGGTACCGATACCGGCGATGACCATACAGTTCTGGATGAGCACGGCGCTCACCGAACTATCCAATCCTATCGCACCGGCAAGGATCATAATTGGAGCAATGTTGCTGACGAACATCGCCAAGACATGCTGAAGACCAAATGGGAGTGCTTTACCTACGGGCACTCTGCCGTCTAATTTGTAGAGATTTTCTATTGACTGTTCCATTATCTTTATAATAATTAGAGAATTTCCATATAATCAGAGAATTCCTTATAATGAATTCCTTGAAATGAATTTCTTATAATTAGAGAATTTCCATCTTCTAGAATTCAGGGGTTTCTGAATTTGGCGACAAAATTACAAAGAATATCCGAGAAATCAGTTCTTTTAGTAGAATAATTCGTTGAACAATAAAAAACGGAGTGTTAATACTCCGTTTTTTCTGTATTTTCCTCCCACATGCGGAAGGCACCCAGCGCCTCATCGCGCATCAGGGCAATCATCGGCTTGTGGCGATCTTCTATCTTGCGGTCTATCTCCTCATAGATAAACTCATCATCGAAACCTATCTTTGCCGCATCCTTTCTATCATTGGCATAATAGATTTTGTCGAGATGCGCCCAATAGATAGCACCCAGGCACATCGGGCAAGGCTCGCAGGAAGTATAGATCTCGCAACCCTCCAGATTGAAGGTTTTCAACTTGCGGGTAGCCTGGCGGATGCAGTTTACCTCGGCATGAGCCGTAGGATCGAGGTCGATGGTAACACTGTTGGAAGCCTCAGCGATGATGATTCCGTCCTTGGCGATCACGGCACCGAAAGGTCCGCCACCCGTCTTCACGCTATTCTTTGAGAGCTCAATGGCTCTATGCATCAATTCTTCTTTTGTCATTCGTTTAATATTTTAGATTAATAATATCCCATCTTTCATTTTGG
Organism: uncultured Prevotella sp.; assembly: GCA_900544825.1. Classification (GTDB taxonomy): domain Bacteria; phylum Bacteroidota; class Bacteroidia; order Bacteroidales; family Bacteroidaceae; genus Prevotella. Next base: position 55,615 of record UQWP01000005.1, on the reverse strand, counting down.
GGCTACAAATATACAAAAAAGAATTGATACGGCAAGGCTTTCTTACGAAAAAAATACTTAATGGAATACTTCTTTTTCCATCACCTCGTTAATTATCCATAATTATAAATACATTTATTATAAGAGTATTTATAATTTTTGTAACTTTGCGCCATCACTTATAAAAAATTGATTATGGATATACCCTTTATTTATGGAAGACTCGCTGAGAAAGAGAGTTTTATCGACAGAGTAGAAGACCGAAGGGAACTTAAGAATTTCCTTCGCCACGGCATCAATGTCATCTTGGTATCTCCAAGAAGATGGGGAAAATCTTCGCTTGTCAGAACCTCTATGGAAGAATTAATGCAGGAAGAATCCAAGGCAAAGGTTTGCTTCATGGATGCCTCCAAGATTCATACGGAGGAAGAATTCTACAACAAATTTGCCTCCATCGTGATACAAGGAGTTTCTTCCACATTGGAACAGAAATTATCTGACTTGGTGAAATTTATCAATCGTTTTACCCCAAGCATCACGATAGCTTCCGACCCAATGAATAGCGTAGAGGTCAACCTAAAGGTGAATCCTGTAAAGGAAAGTCCTGAAAACATTCTGCAACTCCCCGAAAGGATAGCCGAGGCTAAAGGCATCAAGATTATCGTCTGCATCGATGAGTTTCAGCAACTCGCCAACCTGCCAAAATGGAAGAACCTTGAAGCTATGCTGAGGGCTGAATGGCAGTTGCAGCACCATACCACCTATTGTCTCTACGGCAGCAAGATGCACATGATGAAAGATATTTTCAACAAGGCGAACAGTCCTTTCTTTAAGTTCGGACAACTGATGAACCTGAAAAGAATAGCCAAGGAATATTGGATACCATATATCATGAGCAATTTTAAGAAGACAGGAAAAACTATCTCTGAGAGCCAAGCAGAATGTCTATGCGAAAGAGTGAAGTATAACTCTTGGTACGTACAGCAATATTGCTTCTTCCTATGGTCACACACAGACAAAGAGGTGACGCAAAAACTCCTTGACAACCAGCTCCAACTGGTTTTGGACACCAACGAAGACTTGTTCTTGACAGAGATGGACGAGCTCACTCCCACCCAAATCGGCATGTTGAAAGCCATCGCTTCTGGCGAAAAGCACTTCAATGCCAAGGATGTCGTAGAGACGTATGGTCTGGGGCAGCCACAGAGCATCACACGTAACAAGAAAGTATTAGTAGAGAAAGATCTCGTTGAGAAACATCTTCAAGATTTCTCATTTGTCGATCCTGTCTTCGAGCTTTGGCTGAAGAGAGAATACAACATTTTACCATAATGGGAATAAAAGCAGCCAATAATCGCATTTTCGAGGAAAGAGATGAGGTAAACATCTCTCAAGATTAAGCAACAATTCATGAATCAGAACAATATCAGCGCCGCAGAACTTTTCCAGCGGGTAAGGGAACTCTTGACACATCCCGACCTGGAGCCGAAGACATGCAACAAGATGATGCACGATACGCTCATCCTCTGTTGCCACGAAGGAGTAAAGGATACCAAACAGGCTTTCGGTAACCTTTTCTCGCAGGTGGACTATCTCTGCAAGGCACGCGGCATCAAGGTGGCAGACAAGATTGCCATCCAGACCATGCGCCGACACAGCAACTCGCAGGAACCGCTTTCGGGCGAAGACCTGAAATACGATGCACGTGCCCTCACCCTCTTCATCTCCGCAGTCTTCGGAGTGGATGTTCCCCACGAACTCAACGTGCTCATTCCGCATACTCCCCGACCTTATCAGAAGGGACTGGAAATCAACAACCGCCGCATCCGATGCATCGTGAAGAACTGGGACGGCGATTTTATCCGTGTGGATATCGACCAGGATGCCGATGAGGAGGAATATCTCGTGCAGTTGAAAGATGAGGAGAACCATATCGACCATACCTATCTCTGGGATATCCTGAAGGAAGGGATGCAGCTCAACCTGCTCGACTGTCAGGTGAAGCAGCCCATCATCACTCCCCGACTCATCGTGGTGGAACCCGATTATCTGGTAGATATCAGTAGCATCGCCACCTGCTTTACGGCTTTCGGGCATCATCCCCTACTCTATCTGCTGAACCAGATGAAGCCCAGAGCCAACACCCAGGCTACCCTGCTGGGTAACTTTGCCGGAGCTGCGCTGGATGACATCATCAACAGCCACGGCAAATACCAGATGAACGAGACGGTGAAGACAAACTTCCGGGAGAAAGCCCTGGAGTTCTGCACCTGTCCCTGGTTTGACCCCAAGAAGTTCTATACCGATGCCAGCCTGCAGGCTTTCAATCTGCAGCAGGTAGTGGATATCCTCTTTCCACGCACCGCATCGCAGGCACAGATGACGACTTTCCGTGGCGAAAGTCTTTACGACCGGAAGAAAGCCATCCTGGAACCTTCGTTCGTCTGCGAAGCCCTCGGCATTCAAGGTCGTGTGGATCTGATGACCACCGACTGCAAACTGCTGGTGGAACAGAAATCGGGACGCAACATGAATATCGAAACCCATCAGGTGGATCCGGGGTATCACAGTTATCAGCTGGAGCCTCACTATGTGCAGCTCCTGCTCTACTATGGGGTATTGCAGCACAACTTCAAGTTGAGCAACGACCGCGTGAACATCCGACTGCTCTACTCCAAATACCGTCCACAGGACGGACTGATGGTGGTAGCCTACTACCAGAAGCTCTTCAAGGAAGCCATCCAATACCGCAACCAGCTGGTTGCCGCCTCCTTCGAGATAGCCAAGGAAGGTTTCGAGCATGCGCTGAACGAGTTTACCCCCGAAGTATTGAATGTGGCAGGCACCCAGGACTTCTTCTACAACAAGTATCTGAAACCGCAGATAGAAGCCATCACCAAGCCGCTCCATAGCCTATCGCCCCTGGAGGAAGCCTACTTCTGCCGCATGATGACCTTCGTACTGCGGGAACAGATGATCAGCAAGGTGGGTGCACAGGAAGGAACGAACACATCAAGTTCCGACCTCTGGACCATGCCGCTCGCCGAAAAGAAGGATGCCGGAAATATCTATACCGACCTGCACATCATCCGAAAGGAACAGAGCTGCGCCGGAAGCGGATATGATACCATCACCCTCAGCGTACCCGACCAGGGCAAGGACTTCCTGCCCAACTTCCGCATCGGCGATATGGTGTATCTCTATACCTACAAGCTCAAGGAAGAACCGGATGTAAGAAAGGCTATATTATATAAAGGTGTACTGCAGGAGATTCACAGCGATGAAATCGTGGTTCACCTGACCGATGGACAGCAGAATGCCGACATCTTCGAGATGAACCTGCCGTACGCCATCGAACACGGAACGACTGACGCCTCTACAGGAGGAAGCATCCGCAACCTGCATCAGTTTATCTGTGCACCTAAGGACAAGCGCGACCTTTTATTAGGTCAGCGTGCTCCACAGAGAGATACTTCGCAGGAATTGACCAGACATTATGACGATGTACTGGACGACATCATTCTCCGTGCCAAACAGGCACAGGATTACTTCCTGCTCGTGGGACCTCCGGGAACAGGAAAGACCAGTCGTGCCCTGAAGTTCATGGTGGAAGAAGCGCTGAACGACGGAACGGGAATGCCTACAGCAGAAAGCATCGCCGCCGGAAGCAAGACGGCGCATCAGCCTGCTTCCTCTATCCTGCTGATGAGCTATACCAACCGTGCCGTGGATGAAATCTGCGAGATGCTGGTAGATTCCGGCATCCCATTCCTGCGTCTGGGCAGCGAGTACTCCTGCGATGAGCGATTCCGCCCATATCTGATAGAGAAGGCTATCAGCGACTGTCCGAAACTGGAAGCCATCAAGCAATATATAATAGGTACGCGCGTGATTGTAGGCACCACTTCGATGATGACCTCCAAGCCCTTCATCTTTACGCTGAAGCACTTCAAGCTTGCCATCATCGATGAGTCGAGCCAGATACTGGAGCCTAATCTCACCGGCCTGCTTTCGGCTGTAGATAAGTTCATTCTCATCGGCGACTACAAGCAGTTGCCAGCCGTCGTGCAGCAGAGCGAGAAGGATTCGGGCATCCCTACCATCAACGACAGCCAGAAAGGGGGTGTCATCGATATGAGTATCCTGCAGGACATCTGCCTCACCAACTGCCGCAACTCCCTCTTCGAGCGCCTGATCAGATGGGAAGACCACGAGGAGCGCACCGAATTCATCGGCATCCTGCGCCGCCAGGGACGAATGCACCCGGAGATTGCCGAGTTCCCGAACCGGATGTTCTATCGCCGGGAAAAGCTGGAGCCCGTACCTTGTCCGCATCAGTTGGAGTCGGAACTGTCGTACACCCTCCCATCAGAAGATGCACTCGACGACCTGCTGAAGGAGCACCGCATGATTTTCCTCCCTTCCAGGTTCTGCAAGGAGCCGAATGTATCGGACAAGATCAATGCCAACGAGGCAGAAATCGTTGTGGATATGCTTCGCCGCATCCACCGTTTCTACGGCGACCGGTTTGATGCCCAGAAGACGGTGGGCGTCATCGTACCCTATCGCAACCAGATAGCCATGGTGCGCAAAGGCATCGAAAAGCTGGGCATCCCGGAACTGGAGAAGATCAGCATCGACACCGTGGAGCGCTATCAGGGCAGTCAGCGTGATGTCATCATCTACAGTTTCACCATCCAGAACATCTGGCAGCTCGATTTTCTAGCCGGCAACAGCTTTGTGGAAGACGGAGCCATCATCGACCGCAAGCTGAATGTAGCCATCACCCGAGCCCGGAAACAGATGATTATGACGGGCAATGCAGAGATATTGCGCAATAATCAGATTTTTAGCCAATTAATGGACTATGTGAAAGAAAAAGGAGGATATTTTCAAAATTTCACCGAAAAAGTTTGGTGATTCAGAAATAAAGTCCTATCTTTGCAATCGGATATAAACAAAAGGATAAACAAGAGACACAATAAGATATAGGATTCCGGTGCTCAACAGGCACTGGAATTCTTTATTTTTTATGCCTCCTGCAAACTTAATTAATAACAATAAACAAAAAGAAAATTATGGCTTACATGTCACAAGAAGGCTACGACAATCTCGTAGCTGAGCTGAAACAGCTCGTAACTGTAGAGCGCCCTAAGGCATCAGCCGCAATTGCTGAAGCCCGCGATAAGGGTGATTTAAGTGAGAACTCTGAGTATGATGCCGCTAAAGAGGCTCAGGCTCATCTAGAAGATAAGATCAATCGTCTGAAGCTCACCATTGCCGAGGCTAAGATCATCGACACCAAGCAGCTCAGCACCGACAGCGTGCAGATCATGTCGAAGGTAGAGATGACCAACATGGCTAACAAGGCAAAGATGACCTATACCATCGTGAGCGAGAGCGAGGCTAACTTGAAGGAAGGCAAGATTTCCATCAAGACCCCTATCGCACAGGGATTGCTCAACAAGAAGGTTGGTGAAATTGCAGAGATCAAGATTCCTCGCGGCACCATCAGTCTTCGCATCGACAAGATTTCATTTGAATAAAAAGAATAAAGGAACTATCATACGGACAGTGATGCCCGTATGACGGTTCCTTTTATGTTACATGTAAGCCCATCAAGATATATTATTCATTTTAAACAGAAATAGAGATTATGGCAAGCATTTTTTCAAAGATTGCAGCAGGAGAGATTCCTAGCTACAAGTGTGCAGAAAGCGACAAGTTCTATGCTTTCCTCGACATTAGCCCTATCGGCAAAGGTCATACATTGGTGATTCCTCGCAAGGAGGTGGACTACATCTTCGATATGGAGGATGCAGACTTGGCTGAGTTTGAAGTATTCGCCAAGAAAGTAGCCAAGGCTATCAAGGCAGCCTTCCCATGCAAGAAGGTGGCTCAGGTGGTTTTGGGTCTGGAGGTTCCTCACGCTCACATCCATCTCATTCCTATGAACAGCGAGGCTGACGTGAATTTCCGCAAGGAGCACCTCAAGCTCTCTGAAGAGGAGTTCAAGGAAATCGCCAACAAGATTTATACAGAATTCCAGAAGTTATAAGCAATAAAAAAGAGCAGCGAAGATTCGCTGCTCTTTTTCTATCCTATACGTATTCATCACCCTTCTTCATCTGTATCTCATTCACATACTTGCGAATCAGGGCAGAGGAATCTTCCTTCTTGCATACCAGGAGCACATTGTCTTTCTCGGCAACGATAAAGCCATCGAGACCATTGAGTACGGCAAGCTTGCCCTTCGGCATCTTCACCACCGTATTATGGCAATCCTCGATGATGACATCGCTGTCTATCACCACATTGTCATCCTCGCTCTTCTGCATCGCCTCATAGATGCTGTGCCAGGTACCCAGGTCAGCCCATCCGAAGTCGCATTTCATCATGCAGGCATTGGATGGCTTATCCAACACGCCAAAATCTACCGAGATGTTAGGATAGGAAGAGAAACTCTCCTTCATATAGGCATTCTCTGTTTCTATGCTGAACTCCGGATATTTCTTATCGTAGTCACGAAGCACAGGAGGCAGAATCTTGCAGAAACACTCACGCAGATGCTTGACATTGCTCAGGAAGATACCCGTATTCCAATAGAACTCTCCACTCTCTACAAAGATCTTGGCGAAATCACGCTCAGGTTTCTCCGTAAACGACCGTACGGAATAGATATCCTCTTCCACCACATCGCCCATCTGGATATAACCATAACCCGGTTCAGGACGGGTAGGCTTGACTGCCATCGTCAGGAAGCGGTCATTAGCTGCCACAAACGCCAATCCCTCCAATACATTCTTGCGGAAAGCCTCTTCATTGAAGATGGCCTGATCGGAAGGAGTATTGATGATGCACGCATCAGGGTTCAGCATAGAGATGCGATGGTTAGCCCAAGCCATACTTGGAGCCGTATTGCGATGAATAGGCTCAGCCATAATGCGGTCGGCAGATACCTCTGGCAACTGCTCTTTCACCAAATCTACATATTCCTCGTTGGTATTGATATAAATATGGTCGGCAGGTACTATCTTTGCCATGCGATCGAATGTCTGCTGCAATTGGGTACGTCCGACTCCAAAGAAGTCAATGAACTGTTTTGGATGACTGCTCCGACTGCATGGCCAAAGTCTTCGACCTTTTCCACCTGCGAGAATCACACAATAATTATTATTATCATTAAGTGTCATATTATAGTTCATTTTTTATAAGTTACTAAATTCAAGTGTAAAAGTACTCATTATCTGCGAGAAAGCCAAATCTTTTCTAAGAATTTAATAAAGAATAGGAGAAATAAAACACATTTTTAGCTTTTTTCGCCCTTGGAATAGTTTTTTCAAAAAAAAAGTCACCAAAAAGTTTGCTATTTCAATTTTTATTTGTACCTTTGCACCCGCAATCGCCCAGATGGCGGAATCGGTAGACGCGCTGGTCTCAAACACCAGTGGAGCAATCCATCCCGGTTCGATCCCGGGTCTGGGTACAAGGAGCTGCAAGTTTTTACTTGCGGCTCTTTCCTTTGCAAACACCATCGCCCAGATGGCGGAATCGGTAGACGCGCTGGTCTCAAACACCAGTGGGGCAACCCATCCCGGTTCGATCCCGGGTCTGGGTACAAGGAGCTGCAAGTTCATACTTGCGGCTCTTTTTTTTTTGCCAGATAAGAAGATAACGACTCACCTAAAACGTTTGCGGTGATATTTTCCTCTTTTCTTTTGGTAATACCAAATAATATTCCTAATTTTGCAGACGAAACAAACTATATTATTAAACCCAATAAACAAACATCATTCGTATGAAGAAAATATTCAGCATTGTTTGCGCTTGTTTGCTGGCATTAAGTGCACAGGCAAACTCTATTGACAAGTACGACGCTCTGTACGAGAACCTTCCATTCAAGATGGAAAAGGTGACTCGCCCACAATTCCCTGCCAACGAGGTAAACCTCAAGGATTTCGGAGCTGTCGGTGACGGTTCTACCCTCTGTACCGATGCCTTCAAGAAAGCCATCGAGGCACTGGAGCAGAAAGGGGGCGGTAAACTGATCGTACCACAGGGTGTATGGTTTACAGGACCTATTACTCTGAAGAGCAATATCAACCTGCATATAGAAAAAGGTGGAGTCATCCTCTTCTCGGCTGACGTCAACCTCTATCCTCTCGTAGAAACTTCTTTCGAGGGTCTTGATACCCGCCGCTGCCAATCTCCTATCTCTGGCCGTAACCTGGAGAATGTGGCTATCACCGGTCAGGGAGCCATCGACGGCAACGGAGAATACTGGCGCCCATTGAAGAAGGCAAAGGTTACTTCGGCTCAGTGGAAGGCGATTACATCCCGTGGAGGTGCCTTCAAGCGCCCTGACTACTGGTTCCCTTCTGAGGCTGCTCTCAAGGCGGATGCGAAAGGGGCGGGAATGAACGTGCCACTCGGCATCACCACAGAAGAAGGTTGGAACGAAGTGAAGGATTATCTCCGTCCTGTGATGGTAAGCCTCATCAGCTGCAAGAATGTCTGGCTCAATGGCGTCATCTTCCAGAATTCTCCTGCCTGGAACATCCATCCTCTGATGTGCGAGAACGTGCTCATCGAGGATGTACTGGTACGCAACCCTTCCTTCGCACAGAACGGTGATGGTCTGGACCTGGAGTCTTGCAAGAACTCGCTCATCGTAAACTCTACCTTTGATGTGGGCGATGACGGTATCTGCATCAAGAGTGGAAAGAATGCTGACGGCAGAAAGCGCGGTATTCCTTGCGAGAATGTCATTGTAGATGGCTGTACCGTATTCAAGGGCCACGGCGGTTTCGTGGTAGGCAGTGAGATGAGCGGTGGCGTCAAGAATGTGATGGTTACCAACTGCCAGTTCCTCGGTACCGATGTGGGCTTGCGTTTCAAGAGTGCACGTGGTAGAGGTGGCGTTGTTGAGAATATCTACATCAAGAATATGTCTATGTTTGATATCCAGACTGATGTGGTTACCTTCGACCTTTACTATGGCGGTAAGTCTGCAGTAGAGGTATTGAACGATGGCGACCAGAAGAAACAGCAGGTAGTAGATATGAAGAAGGTGGATGAAACTACCCCAGCCTTCCGCAACATCGACATCAACCATGTTATCTGCCGTGGCGCCCGCCGTGCAGCCTACTTCAACGGTCTGCCAGAGATGCCTGTACAGAACATCAGCATCAAGGATATGGAAGTAAACAATGCCGAGCAGGGTATCGTCATCAACCGTACTGAGGGCGTGAAACTGGAAAACATCAAGGTTTCTGCCAAGTCTCATACCTTCGATGCCAAGAACTCGAAGGATGTTACGGTAAATGGAAAGAAATACAAGAAGATAGATGAAAAGGGCATCACCCTCGACTTCTAATCAAATCCAAACACTTAATTGGATGAAGCCCAAAAATTAAAAGTCGCTCAACGGATCTGCCTGTTGAGCGGCTTTCTTATATGGAAATCATAGCACAGCAGCTATGATGCCTAGTCTTTAAAATCGAGTGAGAGCTCACCTGTGCCAAGAAGATTGTAGCTCTTGCGATGGTAAGGCGTAATGCCAAACTCCCTGATGGCAGCACGATGCTTCTTGGTAGGATAACCCTTGTTGCCCTTCCAGTCGTACTGTGGATATTCCTCTGCAAGCGCATCCATATAGTCATCACGATAAGTCTTGGCAAGAATGCTCGCCGCAGCTATCGAGAGATACTTACCGTCGCCTTTTACTATCGTGGTATAAGGCAGGTCCTTGTAAGGCTTGAAACGGTTGCCATCCACAATCACTGCCTCTGGACGCACCTTCAGCTGATCCAAGGCACGATGCATCGCCAGGAAACTGGCATTCAGTATATTGATCTGATCGATTTCTTCGGGAGTAACAATGCCCACAGCCCAAGCCACAGCATCCCGCTCTATCTGTTCACGGAGCGCCTTGCGTTTCTTGTCGGTCAGCTTTTTGCTGTCATTGAGGTCTGGGTTCTGATAATCGGGAGGAAGAATCACTGCTGCCGCATAGACACTACCAGCCAGACAACCTCTGCCCGCCTCATCGCAGCCCGCCTCAATCATATCCTTATAATAATGACTTTCTAACATATTCCTATCTACTTAAGAAGATAAATGGAGTTAAGAAGACGAACAGTTCACTGTCCTGCCTAGAACATCTGAGAAATGCGTTTTACGCCTGCTATAAGCGCATCAACCTCCTCCTTGGTGTTGTACAGGGCGAAGCTCGCACGAACGGTTCCCAGAATGCCATAACGGTCCATCAAAGGCTGAGCACAGTGATGACCGGTACGGACAGCAATACCCAGACGGTCGAGCAAGGTTCCCATATCCATGTGATGAATATCACCAACCAAGAAGCTGACAACGGCATCCTTGCCTTCCTGCTCGCCGAAAAGTCTGATTCCATCGATGGTACGCATCTGTTCCATGCAGTAGCGGGTAAGTTCCTGCTCGTGCTTGGCGATGTTGTCCATACCGAGCGCAGAGATATATTCGATGGCCTTAGCCAAACCGTGAGTAGCCACATAGTCAGGAGTACCTGCCTCGAACTTGAAAGGCAGCTTTTCGAAAGTAGTTTTCTCGAAGCTTACGCTCTCAATCATCTCGCCACCTCCCTGATATGGAGGCAACTTGTCGAGCCATTCTTCCTTGCCGTAAAGCACACCGATACCGGTAGGACCATAGATCTTATGTCCGCTGAAAGCGAAGAAATCGCAATCCAGATCCTGTACATCCACAGCAAAATGAGGAGTACTCTGAGCGCCATCCACCATAACTGGCACATCATGCCCGTGGGCAATCTTAATCATCTCTTTCACCGGATTCACCGTACCGAGCACGTTGCTCACCTGGGCAATGCTCACAATTTTGGTGCGTTCTGTGAATAAACCGGCGAATTCATCGAGGTTGATCTCACCCTTATCGTTGATAGGAATCACACGGATGGCGATTCCCTTCTTGGCAGCCTGCAACTGCCAAGGCACGATATTGGAATGATGCTCCATGGTAGAGATAATCACCTCATCACCCTCGCTCATAAACGCATCGCAGAACGATGAAACCACGAGATTCAGGCTCTCCGTAGTACCACGGGTAAAGATGACTTCCTCAACCTTAGGCGCATTGATGAACTTGCGCACGGTTTCGCGGGCAGCCTCATGAAGATCGGTAGCCTGCTGAGAGAGATAGTGCACACCACGATGCACATTGGCATTCACGTTGAGATACTCGTCGCGCATGGCATCGAGCACACACAATGGCTTCTGCGTGGTTGCCGCATTATCCAGATACACCAATGGCTTATCATATACCGTTCTCGATAAAATCGGGAAATCTGCTCTTACTTGATTGATATCATACATAGTTTTAAGAACTTTACTCCTTTAAAAGGATATTATCTACTTGCAAAGCTTGCAACCCTCGCACTTATTGAGTTCACCACGGAATCGCTTCTCTACGAGATGATGCAGACGATCGCGCAATGGCTCCAGCTCCATCTTGTCGATGACTTCGTTGATAAATGCAAACTGAAGGAGCAACTTAGCCTCCTCACGGCTCACACCACGCTGCTGCATATAGAATAATGCCGCATCGTTGAGCTGACCTACAGTACTACCGTGCGCACACTTCACATCGTCGGCATAAATCTCCAGCATAGGCTGGGTGAACATGCGGGCTGTCTTCGTAGCACAGAGATTCTGGTTGGTTTCCTGAGAAGTAGTCTTCTGGGCACCATGACGAACCAATACTCTGCCGGCAAAAGCACCACGTGCCTCACCATCAAGTACATACTTATAAAGCTCGTTGCTGGTGCAATGACCCACCTGATGATCGATGAGCGTATTGTTGTCAACCACCTGGTTCTTGTCGGCAATCACACAACCATTGCAGAAGCACTCGGCTCCCTCGCCCTTGAATACGAGGTCGAGACGGTTGCGGCTAATACCGTTATGAAGGGTAATCACATTATGGTTCACACGGCTGTTAGCCTGCTGCTCGATATAAACGTTGCTGACACGACGGTTCTTGTAATGTGTCTCTTCCAGACAATAGAGATCGAGACTGGCATTCTCGCCTACAAATGCCTCGATAACCTGGGTTGCGAGGAAGTTCTTGTCATCAGCAGCATGATCGCAGAAGAGGAACTTTGCCTCAGCGCCCTGTTCCATCACGATGAGCACACGACGATTCACCATCAAATCGACATCAGAACGGAGAATATTGATGACCTGAATAGTTCGCTCCACCTTTACATTCTTTGGAACATAAATCAGCAAGCCATCCTGTGCCAGGAAAGTATTCAAGGCTGTAATGCCATCTTCATCGGTTTTGGCAATCTTAGCGTAGTATTTTCCGATGAATTCAGGGTTTTCTGCAGCAATCTTGCTCAAAGAATCCACGATAACGCCCTCCGGAAGCTCTACTTTAGGCAATGCCTTGCTATAGAAAGCATCGTTTACCACGAAGTAGAGCGAAGTGCTCAAGTTAGGCACATCGCAGCGGAAAGCCTCGTATGGATCTACCGGAATTTCCAGACGATTCAAGTTCAAGCCATAGTCTGGCTCGAAGATGGCGCTCATATCTGTGTACTTATATCTTTCTACCTTTCGGGAAGGGAAGCCCAGGCGACGGAAGTCCTCGAAGGCTGCGTCACGCACCGCATTGAGAACCTCAGCACTGTTCTTCTTGATCATTCTCGAAGAAGACTGATACAAGTCTAAATATTGTTTTTCTGAAAGCATAGCTATCCTCCTTATTATTTCTCATCTACTTCAGCCTTGATCCAGTCGTAGCCACGAACCTCAATCTCCTTGGCAAGTTCAGGACCTGCAGTCTTCACGATTCTACCCTTATAGAGAACGTGAACCACACTTGGCTTAATCATATCGAGCAGACGCTCGTAGTGAGTGATGACAATGGCAGAAGTCTGGTCGGTATGCATCTTGTTCACACCATCAGCTACAATACGCATCGCATCCACGTCGAGACCAGAGTCGGTTTCATCAAGGATAGAGAGTTTTGGCTCCAGCATAGCCATCTGGAAAATCTCGTTGCGCTTCTTCTCACCACCCGAGAAACCTTCGTTTACAGAACGGCGAGCCAACTTACTGTCCAATTCCACCAACTCGCGCTTCTCACGCATCAGCTTCATGAATTCACTTGTGTTCAATGGCTCCAAACCCTGATACTCGCGCTTGGCATTGATAGCCGCACGCATGAAGTTAGTCATGGATACACCAGGAATCTCTACCGGATACTGGAAAGAGAGGAACAAGCCTTCACGGGCACGATCCTCTGGCTTCATATCCAGAAGGTTCTTGCCGTTGAAGATAGCCTCACCCTCGGTTACAGTATAGAGAGGGTTACCTGTGAGCACAGCGCTCAAGGTTGACTTACCGGAACCGTTAGGTCCCATGATAGCATGTATCTCACCATCATTAATAGTCAGGTTGATACCTTTCAATATTTCTTTGCCTGCAATAGTAGCATGCAGATTCTTTACCTCTAACATAATTTTAGTCAATTTTTATCGATTTCATCGAGAATTATGATGATTATCCTACGGTTCCTTCGAGTGAAACACTCAGGAGTTTCTGTGCCTCTACGGCAAACTCCATAGGCAACTTGTTGAGTACATCCTTGGCATAACCGTTTACGATCAAGCCGACAGCCTCCTCGGTAGGAATGCCTCGCTGATTGCAATAGAAGAGCTGGTCTTCTGAAATCTTCGAGGTGGTTGCCTCATGCTCGAACACGGCTGTATCGTTATGGGCATCCATATATGGGAAGGTATGCGCTCCACAATCGCTACCCAGCAACAAAGAGTCGCAGGAACTGTAGTTGCGGGCATTGTCGGCATTGGATGTGGCACGAACCAGGCCACGGTAGGAATTCTGGCTATGACCAGCCGAAATACCCTTCGAGATGATGGTACTCTTGGTGTTCTTACCCATGTGAATCATCTTGGTACCGGTATCAGCCTCCTGATAGTTGTTGGTAACAGCCACACTGTAGAACTCAGCCACAGAGTTGTCGCCACGCAAGATGCAGGAAGGATACTTCCAGGTAATCGCAGAACCTGTTTCTACCTGAGTCCAACTCAACTTAGAGTTCACACCACGCAAGTCGCCTCGCTTGGTTACCAGGTTCAGCACACCACCCTTACCATGTTCATCACCAGGATACCAGTTCTGAACGGTAGAATACTTCACCTCAGCATTATCCTTGACGATAATCTCTACGATAGCCGCATGGAGCTGGTTCTCATCACGCATTGGCGCAGTACATCCCTCCAGGTAAGAAACGTAGGCATCATCATCGGCGATGATCAATGTACGCTCAAACTGACCGGTGTTACGGGCATTGATGCGGAAGTAACTGCTCAACTCCATCGGACAGCGGACGCCCTTAGGAATATAAACGAATGAGCCATCACTGAATACGCAACTGTTTAAGGCTGCATAGAAGTTATCACGATAAGGAACCACGGTTCCCAGATACTCTCTTACCAAATCAGGATGCTCCTTCACTGCCTCACCGATACTGCAGAAGATGACGCCCTTCTCACGGAGTTTCTCCTTGAAGGTAGTCTTCACCGACACAGAGTCCATGATGGCATCTACGGCGGTGCCGCTCAAAGCCAGACGCTCCTCCAGAGGAATGCCGAGCTTATCGAATGTCTTCTCCAACTCTGGGTCTATCTCCTTATTCTTTGGTTTCTTAGCCAAAGGATCGGCATAGTATGAAATCTCCTGGTAGTCAATAGGTGGCACGTGAACGTGTCCCCACTTTGGCTCCTTGAGCGTCTTCCAGTAATTGTAGGCTTTCAGACGAAATTCGAGCATCCAGTCTGGCTCTCCCTTCTTCTGCGAGATCAGGCGCACAACATCCTCGTTGAGACCCTTTTCTATGATTTCAGTATGTACATCGGTGGTAAAACCATACTCATATTTCTGGTCTATCACATCCTTGACAACCTGATTCTGTTCTTTCTCTATTTCTGCCATTTTATTTAGAATAACCTTTCGTTATTTTAACCCTAAATAGGGATAAGCCGCTGAGGACTCATCCCTACCTTAATTATATATAATATATGCTATATTACAATTTCTGCTCTACCTCGATCTCTGTGAAGGTCTCGATAACATCGCCCTCCTGGATATCGTTGTAGTTGACGAGGCTCAAACCGCACTCCATACCGGTAACCACCTCCTTGACATCGTCCTTGTAACGCTTCAAGGCACCGATTTCTGCAGTACGGATCACGATACCGTCACGGATGACGCGAGCCTTATCCTTAGCGTGTACCTTACCCTCGGTAACGAGACCACCGGCAATAGTACCCACCTTAGAAATCTTGAAGGTCTGCTTCACCTCAACCTGACCGGTGATGATTTCCTTCTTCACCTTGTCGAGCATACCTACCATCGCGCTCTTGATATCGTCGATAGCATCGTAGATGATAGAGTATGTGTTGATTTCAACACCCTCACGGTCGGCAGCCTTGCGAGCATCGGCAGATGGACGAACCTGGAAACCAACGATGACTGCATCTGAAGCAGATGCCAGCATCACATCGTTCTCAGAAATCTGACCTACCGCCTTGTTCACTACGTTCACCTGAACCTTCTCGGTAGAAAGCTTAATGAATGAGTCGCTCAAAGCCTCAACAGAACCGTCGGTATCACCCTTCACGATGACGTTCAACTCATGGAACTCACCACGTGCGATACGGTGAGAAATATCACCCAAGGTCAAGCGCTTCTGAGTACGCAAGCCCTGCTCACGCTGCAACTGCTCACGCTTGTTGGCGATTTCGCGAGCCTCCTGCTCTGTCTCGATTACGTGGAACTGGTCACCTGCTGTAGGCGCACCGTTCAAACCGAGGATGATAGCTGGCTCAGCTGGAGCAGCCGACTTGATGTTGGCATTACGCTCATTGAACATCGCCTTGACACGACCCCAAGAAGTACCGGCGAGTACGATGTCGCCTACCTTCAAGGTACCGTTGGCTACCAATACGGTAGAAACATATCCACGACCCTTGTCAAGAGAAGACTCGATGATGGTACCAGTGGCACGACGGTTAGGATTAGCCTTCAAGTCGAGCATATCAGCCTCGAGAAGCACCTTGTCGAGCAAGTCGTGAACACCGATACCCTTCTTGGCACTGATTTCCTGGCACTGATACTTACCACCCCACTCCTCAACGAGCAGGTTCATATTAGCCAAGTCCTCACGGATACGGTCTGGGTTAGCACCTGGCTTATCTATCTTGTTGATAGCGAATACCATTGGCACACCAGCAGCCTGAGCATGGGCGATAGCCTCCTTGGTAGTAGGCATCACAGAGTCATCGGCTGCAATGATGATGATGGCGATATCGGTAGCCTGAGCACCACGGGCACGCATAGCGGTAAACGCCTCATGACCTGGGGTATCCAGGAAGGTAACCTTGCGACCGCTGTTCAGAGTAACACTGTAAGCACCGATGTGCTGGGTAATACCACCTGCCTCACCGGCAATCACATTGGTATTGCGGATATAGTCGAGCAAAGAGGTCTTACCATGGTCAACGTGACCCATGACGGTTACGATTGGAGCACGTGGAAGCAAGTCGTTCTCATCATCCTCTTCCTCGCTCACTGCCTCCTGAACCTCGGCACTCACGTATTCGGTCTTGAAACCGAACTCCTCAGCCACCATGTTGATGGTCTCAGCATCCAGACGCTGGTTGATAGATACCATGATACCTACACCCATCAAGGTAGAGATAACCTGAGTAACGCTGATGTCCATCATCGTAGCCAACTCGCTAACGGTAACGAACTCTGTAAGCTTCAGAATCTTGCTTTCCTTCTGCTCCTGACGAGCCTGATCCTGCAACTTCTCCTGCACAGCCTCACGCTTCTCCTTACGATACTTAGCACCCTTCTTGTTCTGGTTCTTGCTGGTCAAGCGAGCGAGAGTCTCCTTTACCTGGCGTGCTACAGCCTCGTCGTCCACCTCAATCTGACGCTGGTTGCCACGGTTGTTATTGTTATTGCCGCGGTTGTTATTATTGTTATTATTATTTCTATTCTTGTTCTTATTCTTCTTGTTGTTGCCACCATTGTTACCCTTATTCTGGCCATTACCCTCGGCACTGTTGTTCTTAGCCTCGGCATTGATGTCAACACGCTCCTTGTTGATACGAACACGCTTCTTGCGATCATTGTGCTGCTGCGCCAACTTCTCCTCACGCTCCTTGCGGCGCTCCTCCTTAGACTTCTTCTTAGGACGAGTGCTCTGATTGAGAGAAGAAAGATCAATCTTACCCAACACCTTAGGTTCATTTGAAGTATATTTCTTCTCACTCTTCAATGTGAACACGCTAGAAGGCTGGCTGTTGTCAGCAGTCTTCTGCTCAGCATTCTGCTGCTGAGCCTCTACATTCTTGTTACCTTGTGCAGCATTCTTCTGACCCTTAAAGTCGTTCATCTTTGGCTGCTGTGACTTTTGCTGATTCTCTTGTTTCATCTCTTGTTTTTGATGAGACCCATGGTTAGATCTCTGGTCATGTTTTGGCTCATTACGATGAGCTTCTTTCACTGGCGCAGGACTGACGGCAGCAGTCTCATGCTTCGGTGCCTCCGACTTTTTAGCAGCAGACTCTGCAGACTTACCCTTTCCGATGCTATCCAAGTCGATCTTACCCAACGGCTTATACTGCTGCTGGTTACCCGACTCCAATAAGCTTTCGGCACGATGGTCTTTCTGCTCAGGCGCACGCTTTTTATCCTTGGCCTTTTTGGTGATGAGTTTCTCGGCCTGATCACGAACCTCCTTATCTTGACTGAAGGCATCGTTCAATGCCTTGTATTGCTGGTCGCTGAGTTTGAAGCTCGGTTCGGCCTTGACCTCTCCCAGGTCCTTTCTTTTTTCTAGGAATTCAACTGCCGTCTGAAGTCCTATATTCAATTCACGTAGTGCTTTATTTAATCTGATGCTCATAAATTATTTTATTCTCCTATTTTAAAAGTTAGATTCCCTGCAAGCACTCGCCAGCAAGGGAAATTATTGTTCGAATTCAGCTCTCAATACCTTGAGTACGTTATCCACGGTTTCCTCCTCAAGGTCAGCCTTCTCTACGATCATGTCACGTGGGGCATTGAGCACCTGCTTAGCAGTGTCATAACCGATACCCTTGATGGCATCGATAACCCACTGGTCAATCTCGTCAGAGAATTCATCCAGATAGATATCCTCGTCAGCCTCATTCTCATCTACCTCACGGAATACGTCGATGGTGTATTCTGTCAACATAGAAGCCAACTTGATGTTCATACCGCCACGGCCGATAGCCAGGCTAACCTCCTCAGGCTTCAGGAACACCTCAGCCTTCTTGTTCTCCTCGTCGATATTCACAGATGTAATATTGGCTGGTGCCAAGGCACGCTGGATAAACAGCTTGGTATTAGAGCTATAGTTGATGACGTCGAGGTTCTCGTTGCAAAGCTCGCGAACGATACCGTGAACACGACTACCCTTAACACCTACACAAGCTCCAACAGGGTCGATACGCTCATCGAAGCTCTCTACTGCAATCTTGGCACGCTCTCCTGGGAGACGGGCAATGCGACGGATAGCAACCAAGCCATCAGCAATCTCAGGAACCTCTGCCTCCAACAGACGTTGCAGGAAAATTGGTGCTATACGGCTCAAGATAATCTTAGGATTGTTGTTATCGTTGTCAACACGAAGGATGACAGCGCGTACGGTCTCTCCCTTACGGTACATATCACCAGGAATCTGCTCTGTCTTAGGCAACATCAACTCGTTGTTCTCGTCATCAACGATAAGAACCTCGCGCTTCCAAACCTGATAAACCTCGCCAGAGATTACCTGTCCTACACGATCTTTATACTTATTGTAGAGTGAGTCGTGCTCAAGCTCAAGAATCTTAGAAGCCAAAGTCTGGCGAAGAGTTAAGATGGCACGGCGACCGAACTTATTGAAATCTACCTTCTCGCTCACATCCTCACCTACCTCATAGTCAGGCTCAATCTTGCGTGCTTCGGTAAGTGTAATTTCCTTGTTCTCATCCTCTACCTCACCATCAGCAACAACGACACGGTTACGATAAATCTCGAAGTCACCCTTGTCCGGGTTTACAATCACATCGAAATTCTCATCACTACCGAAAATCCTGGCAAGTACATTGCGGAAGCTTTCCTCCAATACACTTACCAATGTAGTACGGTCGATATTCTTGGTTTCTTTAAACTCGCGGAATGTATCAATCATACTCGCTGTTAATTCTTGCTCTTTTTTAGCCATAGCTTATTTGAAACTGATTATATATTTTGTATATTTTACTTTATCCATCTGGTAAACATGATCAACCTCCTGCTTCACAGGACGCTTCTTGCCCTCTACCTTCACTTTTTCTTCTACGCCTACTGTGAAATCATTGCCATCCACAGCCTTCAAGATACCCTTTACCTTGATACCGTCAGCATCAAGCACCTCTACCTCCTTGCCAATGAAGTTGATATACTGCTGTGGGACCTTGAATGGTTGACCCAGACCAGCAGAGCCTACTTCCAGCTCATAGTCCTCGTCATCACGACTCAATCGTTCCTCGATATATCTACTCAAAGCCACACAATCTTCAATCCATACACCATCTACATGGTCAATCTCGACTACGATACGATTGTCTGGACTGATTTCAATGTCCACCAAGAAATATTCCTGATCTTGGAGCCATTCATCAACTAATTTTTTTACGACGTTTTTATCTATCATATATACCTATTTAAAATAAAATGAGGAACTCTTGCGAGCCCCTCATTCCACTGAACGTGTGCAAAATTACTAATATTTTTGAAAATCTCCAAAGATTTTTCTGTTTTTTATTCATAACCTGCGCAATTTTAGGCGATTGTGCAGGTTTTTGTTGCTATTTCTTCACAGGATGGAGTATTTTTCCGTATTCTTCCGGAGATTTTAACAACTTGACGGCAGCCTTAACCTGCTTGTCGTAGCGCAGGGAATTCTGGATGGCTCCAGCCTGGAAATAATAAGCTGCCACGATGTCGTTTTCCAAAAGCTGCTTAATATATTCTTTGTTGAAATCCAAGTCTTTCGCCACATTGTGACTCAGCTTCTTTTTCAATGCCTCGAACTCAGGCTTTGCATCCTCGTAATATCCTTCAAACTTAGCGAGTTTCTCCAAATCCTTGAGATATTTCTCTGTCTCACGGTCGTACTTGAAATCCGCTTTAAGAACACGGGCCTTAAACTCATCATAGTCTGCATCTGTCAGTGTAAAATCCTTAGCAGGCGCAATAGTAGGATGCTTGGCGATGTAATCCACTTCGTAGTTGAGCATCACCTCATTACTGTCGCGGGCACCGGCGAGATAGAAAGCAATGTTCGGCAAGGAATCCGGCTTCACCTCTACATCCGGCTTCACGCCGCCTCCATCACGCACCTCTCTGCCTCCGGCAGTATAGAACACCTTGGTAAGCGAGTCGGGAACATGCTCTACATAGCCGCCTTTAGCATGCTTGTAGTTAAGCGCCTGCACGCATCTGCCACTTGGGATGTAATACTTGGCTGTGGTAAGTTTCATCTGTCCATTGTATGGCAAATCCATTGTGGTCTGTACCAGTCCTTTTCCATACGTGCGCGTACCTAATATAATAGCACGGTCATAGTCCTGCAGACTACCGCTCATAATCTCGCTGGAACTGGCTGTGTTTCCACTCACCAGAACTACCATCGGCATCACGGAATCAACAGGTTCTACCGTTGTCTTGTATTCATTGTTGGAACGTTGCAATCTACCTTTCATCTTCAATACGGTCTTTCCCTTTGGCAAGAACATATTGACGATGCTCACAGCTTCGCTCACCGAACCACCTCCATTGCTTCTGAGGTCAAAGACGAGTCCCTTGGCTCCCTGCTTCTTCAGATCAATGAAAGCACGTCGCACATCCTTAGCACAATTATCGGTGAAAGAATTGAAGTTGATGTAACCGATACCATCTTCCATCATTCCGTAATATGGTAGGAAAGGCATCTGGATGGTACGGCGAGTTACCTTAACCTTCAGTATCTTACCTGTACTTGGTCGCTTTACCTTCAACATAAAGGAAGAACCCGGTTCTCCACGAAGATGATCGCTCACATAGCCCACTTCCTTATTGGTCATATCCTCGTCATCAATACTCAGGATGATATCACCCTTTTTCAATCCCACTTCTGCAGCAGGCATGTTGGCATAAGGTTCACTGATGCACACACGCTGCAACTGGAAGTTATAGCGCACCACAGCTCCCACACCTGCATATTTGCCGGTGAGCATATTCTTCAGTTCGTTGACTTTTTCCTCCGGATAGTAAGTTGTATAAGGGTCGAGGCTTCCCAACATCGCCTTAACGCCATTACCCACCACCTCTTCGGCATCGAGCGTATCAACGTACATCAGGTCAAGATTCTTATAGATAGCATTGAAGATATCCATATTCTTAGCCATCTTGAAATCGTGATCTTTATCTGTTTGTGCAATAGATGGCACCACGAGGAGCGCCATCAGCAATGAAACCAATACTTTTTTCATGTTTACCTTGTTATATGATTATTCGACCACAAAAGTACTCATTTCTTCTCGAAAACTGCCATAATTGATGCAAAAAGTAGTGAAAACCACCGAAAAATGCACTTTTTTAAGGAAAAACAGAAAAAAGTTGCCGAAAAATTTGGCTGTATGAAGAAAAGTTAGTACTTTTGCACACGCAAATAAGGAACGCAATATTCCCGCAATGCAAAATGCTTCAATAGCTCAGTTGGTTAGAGCACCTGACTGTTAATCAGGGGGTCGTTGGTTCAAGCCCATCTTGAAGCGCCTTACATAAGCCTTGCAAGTTTTCACTTGCAGGGCTTTATTTTTTAGTTTCCCCCTATTTATACCCAATATTCTCAGACTACCTCCCCCCTTTACACTCATCACGAATCTTTTACATATAATTCGACCGTCAAAAGTTTCCTTAAGGAGAATATATTTTTTCCTTAAGGGAAAATATTTTTTTCCTTAAGGGAAAGTGTATTTTTCCTTAAGGATACTGTTTCATAGGGTTCTGACAAAAAAAACGGGTGCATTCCGCTTTTTTGACGAAATGCACCCATCTATATTTAATAATGTATATAACACCAGGATTATTCTACATCATTGTTATGATCCAAAGAATCGTTGAAATCCTTAGGAGCCTGCTCCTCGTTACGATGCTCGTAACGACGTGGCTGACGAGCAGGACGCTCACCACGACCCTCACGACAATCATCACGACGACCGCGACGCTCACCGCGCTCACCACGCTCTGGACGTGGACGACGCTCACGCTCTACGTAACCCTCTGGCTTCTCCATCAAAACACGATGAGAGAGCTTGTACTTGCCAGTCTTAGGATCAATCTCCATCAACTTCACCTTGATCTTGTCGCCTTCCTTGATGCCAGCCTCTTCAACTGTCTCAAGACGCTTCCAGTCGATCTCAGAGATGTGGAGCAAACCATCCTTACCAGGGAGAATCTCTACGAAGCAACCGTAAGGCATGATAGAACGAACAGTACCCTCGTAAACCTCACCAACCTCAGGAACAGCTACGATAGCCTTGATCTTAGCCAAAGCTGCATCGATAGAATCCTTGTTAGGAGCAGATACCTGTACGTGACCCTTACCATCAGTCTCCTCGATAGTAATTGTAGCACCAGTATCCTCCTGCATCTGCTGGATAATCTTACCACCAGGGCCGATAACAGCACCGATGAACTCCTTAGGGATATCGAATGCTACGATACGTGGAACCTGTGGCTTCATCTCAGCACGTGGCTCAGAGATAGTCTCCATCATGCAGTTGAGGATGTGCTCACGGCCAGCCTTAGCCTGCATCAAAGCCTCCTCAAGAATCTCGAAGCTCAAACCGTCACACTTGATATCCATCTGTGTAGCGGTCAAACCATCGCGGGTACCTGTGGTCTTGAAGTCCATATCACCCAAGTGGTCCTCATCACCGAGGATATCACTGAGGATAGCGTACTTGTCCTCACCTGGGTTCTTGATAAGACCCATAGCGATACCAGAAACTGGCTTCTTCATAGGAACACCTGCATCCATCAAGGCGAGAGTACCGGCACAAACAGTAGCCATAGAAGAAGAACCGTTAGACTCGAGAACCTGGCTTACCAAACGAACTGTGTAAGGGAAGTCAGCAGGAATCTGACCCTTCAAACCACGCCATGCCAAGTGACCGTGACCAATCTCACGACGGCCTACGCCGCGCTGAGCCTTAGCCTCACCTGTAGAGAATGGAGGGAAGTTATAGTGAAGGAGGAAGCGCTGGTAACTCTTCTCGAGCACACCGTCGATAAGCTTCTCGTCCATCTTTGTACCGAGAGTACATGTAGAGAGAGACATAGTCTCACCACGCTGGAAGATAGCACTTCCGTGAGGCATTGGGAGTGGAGACACCTCGCACCAGATAGGGCGGATATCTGTAGTAGCACGACCATCAAGACGCAAGCCCTCATCGAGGATGCAACGACGCATAGCATCGCGCATTACGTCATCGTAGTAGCGGGTAGCCTCAGCGTGCTTCTCCTCCAAATCTTCCTCAGAGAGATCGGTATGAGCTGCGTCATACTTCTCAAGGAAGTCAGCCAAAACCTTGTCGAAAGCATCCTGACGAGCATGCTTCTCCAAAGCCTGGTGGTTGATATCATAAGCAGGCTTGTAAAGCTCAGACTTGATCTGCTCACGGAGTTCCTCGTCGTTGATCTCATGATCATACTCACGTTTTACGTCAGTACCCTTTTCCTTAGCCAACTCATACTGGAGCTCGCACATAGGCTTGATAGCCTCGGCAGCAGCCTTGAGGGCACCGATCAGATCCTGCTCAGAAACTTCCTTCATCTCACCTTCCACCATCATGATGTTCTCCTTGGTAGCACCAACCATGATATCCATGTCAGCCTCTTCCATCTGCTGGAATGTAGGGTTAACAACATACTCACCATTGATACGAGCTACACGAACCTCAGAGATGTAATGCTCGAAAGGAATATCTGAACAAGCCATGGCAGCTGAAGCAGCGAAACCTGCAAGGGCATCTGGCTGGTCAACACCATCGGCTGAGAGCAACATTACCTGTACGTAAACTTCTGCATGGTAGTTAGAAGGGAAAAGTGGACGCAAAGCACGGTCCACAAGGCGAGAGGTAAGGATCTCCTCGTCGCTAGCCTTGCCTTCGCGCTTGGTGAAACCACCAGGGAAACGGCCAGCAGCACTGTACTGCTCACGATAATCTACTTGCAAAGGCATGAAATCTGTACCCGGAACTGCATCCTTTGCTGCACAAACAGTTGCGAGAAGCACTGTGTTACCCATGCGGAGAACCGCAGCACCATCAGCCTGTTTTGCAACTTTTCCGGTCTCAATTGTGATGGTTCTTCCATCAGGCAACTGAACACTTTTTGTAATTACGTTCATCTAATTATTAAAACTTATTGTTTTGTCTAACATCTAATATCTAAAACGGTGCAAAGATACCTCTTTAATAATTAATAAACGAATATTTGGGCAACTATTTTCTACTTTTTTAATAATTTTATCTATCTAAGGTGCATTATTCCCGATTTTATTACTACCTTTGCAGTCGATAATTTCGCAAAATACTAAAATTCATGAAGATATCTAGAATCTATTCAGCGGCAGTGATTATGGTAGCTGCGCTGGCTCTCACTTCTTGTAACAACAAGAAATTTCATATCAACGGTAATATTACCGAGGCTCAGGACTCTATGCTCTACCTGGAGAACCTCAGCCTGAATGGTCCGGTGAAAATCGACTCGGTGAAACTGGGTGAAGATGGATCCTTCGCTTTCGAAGAGAATGCGATGGACAGCATCACTCCTGAGTTCTACCGTCTCCGCATTGCCAACCAGAGCATCAACCTCAGTATCGACTCTACCGAAACCGTCAACGTGAAGGCAGCTTATCCTCAGATGAGCTACAAGTACGAGGTGGAAGGTTCTGAGAACTGCAGCAAGATCAAGGAACTTTCGCTCAAGCAGATGACCCTGCAGAGCAACATCAACGGCATCATCAAGAGCCCTAACATCGGGGTGGATTCCATGGATGTCATCGTGGCTCGCATGCTGGCTGCATACAAGCAGGATGTAAAGACCAACTACATCTTCAAGGAGCCGATGAAGGCTTCCTCTTACTATGCACTCTTCCAGACTATCCAGTTGGGCAACACCAACTCACTCATCTTCAACCCTCGCAACAACAAGGATGACGTGAAGGTATTCGCTGCCGTAGCTACAAGCTGGGATACTTACTATCCAGGCGCAGAGCGTGGCAAGAACCTGCACAACATCGCCATCGAGGGTATGAAGGATATCCGTATCATCGACCGACAGCGTGCACAGCAGCAGATTGAGGCAAGCAAGGTGAGCGTGAACGGATGCATAGAAATTGCCCTGCAGGACAACAAGGGACAGGTTCGCCGTCTCTCTGATCTCACCGGCAAGGTGGTATTGCTCGATTTCCATATCTTCGCCAGCAGCGAGAGCACCAAGCGCATCATGATGCTCCGTGAGCTTTACAACAAGTATCATGCTGCCGGACTGGAAATCTATCAGGTTTCCGTAGATCCAGATGAGCACTTCTGGAAAACATCTACCGCTGCCCTTCCATGGATCTGCGTACGTGAAGAGAACGGCATCCAGGGAACAAGTCTCCAGCTCTATAACGTACAGAGCATCCCTACCTTCTTCCTCATCGACAGAAGCAACACTCTGAGAGCCCGCGACATGCAGATCAAGGACATTGATGCAGCCATCAAGAACCTTCTTTAATACGAGCTTTCATACAACAGATAAATCGGAAGTCTGGACTTTTCTCCAGACTTCCGGATTCTATCATCCTATACGAGCTACAATAGATTAACAGCAACAATAAATTTTAAGCACTAAAAAATGAACAAGAAACTTTTAGCTTTCGCAGCATTGGCTCTCGTTACAGCAGGAGCAAACGCTAAAGTAAAGTTGCCACACATCCTGGGTGACAACATGATTATCCAACAAGATTCAGAAGCCAACCTCTGGGGTTGGGACAAGCCTGGCACCCTGGTAGAGGTAAGCACCTCATGGTCGCGGCAGAAGTATTCGGCAAAGACCGGAAAGGATGGCAAGTGGGCTGTCAAGGTACAGACTCCCAAGGCTAGCTACACTCCACTCTCCATTACCTTTGATGATGGCGAAAAGACCACCCTCAAGAATATATTGGCTGGTGAAGTATGGGTATGCGCCGGACAGAGCAATATGGAGATGCCGGTGAAAGGTTTCGGCAACTGTCCTGTAGAAGGCTACAACAAGGTTGTATTGGAAGCCAACCAATATAAAGGTGTACACTATGTGAAGATTCCTAGCGTGATAAGCAGCAAACCGCTGGATGACGCCAACTGCGAATGGAAGGAGATTAATCAAGAAACTGTGGGCGATGCATCTGCCACCGGATATTTCTTTGCACAGGTTGTCAACAAGGCGCTCGACGTACCTGTGGGACTGGTGATGGCAAACAAGGGTGGAAGCCGAGTAGAAAGCTGGCTCGACCGTGACTATCTGAAAAAGAACACGAAAGAAGACCTCGACTCCCTCAAGATGACGAAGAATCCTAAGTTCAAGTGGGACTTCCTCTACCCTCTTCTCTGGGGCAACGGAACCTTCCATCCTATCCTCAACTATAGCGTGAAGGGAATCCTCTTCTATCAAGGCTGTTCCAACGTGGGCGACCCGGCAGGTCAATACACCCAGCGTCTTGCCGACCTCGTAGCCCAGTGGCGCAGAGACTTCAAGCAGGGCGAGCTGCCTTTCTATTTCGTACAGATTGCACCTTATCATAATGGCGATGTGAATGGTGATGCAGGTTCAAGACTCCGCGAGCAGCAGTTTAACGCAGCCAAGATCATCCCGAACAGCGGCATCGTCTGCACAGAAGATCTGGTTTATCCATACGAGGTGGAGCAGATTCACCCATGCCAAAAGCAGCCTGTAGGTGAGCGTCTGGCTCTCCAGGCTCTCAGCAAGACCTACGGCATAAAGGGACTCTTCTGCGAGAGCATGACCTTTAAGGAGATGAAGATTGTAGGCGACACCGTGAAGGTTCACTTCGACAACACCTACGGAGCCTACAACCGCTTTGAAGGCATCAAGGGCTTCGAGGTAGCCGGCGAAGACAAGGTGTTCCATCCTGCCACAGCCAAGCATTTTTGGCAGGAAGGCAACGACGGATGGAACGAGTGCATCATCGTAACCAGTCCTGAAGTGAAGAAGCCAGTGGCTCTGCGCTACTGCTTCCGCAACTTCCAGCTTGGCAACATGGCGAATGCAGGCGGTCTGCCTCTCTTCCCATTCCGTACAGACAATTGGTAATTAATAACATAGCGGTCGATCTTTGTGTAATCCAAAGACCGACCGTTCTTCAATATATACATTATGACTCACGTCTTAGACAAATTCAAGTTTTGCCCAGTTTGCGGCTCTCAACATTTCGAAATCAACAACTTCAAGAGTAAAAAATGCAAGGACTGCGGATTCACCTACTATCTGAATCCCAGCAGCGCCACAGTAGCCTTCATTCTCAACGAGAAAGAAGAACTTCTGGTGGTTCGCAGAAAAAACGAGCCTGTCAAAGGCACCCTCGACTTGCCGGGCGGATTCGTAGATATGGATGAAACCGGTGAAGAAGGCGTGGCTAGAGAAGTAAAGGAAGAAACGGGCTTGGAGGTAATCGGGGTGAACTATCAGTTCAGCATCCCTAACCTCTATCTCTATTCCGACTTCCTGGTTCATACCCTTGATATGTTCTATGTGGTAAAGGTGAAAGACCTCTCTCACGTGGAGGCGATGGACGATGCCGAGGAGTCGTACTGGATTCCTCTCAGCAATCTCCATCCCGAAGAGTTCGGATTAGGTTCCATAAGACAGGGAGTGGCCAAATTTCTTGCAAAACACAAGACGAAAGAATGAAAATACGCCCCAAAACATTTAAAAAACCAAAAAAATCGCTATACAATAAGGTATAAGCAAAAAGTTTATTTACTTTTGCAGACCAAAAGAAATTGTGTAGAAGCGTATGCAAGAAAATTTAGTAATCGTCGAGAGCCCTGCAAAGGCTAAGAAAATCGAAGAGTTTTTAGGTAAAGACTTCAAGGTGATGTCTTCTTACGGCCATATCCGTGACCTCAAGAAGAAGGAACTCAGTATAGACGAGAAGACCATGGAACCTTGTTATGAGATTCCAGAGGAAAAGAAAAAGCTCGTCACAGAATTGAAATCAACAGCGAAGCAAGCTAAGAAGATTTGGTTAGCATCCGATGAGGACCGCGAGGGAGAGGCCATCAGCTGGCACCTTTGCGAAGTACTCGGACTGGATGAAGCGAAGACAAGCCGTATCGTCTTCCATGAAATTACCAAACCTGCCATCTTAGACGCTATTGAGCACCCACGCCACCTGGACATGAACTTGGTGAATGCCCAGCAGGCACGTCGTGTGCTCGACCGCATCGTGGGCTTCAAGCTCTCTCCTGTGTTATGGAGAAAGGTGAAACCAGCCCTCTCTGCCGGTCGTGTACAGAGTGTTGCCGTACGCCTCATCGTGGAGCGTGAGCGTGAAGTCCAGAAGTTCAAGAGCGAACCATACTATCGTGTCAATGCCGTATTCGCCCTGATCAGCGAGAATGGCGCAGCCACAGAGGTAAAGGCTGAGCTCGATCACCGTTTCAAGACCCATGAAGAGGTGGAAGCCTTCCTGGAGAAGTGCAAGGACGCCAAATTCACCGTAGAAGCTGTCACCAAGAAGCCGCTGAAGCGTACACCAGCGCCTCCTTTCACCACATCAACCCTGCAGCAGGAAGCAGCCCGCAAGCTCGGCTTCACCGTAAGCCAGACCATGATGGTGGCTCAGCGCCTGTACGAGGGTGGACGCATCACCTACATGCGTACCGACAGCGTGAACCTCTCTTCCCTCTGCAGCAATGCCAGCAAGGATGAGATCATCAAGGAGTACGGCAAGGAATACAGCAAGCCACGTGCCTATCATACCAACTCCAAGGGTGCACAGGAGGCTCACGAGGCCATCCGACCTACCTACATGAGCGAGACAAGCATCGATGGCACCAGCCAGGAAAAGCGTCTTTACGACCTGATCTGGAAACGTACCATCGCTTCGCAGATGGAGGATGCACAGTTGGAGAAGACTACTATCAATATCAGCATCGATAACACCAGCGAGAAGTTTGTTGCCAATGGTGAGGTTGTTGTATTCGATGGTTTCCTCAAGGTATATCGTGAATCTACCGATGAGGATGAGAACGTAGAAGATTCAACCCATCTCCTGCCAGCCATGAAGGAAGGCGATGAGTTGCAGCGCCGTGAGATTATCGCTACAGAGAAATTCTCTCTGGCGCCAGCAAGATACACCGAAGCAAGTCTGGTGAAGAAGCTGGAAGACCTCGGTATCGGCCGTCCATCTACCTATGCTCCTACCATCAGCACCATCCAGCAGCGTGAATACGTTGTGAAGGGTGACAAGCAGGGCGAGGAGCGTACCTACACCGTAGATACGCTGAAGGGTATCATGATTACCCAGAAGACCAAGAAGGAACAGGCTGGTTCTGAAAAGGGCAAGCTCCTCCCTACCGATATCGGTATCGTGGTAAACGACTTCCTGATGGCCAACTTCCCTAACATCATGGACTATAACTTTACGGCCAACGTAGAGCAGAAGTTTGATGATATCGCTGAGGGAAAGACCGAGTGGACCAAATGGATGAAGGATTTCGACAAGCGATTCGAACCGGAAGTGAAGGGTGTGATGGAAGCACGCAGCGAGCACAAGGCAGGTGAGCGTGAACTGGGCAAGGACCCTAAGAGCGGTCGCCCTGTATTCGTAAAGATCGGAAGATTCGGTCCTGTGGTTCAGATTGGTACCGCTGAAGACGAGGACAAGCCACAGTTTGCCCAGTTGCCTGCCGACAAGAGTATCGAGACCATCACTCTGGAGGAAGCTTTGGAACTCTTCAAGCTGCCTCGCCAGGTAGGTGAGTTCGAAGGCTCTACCGTAACCATCGGAAGCGGCCGTTTCGGTCCATACGTACTCCACGACCGCAAGTATGTATCCATTCCAAAGGAAATCGACCCAATGGCCATCACCCTGGAACAGGCAGTGGAACTTATCAACGAAAAACGTTCTAACGAACAGAAACGCCATATCAAGACCTTTGAGGAAGACGACAAGCTGGAGCTTCTGAATGGCCGCTATGGTCCTTACATCGCATTCGATGGCAAGAACTATCGCATTCCGAAGGCAAAGCAGGAGAACGTAGAGTCACTCAGCTACGAGGAATGCATGACCATCATCAAGGAAGCACCAGAACCAAAGGCAAGAGGCAGAAGAAGTAAAAAAGAATAAAATGAAGTCTATCATCATCATTGGATATATGGGAGCCGGCAAGACTACTGTCGGCAAAGCCCTCGCTAAAGAGCTTGGCGTGATGTTCTACGACCTCGATTGGTACATTGAGAGCCGTATGCGCAAAACCGTGAAGCAGATCTTTGACGAAGCAGGAGAAGAGGGATTCCGCCAGATAGAGCACAACATGCTCCACGAGGTGGCGGAGTTTGAAAACGTAGTGGTTAGCTGTGGCGGAGGAACACCCTGTTTCTTCGACAACATGGAGTATATGAACCAGTCGGGCAACACCATCTACCTCAAGGCAACGCCAGAAACCCTCTATGCTCACCTCAAGATGGGCAAGGGCGTACGCCCCCTGCTGCTCAACAAGACTCCGGAGGAAGTACAAGTATTCATCCGCGAGCAGCTGAAGCAGCGCGAGCCTTTCTATGAGAAGGCAAAACATATCATCGACATCAATGTGATGGACAACTTGGATAAAGTAAACGAAACGGTACAGGAGGTTCGTAGCCTGCTGAACGTATAAAGAAAAAAGGTAAGCCAACTCAAGACAAGAGACGGCTTACCTTTCTACGATTTATCATAAACAGAAAATATTATTAAACAAACTTTTTAGCAAGACCAAGAACAGAAAATGAAGAAATGGACTATTGAAGACTCGAAGGAGCTCTACAACATCGGTGGTTGGGGCACTTCTTACTTTGGCATCAACGACAAGGGTGATGTCTATGTAACTCCATGCAAGGACAACACGCAGATAGACCTGCGCGACATCATGGACGAGTTGGCATTACGAGACATCAATGCTCCCGTACTGCTCCGTTTCCCAGACATCCTCGACAACCGTATCGAGAAGACAGCCAGCTGTTTTCAGAAGGCCAAGGAAGAGTATGGATACAAGGGAGAGAACTTTGTCATCTATCCTATCAAGGTGAACCAGATGCAGCCGGTGGTTGAGGAAATCATCTCTCATGGAAAGAAGTTCAACCTGGGACTGGAAGCCGGTTCCAAGCCAGAACTTCATGCCGTTATCGCCGTACAGGCACAGAGCGACTCGCTCATCATCTGCAACGGTTACAAGGATGAGAGCTACATCGAACTTGCCTTGCTCGCACAGAAGATGGGTAAGCGCATCTTCATCGTGGTAGAAAAGCTCAATGAACTGGATATCATCGCCAAGGTGGCAAATAAGCTCAACGTGAAGCCAAACATCGGTATCCGCATCAAGCTTGCGTCTTCAGGCTCAGGAAAATGGGCTGAGAGCGGTGGCGATGCATCGAAGTTCGGTTTGACAAGCGCCGAACTGCTCACCGCCCTCAACAAGATTGAGGAGATGGGATTCCACGACTGCCTGCGCCTCATCCACTTCCACATCGGAAGCCAGATTACCAAGATCCGCCGCATCCAGACGGCTCTCCGTGAGGCTGCACAGTTCTACATCAACCTCCACAAGATGGGCTACAATGTAGATTTCGTTGATTGTGGCGGTGGCCTTGGCGTAGATTACGATGGCACCCGCTCTTCCAGCAGCGAAAGCTCCGTGAACTATTCTATCCAGGAGTATGTGAACGACTGTGTCTATACTTTCGTTGATGCAGCCAACAAGAACGATATCGAGCACCCTAACCTCATCACCGAGAGTGGCCGTTCGCTCTCGGCACACCACTCCGTATTGGTCATTGATGTGCTGGAGACTGCCTCCCTGCCGGAAATGCCAGAGGAGTTTGAGGCAAAGGAAACCGACCACCAGCTGGTGAAGGACCTTTATGAGATATGGGACAACCTGAATCCTCGCAACATGCTGGAAGACTGGCACGATGCCGAGCAGATTCGTGACGAGGCATTGCAGCTCTTCTCTCACGGCATCGTAGATTTGAAGACCCGTGCCGAGATTGAGGCGATGTACTGGAGCGTGTGCCACGAAATCAACAATCTTGCCAAGCACATGAAGCACGTGCCTGAGGAGCTCAGAGGATTGGACAAGATTCTTGCCGACAAGTATTTCTGCAACTTCTCCCTGTTCCAGAGCCTGCCAGACAGTTGGGCAATCGACCAGCTCTTCCCTATCATGCCTATCCAGCGCCTGGATGAGCGTCCTACCCGCAACGCTACCTTGCAGGACATCACCTGCGACAGCGACGGTAAGATTGCGAACTTCGTAACCGATGGTCATATCGGCAACGTTCTCCCACTTCATCCACTGAAGAAGAACGAGCCATACTATCTTGGTGTGTTCCTCGTAGGTGCCTACCAGGAGATTCTGGGCGATATGCACAATCTCTTCGGCGACACCAATGCTGCCCACATCTCCGTAAAGGATGGCAAGTACAATATCGACCAGATATTCGATGGCGAGACCGTGGAGGAGGTATTGGATTACGTACAGTATAATCCGAAGAAGCTCGTCCGCCAGTTGGAGCAGTGGGTAACCAAGAGTGTGAAGGAAGGCAAGATTTCTCTCGACGAGGGTAAGGAATTCCTGGGCACCTATCGCAATGGTCTCTTCGGATACACATATCTTCAGTAAACATTCAACATAAGATAAGATGGAAAAAGTAACAGTAGTAAAGGTAGGCGGTGCCATCGTTGAAGACAGCGAGCAGCTGGCACAGCTCTTGAAGGATTTCGCAGCCATTCCTGGCAAGAAAGTACTGGTGCATGGCGGTGGCCGCCGTGCCACCAAGGTAGCCGCAGCCCTCGGCATCGAGAGCAAGATGGTAAACGGCCGTCGCATCACCGATGCAGACATGCTGGAGGTGGTAACGATGGTTTATGGCGGTTTGGTAAACAAGAACCTGGTTGCCAAGCTTCAGGCTAACGGCGTGAATGCCCTCGGTCTGACAGGTGCCGACATGGACGTAATCCACAGTCATAAGCGCCCGTTGAAGGATGGCATTGACTTCGGATACGTAGGCGATGTAGAGCGTGCCAACGGCAAGATGCTCCAGACCCTGATCAATGAAGGCATTACCCCCGTAATGGCTCCACTGACCCACGACGGCAAGGGCAATATCCTCAACACCAATGCCGACACCATCGCAAGCGAGACAGCCAAGGCTCTGGCTCCTTACTACGACGTGACATTGATATACAGTTTTGAAAAGAAAGGCGTGCTCAGCAATCCTGAGGATGACGACAGCGTGATTCCAGTGATTACCCATGCCGATTTTGAGAGATACAAAGCAGACGGTACCGTGGCAGGCGGCATGATTCCAAAGCTGGAGAATGCCCTTGCAGCCATCGATGCTGGTGTGAAAGAGGTGATTATCACCCTTGCTACCGCCATCGACGGAAAGCACGGAACTGTTATTAAGAGTTAAAAATAGAAATAATTTAGAGTTGCTTGTAACTTTCTTACAGGTGAGTCGTCATTAATTATAGAGGGATGAAAAAAATCAGTTTCCAAAACGATGTTTTGCCTCTGAAGAATAAACTCTTCAGGCTGGCGCTTCGCATTACTCTCAACCGGGAGGAAGCGGAAGACGTTGTGCAGGACACCATGATTAAAGTCTGGAATGCCCGCGAAAGATGGCAGGAGCTTGACTCCATCGAGGCCTACAGCCTCACTATCGCCCGCAACCTCTCGCTCGACCGCATCAAGAAGATGGATAATCAGAACGATTCGCTGGAAGAGCAAAATACGGAAAGGCTCGACGAGACATCATCCACTCCTTCCGAACAAATGATTCAGAAAGACAAGCTGAACATCGTAAGGAACATCATTAATGAGTTGCCCGAGAAACAGCGCAGCTGTCTGCAACTTCGAGACATCGAAGGAAAATCCTATAAGGAAATAGCAGATATCCTCAGCATCACCGAAGACCAGGTCAAGGTGAATATCTTCAGGGCTCGACAAACAGTTAAACAAAGATTTCAACAATTCGACAGTTATGGATTATAAGTACATCAACCAACTTTTGGACCGCTATTGGAAGGCCGAGACTTCTCTCGAAGAAGAGGAGATTCTCCGCGCATTCTTCAGCCAGGACGAGTTGCCTGCCGAGCTGAAGCCATATCAGGCGCTCTTCTCTTACGAGATGGGCGAGGCTAAGCAAGAGACACTGGGTGATGACTTCGACCAGAAGATGATGGCGATGATTGAAGATGAATACACCAAGGAGCCTAACAAGGCGAAGGTTGTTTCACTGACAGAGCGCCTGAAGCCTCTCTTCAAGGCTGCTGCCGTAGTAGCTATCGTCTTGACCTTGGGCAACGCTGCTCAGGTTCCATTCCAGAACGATGTCGATAATCAGATTGAAAACGTAGGATACACCAAGAGTGGCAAGGGCGTTTCCGTAGCCATGGGCGATTCTGCTTCGGTTGATTCCATGCAGCGCACGGGCATCGATCAGATAAGCACCACCACAGCGTCTCCTACGATACTGAAGTAGTTATTTCTATGCTTTCTCTATATAAAAAATCATGTTTAGTAAAACAATTCAGAAACTGTGAAGTTTCAATTCTCTCAAATTTTTCATAACATACTAACGTAATAGGGCTGCCAGGATGTACTGGCAGCCCTTACTGTTCTCTTTTTCAAGCATTTTCTTTGTTAATCTCGTTATTTTTTCGTAACTTTGCCACAAATATAAAAATGGCAGCAATATATGAATTATCTTAATAAGGGAAATGATGGTTTTGCATCGCTACGCAACTCAAAGTTTGTGGATAAGAGTTTGCTGATAGCGGAAGTGAACTCTGCAATGATGACAGAGAATCGCTTTCTCTGTGTTACTCGTGCCCGAAGGTTTGGCAAGTCGGTAGCCGTAAAGATGCTCAATGCATACTATGATAAGTCATGCGATTCCCGAAACTTGTTTCAAGGACTTGCCATTAGCAAAGACGAGGATTTCGAGAAACATCTCAATCGCTATCCTGTGCTTTATTTAGACATGACGGATTTTGTGACCAAATATGGCAATGATGAACAGTTGGTAGAGCATATCAAACGTGATATTTGCGAGGAATTACTGGAGTTGTACAAGGGTGTTGTGATGAAGCCTAATGACGACTTGATGGATTTGCTTGTAAGTATCGTAAATCAGACAGGAGAGAAGTTTGTGTGCTTAATAGATGAATGGGATGCGCTTTGTCGTGAGGGACAGGAAAAGCAAATGGACGAATATGTCAACCTTTTGCGCCGTCTTTTCAAAGGAAGCATGTCAGAATATGTATTTGCATGCTCATACATGACTGGCATACTGCCTATCAAACGCTATAATACACAATCAGCCCTGAATAATTTCGATGAATATACAATGCTGAGTCCTGCTCAACTTGCACCTTATTTCGGCTTTACGGAAAATGAAGTAGAGCAGTTGTGTACCGAAGTGGGAATGGATGCCTATAAGATGAAACGATGGTATGACGGATATGAGTTGGGCGCAGAGAAAGCTATGTACAATCCGTATGCTGTGATGCGTGCATTGAAGCGCAAATCGTATGAGAGTTTTTGGACGAGTACTAATACTTTTGAAAGTTTGAAACGTTATATCACGATGAACTTTGAAGGTTTGAAGGATGATATCATCAGTGCTCTCAATGATGTTCCTGTACGGGTGAATGCGTTGCGTTTTAGCAATGATATGCACAAAGTGGATTGTAAAGATGACGTGCTCACCCTTCTTTGCCATTTGGGCTATCTCTCATATAATAATGAAACCAAATGCGCTAGCATTCCAAACTATGAAGTACGCCAGGAATTTGAGACGGCCATTGCCGACACAAGTTGGCGAGAGGTGACGAGTGCTTTGGAACACTCGGAGGATTTAATGGTTCATTTGCTTCATGGCGATGAGGAAGAGGTGGCTTCATGTGTAGCGGAAATACATGAACAGAATACCAGCATATTGAAGTATAACGATGAAAATTCCTTGGCTTGTGTGCTGTCCTTGGCATTTTATACAGCGAGAAATCGCTATGAGATAATTCGTGAATTGCCAACGGGCAAAGGTTTTGCCGACATAGTACTGTTGCCTCATAGAAATGTAGATGTTCCTGCTGTTGTTCTGGAATTGAAATGGAATGAGAAGGCGGAAACTGCAATCAGTCAAATCAAGCGGCAGAATTATGTGAAACCTTTGATGCATTATGTTGGCGATGTAATCCTTGTAGGTATTAACTACGATAAACATTCCAAGAAACATAGTTGCAAGATAGAGACAGTAAAAAAGAGATAACAATATAGAAGCAACACATGAACGAAATGTTAACGAACTATTGAGATATTAAAGAGGGTGCGTCATGGACTTATGACACACCCTCTTATCGTACAAAAAACTAACCTAACTTAAAAACTCATATCTTTCATTCTATTCAACGCTTCCAAATAGTAGTAATCGGCATAGATGATACTGGCATCTATCTCACTCCCTGCGGGATGATGACCCGTGCTATGCATCAGGAACGCTACATTCTTCTTACCACTCAAGTATTTATCGGTGCTCAGTTGGGCTAGCGACTGGATGGCAAACTGCTTATACTCCTCGCCTTTCTCGCCTCCCACATACTGCTGGAGTTCCAGTAGAGCATCAGCAACCACACAGGCAGCACTTACATCCTTAGGAGCACCTTTCACTCCACGAGGATCATCCATATCCCAAAGAGGAATGAGATCATCGCTGGTTTCCTTCAATCGCTTGATGTAGATATCCGTCACCTTCTGGGCGAAATCCAGGAACATTCTGTTGTGGGTATAGCGATACACCATCGTATAGCCATAGATGGCCCAGCTCTGTCCTCTCGCCCACATCGAATTGTCGGCATAGCCTTGGTGGGTTACTCCCTTGATCAAATTACCACTGATGGTATCATATACTGCCACATGATAGCAACTTCCATCCGGACGGAAATGGTTCTGCATCGTGGTCTTGGCGTGGGTTACAGCCAGATCATAAAGCAGTTTGTTTCCACCATTTTTAGCTGCCCAGAACATCATATCGAGATTCATCATATTATCCATGATGGTATTGTGCGGCCAGTTGCGGGGCTTCACCTCTCTAGGCCAACTCAATATCGTACCTACAATAGGATTGAAGAGTGTGGCTAGAGAATCTGCAGAAGCCTGGATTACGTTCTTGTATTCCTGCGAATGATTCACCTCGTAGCCCTTGCCATAAGAGCAGAACATCAGGAAACCGATGTCGTGGTCGTAGCAAGGACGATAGGCGATGCCTTTCAGCGATTCCGTATATCCTTCGGCAGCCTTGCGCACAGCCTCATCCTGGGTATTCTGATAGTCCATCCAGAGGATGCCTGGCCAGAAACCATCACACCACTCTTCCGGAGTAGCCTTGCGGCAATTCCATCCCTTCTGCTTATCACCCTTCAGGATGTTGCGAGGTTCCATCGTATAATCGAAAGAGCCATCCTTCTGCTGCAACTCTGCCAGGGCACGCTTCACCTGCTTGTGGCAGTATTGCAACTGCTTATCAACATCGAGTGCCGGAACCTGCGCAGCAGTCTGCACCTTCTGCGCCATGCTTATCTGCGATATGGCAACAGTAGCCATACCCAAAAGTATTCTTCTTATTTTCATCGTCATTATTTTATTAGTAATACGAACCGGATAAGAAGAATACTTAAAGTCGTAGTAGAAAAGTTGACGATAAACATATAAGTAATCTTCCTTCATCATACGTATCATTATAAAAGAATAAGAGAATCATATGAATAAGAGAATTACATCATTGCTCTTTTCGAGCATTCTACTGGCAACGCCTATGTCGCTCCAAGCCCAGTATCATTCGCAGGTTTGGAATCCCGATAATGGCAACAGCACTTATACCAACCCCGTAATTTATGCCGACTATAGCGACCCAGACGTGGTGGCTGTAGAAGAAGACTATTATCTCACGGCAAGTTCTTTTAATTGTATCCCAGGTCTGCCTATCCTTCATAGCAAAGACCTGGTGAACTGGGAAATCATCGGTCATGCCTTGCAAGAACAAGAGCCTAAGCAACTCTTCGACCAGCCTCAACACGGCAAGGGAGTATGGGCACCTGCCATCCGCCATCACAACGGAGAGTTCTATATCTATTGGGGTGACCCTGACCACGGCATCTTTATGGTGAAGACCAAGGATCCACGCGGCACTTGGGAGAAACCCGTCTGCGTTATAGCAGGAAAAGGAATGATTGACCCTTGTCCGCTCTGGGATGAAGACGGAAAATGCTATCTTGTGAACGGATGGGCAGGAAGCCGTTCTGGTTTTAATTCCGTTCTCACCATTCGTGAGCTTTCTACTGATGGAACCAAGGCGATAGGCAAGCCTCGCATCGTTTTTGATGGAGGACAGAAAAACCATACCACAGAAGGTCCGAAATTCTATAAGCGTGACGGCTACTACTGGATTATGTGCCCTGCAGGAGGTGTACAACATGGCTGGCAACTCGCCATGAGAAGCAAGAACGTATATGGTCCTTACGAAGCCAAGAAGGTGATGGCACAAGGAAAAACTAAGATTAATGGTCCGCACCAAGGAGCATGGGTTCATACATCGCAAGGTGAAGACTGGTTCCTGCATTTCAATGACAAGTATGCCTACGGCCGTGTCATCTTCCTGCAACCAGTGAATTGGAAGACAGGATGGCCAGTAATGGGCAATGACAAGGATGGCGATGGATGTGGAGAACCTTATCTCACCTATCGCATGCCGAAGTCTGTATCAAAGGTAAAGGTGAATCCTCAGGAATCAGATGAATTCAACAGCACAGAGCTAGGCTTGCAATGGCAATGGCACGCCAACTATAACCAGCTTTGGGGAATGCCAACCAACAATGGTTGCATGCGATTATATACCGCAGATCTTACGGCTATTGACGAAGCGGGCAAGCCACAGCCTTTCAAAAGTCTTTGGGAAGCAGGAAATCTCCTGTTGCAGAAGACTCCATCAGAGAACTTTACCGCCACGGCAAAAATCCGTTTTGCATCAAAAGAAGACGACCAGTATGGCGGCATCATCATGATGGGCATGAACTACCAAGCCTTGGTGGTACGAAGAATGGGTGACAACTTCCTGCTCCAGCAGCTTCACTGCAAGGGCGCAGATATAGGCGGCATAGAGACAGAAAAGACACTCGCCACCTTCAAGCCTACCGAGAAGGATACCATTCCATATTCTCCAGCCATCTATCTCGACATCTATCTCCAGATGAAAGTCAAGGCAGGGAAATGTCAGTTTGCCTATAGTCTTGATGGCAAGCGATATAAGAACGCTGGCGATCTTTTTACCCTGAGACAAGGAAAATGGATAGGCGCCAAGATGGGATTCGTGAGCGAGCGCAAGAACACCAAAGGCAACCGAGGATGGATTGATGCAGACTGGTTTAGAGTTAAATAAGAGTAAAGACTACAGATACAAATATATGCGCTAATCTACGACCAATATATATATTAAAAGGTGGATGACAGAGCCTCTTGTCAAAGAGATTTCTGCATCCACCTATCCTTGTTATTTCATGGTTTTGATCTCTTCAGAGACAGCATCATAAGGGAAAGTCTTTCCGCCTTATCCTTTAGCAGTGTACGCACCTATCAGATTAGCCTCAGTTCTTGCAGCAGCCTTTACGTAAAAATCCCCCGCTGAAAATCTAGAAAGATTTCCTAACGAGGGATTTTACATTGGGTTATTCAAAAGCCATAACCTATCGAACGCTTAAAAACTTATATCCTGCTTAGCGATAGAGCATCAAGGTGCCCCATCCCAACTGGTCGAAAGCACCAGAGTTGTCGCCATATCGACTATCACCAGCGCCACACTCCGGACGGAGTTTCTTTGCCATTTTCTCTGAGTAAATATAGCCAGAAGTTAAGCCTTTCACCTTGGCATAATGGTTAAAGAAGATTTCCCAACCTGGGCGAACTTCACCACGTCCACCGGTTTCCTTGCCATTTTCAACCTTATTGTCAGCCAAAGCTACATGGGTAGCTCCATGATTCTGGTCCTTGCAGGTACAGCCAGTACAGTATACATACTTGTTGAAAGGCATATCGCTGGCATTGACGAGCCACTGACCTTCCTTGTTGGCATTGTCACTACCATTGCGAAGGTTGCTCAATGCCACATATTCACCGAGTTTCAAGAGGGCATTGTCATTGGCTGCGAAGAAGTCAAGCTTAGCAGCATCGGCATTCAACTTATTCTGCTCATAGAGGCTATATGCCATCTGAGCTAAGTTAGCAACCACCATGGCAGACATCTGCGCATGACCCTGGTCACGACCGCTCTCCTGATCCTGTGCCAGTTTTTCACCAGAACCCAGAGGGTCATCCAGCAAGTCGCCAACAATCAGGTTCTTGAGACAGCCATTACCTGCTCCTGTATAGAAATAGTTTACTACATAGTTCACCATCTCGCTATTCTCGGTCAATATGCCGATAGCCATATAAGAACACATATTGAGCAAATCCCAGTTACTCCAGTAGTGGAGGGCGCAGACGTTATTACCTGTATGGTTGTCGAGGAAGTCCTTATTCTTGCTTGCAAATACATCGAGCATCCATTTCTTATAGACATCCCGGTCAGCCTTAGACCAGCCGCTATAAGTAGTCATGATTTCTGCGGCACAGGCAAAGGTATATCCCTGGGCTCCAGCAGCAAGTACCTGGTTGGCATCATTGGAAGCGATTTTCTTACACTTAGCAGCCCAAGCCTGAAGGATTTCCACAGACTTTTTGGCGTAAGCCTCATTGTCGGTCAATTTCCAGAGCATTGCCATCTGATAAGCTGCGGCAGCATCACGCATGGCGTACATATAGTTTTCACCCGAAACACCTGTTCCTGTAGCATCACCGCGAACGATGACTTCCTGAGGATTAGCCTGATAGTTAAGCCCCACATACTTACTGGTTTTCAAACCTTGGAATGCTTTCGTCACCTCAGGAATGGAACCAGCAGCAATTTCAGACTTTACTCTATCGAAATCAGCGGTTGTATACATTGCACATGGGTGATTGAATGTATATGTTGCATTGACACCTGGGTCAGTAGGAGTCTCCGGCAAGGTTAAATCCACCTGTCCGAACTCATTCTCTCTGCAAGAGGTTGGCAGCAGCATGAGTGCTGCCAAACCTGCTATGATAAAACTTTTCTTGTTCATAATATGAATATCTTTTTTATTAAAGATACGGATTGTTACGAAGGGTTACTTAATTATTTCTTCACCTCGTAAGTCAAACCATCCACATTCTTAATGTAGCTTTGAAGGTCTTCAATGCTCTTAAAGCTCTGCATCCAATATACATTATACTGAATCTGATGAGTTACAGTAGCAATATCAGCCAACTTCAACTGGAAGGTGTTGAATGAGATTGCCTCATTAGTAGGAGCAATACCACCAGTACCGAATGCCACGGTGCTCAGGTCGTAGATGAAGACATGGCTACCATCAGAACACTTATACTCACCCGAGTACTTGTTGTTACCACCACCAAGAGCCTTGAAGTCAGTACCACTCTCACTCTTACCAACCACATCGAAGTTGAGGTTACGGGCACTGATGCCTTCCTGATCCTTCAC
Source organism: uncultured Prevotella sp. (assembly GCA_900544825.1). GTDB lineage: Bacteria > Bacteroidota > Bacteroidia > Bacteroidales > Bacteroidaceae > Prevotella. The sequence continues at coordinate 13,586 of UQWP01000005.1, read as the reverse complement.
ATCATCCATCTTGATGGCGAGGATAGGATAATTACCGGCATGGAGCGTTACAGGAGTATCCCACCACTTGAGGTCACCACGCTGCTTGGTAGCATTCTGGGTATAAGTGGTTATTGTGATATAACCATCGTGCCATACATGAGAACTCTCTGTGCCATTGCCACTCTGCTTAGCATTGTAGAGGCTATAATGCTTCTCGTTGTGGAAGGTTTCACGAATCAAACCTAAAGGAATATTGAGGTTGATGCTGCTACTCTTGCCATCAGGAGTTGCCGCCGTAATGGTGACAGTACCAAAGCCCTTGAAGGTTACAACACCAGCATCTACCGTTGCCACACTCTCATCAGATGAAGACCACTTCAGCAAAGAGGTGGTACACTCAGCAGGAACTGTAGTGTAGTTGAGATTCAAAGTCTTCTCGTTCAGAGCACAGTAATAACCTTTCTCTGCAGCGTAAGCCTGATCGATGGTTACATTCTCTGGAGTAACAATTCTCTTCACTTTGATGACCTTCTCGCCCGCTACGTTGGAACCATCGAGGGCTGTTGCCTTTACGGTTACAAGAGTAGAGATTGCAGAAGCCTGCTTGGCAGTCAGCACACCGGTCTTTGAATCGATGCTTGCTGCATTCTCATCATCAACAGACCACTTCACGGTTTTGTAAGTAGAGTTAGCAGGCAAGATACTTGCCTGCATGTGGAGCGTATCACCCGCATAGACTTCATCTGCAGAAGAAGTCACGGGGATGGCTGTAGCCTTACGCAGTTCGCTGGAAACAACGACCTTGAGATTGGCACTGATGCCGCTACCCTCATAGAGGCCGACAGGAGCTACCTGTACGATGGAATATCCATCACCATCAACGGCAGAGACGGTACCGTCATCTGATACGGTGACAAAGTCGGCATTCGATGTTGTCCAGACTACATCTTTATATGTGACTGTATCTGGAGTAACCGTGTAATCCAACTTCAAAGTCTCGCCCTTTACCAATGGCAAGCACTGGGCACCGGTCTCGTCGGTGTAAACCAGCATCTGCTTGTCCTGTGCGAGGTTGAATTCGACGCTTGATGCAATGACTGCAGAATAAAGGTTGCCACCTTCATCGTCATCGCTACATGATGTGAACGATGTGACAGCCAAGCCGAGCATCAGCATCATGGTGTATATCTTGTTATAACGTTTCATAATTGTCTATTATTTAGAATATCTCATTAAACACTAAACATTACTCATTAAACACTACCTTATTCCCATCCTGGGTTCTGACCCAAATTAGGGTTGAGCTGCAACTGTTCTGATGGCAATGGATAGAGATAGTTCTTATCGCTCCATGTGCGGTTGCTGTAGAGAATGATGCAACCCTCAGCATTCACCTGACGGCTCTGTTTTGCCCAAAGAGACTCAAACTCTGTTCCCTTCCACTTCACGCCAAGCAGATCTTGCGGCATCTCTGTAGAAGCTGTAGCCCAACGCTTGAGATCGTCGATGCGATAGCCCTCGAAAACCAACTCTACGGTGCGCTCACGGCGAATCTCATCTCGCATACTCAAGCCATTGTTAGTAACCAAGGCATTGCTGAGTTTCACCATATTAGGATTAGAACGCTGGCGAACCAGATTGACGCTCTTGTTGAGGTCGTCATCTGAAATCTTGTTTTCCAACTCATAGGCAGCCTCAGCATAGTTGAGAAGCACCTCTGCATAGCGGATGACAGGAAAATCCATGGTTTCATACTTATCTGCCACCTGGCGCTCCACAGCCCACTTATGGGTCTGATAACCACTATTGGCTGTAGCACTCACATTCTTGGCACGGCTTTCATCGCTCTCGTCCCAAGCTGTGCGGCAGTGGTCTGCGGTATTATCCCAAACCTTATCACCACGCTTGGTCAAGGTAGTGAGCATACGGTTGTCACGATTCTGGAACTCAGAGACAGCCTTGTCGTAGCCTTTGAAGAGAGGCGACTTCTCGATAGGCAGACCATCCTGGCAAACATACAAATTAGCCAACTTACGGGTAGGATAAACAGCATTCATCAAGTAAGCCTTTGTGATGTTCAAGGCTACACCGTCTGTGCTCTTGTGGCGACGAGCCAGGATATACTCCGTATTGTCCTTGGTGGTCAAGCCAGCAGGGTTGCACTGTGCATCCTCCAGGATGAACATGTAGCGGTAACTCTCCGTGCCCAACTTCTCATTGTAGAAGAGTTTGAAGTGACCACCATCCATCACTGCCTTAGCAGCATTCTTGGCAATGGTGAGGAGAGAGGTAACGCGCTCGCTGTTGCTGGTAGCATTGGCACCACCATTGTGGAACTTCTGCCAGGTAGCCTCATAGAGAGCTACACGAGAGAGGTAGGCATTGGCAGCATCCTTGCAAAGGCGGCCAGCCTCAGATGCAGTCTCAGGCAAACCTTCTGCTGCTTCCTGGAGGTCTTTGATACACTGGTCGATAACCAATCCACGATCATCACGTGCAGCGTTCATTGCTGGCGAATCCATATCTACAGGTTCTGTCAGGAGAATCACGTTTCCATAAAGCTGTACCAATTCGAAATAACTGTAAGCACGGAAGAACTTAGCCTCAGCCACAGGTACGGCAATAGCCTTCTGATCTGCATAGCCTGCTGCATTCTTCAGCAGCAAATTGGTATAATAAATATGTGTATAGAGCGAAGAATAGTTCTTGTCACGCTCAGGGATGGTATTGGTTCCCTGGCTATACACATTGACATTTGCATCTGCCATCAAGTCGCTTCGAGTATCGCTATGAGGACCGTCGCTCACGGCATACTGATAGCCATTGGCATCTCCTGCCTGGATATCGCGGGTGTAAGAATAGAACTGGTTGGCGAACAACTGGAAGTTGGTAGCCGAAGACCAAACGGTTTTATCGTTCATCTGCGACTCTGGTGAGAAGTCCAAACAGCTGGTCATCGCCATCGTCATCATTCCCACACAGGCAACCTTGATTGTATTATATATCGTTTTCATATCTATCATCTATGAATAATTAAACATTAAATACTAAACATTAGAACGTAAGATTCACTCCGAAAGTAAAGTTACGGCTGAATGGATAGCGACCTGTGCCACTTGCATTGCGCTTAGCCTCCGGATCCCATCCATCTGAAATCTTGGTGCTCTCCCAAAGGTCTTCACCAGTGAAGTAGATACGGGCCATGTTGATGAAACCTATCTTCTTCAGCAAACCAGCTGGCAAGTTGTAGCCTACGGTCAGGTTTTTGAGTCGGATATAACGACCATCCTGTGCTGTCTGCGAATTTGCCTGATAGTTATAGTTGATGATGTTGGCATCCATTGTATATGGTGCATAGTAAGCATTCGGATTGGTCTCGCTCCATGTGTTGCCAATACTGCTTGTTGTAGAGTTGGTGTAAGGAGAACGGAACGGTACGGTCCATGAGTCTATGCCACGATATACAAATCGGTTGGCTGAGCCTTGGAACACGATATTGAAATCGATGCCCTTCCATGATGCACCTGCATTGAATGAGTAAGAGATTTCCGGAACATCACTACCAAGATAAATGTAATCATTGTAGTCGAGCACTCCATCGCCATTCTCATCACAATACATGTTGTCACCCACACGCAGGTTGGCTGGCATGTTGATTCCGTTGTTTGGATAGTATTTTGCCATGTATGCTTTCAACTGCTCCTCGTTCTGTATCTTGCCACCATAGCGAAGACCAAAGATAGAGTTGAGTGAATAGCCCTGTTGGGTGCTGGTATAACCCGACTTCAATACGGTGGTGCCACCGTAATCGGTCAACTCATTTCGGGTGAAGGTGATGTTACCACCTACATGATACTTCACCTCGCCTATCTTTCCGTTGTAATTAAGGCTACCCTCATAACCCCAGTCCTTGAATTTACCATTATTGGCTGTAGGCGCCTTGTCGCCGAGTATAGCCGGATAGGTAATAGCCACGAGCATATTGTCGTTCTTCTTCAAGAAGGCTTCCACGGTACCAGTCAATGCACCATTGAAGAATCCGAAGTCGAGACCCACATTGTAGTTCTTAATGCGTTCCCACTGACGCGTGGTAGAAGCAAACTTGCCATTAGTCTTGATGGTAGTAAGCTTGTCGCTGCCTACATAGGCACCGGTCAATGTACCGAGGTTATAGAACTGATAGCCGTCATAATTGTCAATACCGCTCTGAGAACCCATCTCGGCATAAGAAGCACGAAGTTTCAAATTGCTCAACCATTCCACGTCCTTCAGGAAATTCTCCTGGTTGATGCGCCATCCTAAGGAAGTTCCCCAGAAGAATGCCCAACGGTTCTGTGGCAAGAACTTGGAACTACCGTCGTAACGACCGTTGAACTCCAGGAGATACTTACTGTCGAAGTCATAGTTCAAACGACCGAAGTAAGACATGATGGCATTGCGATAGTTGTTCTTGAGGATATCATCGCTGGTCAAGGTCAACGTACCATTACCATTGATAACATCGAGACCTGCCAAAATATCGGTGTAGTTGGCACCAAACATCTCCATATCCTTCAATTCATACTGAGCACCGAGAGTGAGGCTCGTATTGTGCAACTTGGCGAATGTCTTGTGAGCATTTACAAAACCAGAGATACTATAGAAGTCGGTACGAGAAGAAGTCTGCTTGAAGTAAGACTTGGCCTGCGTAGGATCTTCCAGGGTCTTGCTGGTACCTGTATAATTATAATAGGTAATGCTGTTCTGGATGGTGCGGCGGCGAGCCTCGTTGGTATTGTAGCCCACGTTGACATTGGCATCCAACCAGTCGGTCAGCTTAGCCTTCAATGTTTCGCTGATACTGAGGGAACGAACAGAGAGTTTGTTGTCACCACCCTGCTGCAACTTTGCCACAGGCGATCCCCAGGAACCCCAAGCGTAAGCCTTGCCATCCTGTGTGGTCAATGGCAAGCCTGGCATAGGCATGCTGGTAGTCAAGGCAGAACTTACCAATGTAGGAGCCACCTGCTCCTGTCGGCTATATGCGATGCTACTCTCAAGAGTAAACATCTTGTTGAGTTTGTTGGTATTGTTCCAGCGGATGTTGTATCGCTTATTGTTATTGTTACCATACTGGAGAGGTGAGCCATCATAGAGGAAGCTACCTGAGATACGGAAAGAGTTCTTGTCGGTACCACCTGCCAGACTCAAGCTCTGGCTGGTACTCCATGTAGAGCCAAAGAGACTGCCGAGCCAGTCAGCCTCATCATCAAAGACAAAGTCCTTCACATCGGTGAAGGCTGCCTGTCCGAAAGGATTGGCAGTCTTCTCCAGGTCGATGTAGCCACCCTTGTACTTCTTTGCCAACTCTGCATATGTGTACCAGACATTACTGGTGTTTTTGTCATTGCGGAGCATCTGCTGTACGCCGTCAGCCCACTGGTCAATGCTGCAAAGCTCAGGCATCAAGCCCACAGTCTTCAGCGTTGCACTACCACTATAATTGATTTGCAGTTTGCCTTCCTTACCTTTCTTGGTAGTAACGAGCACAACTCCACCTGCAGCACGGCTACCATAGATGGCAGCAGAGCCGTCCTTCAGGAAGTTGATACTCTCAATATCGTCTGGATTGAGGAGTCGCAACTCGCTCACGCTGTTGGCAGCAACACCATCAATGACAACGAGAGGCTCCGTAGAGTTCATGGAAGAAGAGCCACGGAGGTTCAAGCCCCAGCTCTCATCACCAGGCGCAGAAGAAGAACGGCTGATCATAACACCTGCCACCTGACCTTGCAATGCCTGCAAAGGAGAAGCCAAGCCACCCTTGCCTTCAAAAGCCTTGCTGTCAATTACGGTAACGGCACCCGTCAAAGACTCCTTTTTCTGGGTACCATAACCTACTACTACCACCTCCTGAAGAGCCTGGCTATCCTCGCTCATCGTTACGTCGAGCTGAGACCCCGTGACCTTAATGATTTGTTCCGTGAAACCGATATAAGAGAACTTGATTTGAGCACCCTTTGCCGCCTTGATGGAATAATGTCCATCGAGATCGGTAACGGCACCACCTTGCTGTCCTACAACCTGTACTGTAACACCAATAAGCGGTTCACCCGTCTTATCCACCACTGTACCTTGCACCTGTTGCTGTTGTGCTACTATTGGATTAGGATTGCCCGCTGCCATCAGAGAGGCAGAGAAAAGAGGCATCACCATTCCAGAGAGCATACAAACTTTAATGAATTGTCGCTTCATAATTAGGTATAATTATATTGTTTATTCTTGTTTTTAAAAAAATTGTATATCTAAAAGACGGATTATTAGATAATCTTACGTAAATAGTTCTTCATTTCTTTTGTAGAATGATAGATATGGGTTTCTACCGTACGTTTACTCAACTGGAGCTTTTCCACGATTTCATCGGTGGTCAGTCCTTCGTGCTTATACATATTATATATATTGGCACGCTTGGTTGGCATATGGGAAAGATAACGCTGCTCGAAAGAGAGAATGTCGGCTGCCTCTACTCTTCGAGCTACAGAAGAGCAGTCGTGACTTTCCATGGAAAGCATCATTTGCTTTTCGGTCGCACGTACAAATGCTTTATGACGGGCATCATCTATAATCATGCGCTTCGCCATCACGAAAATTAAATTCTTGGCGGTATTCTCAGAAATTACATCCAGAGACATCACCTTGATAAAGAGATCTTGAAGCATGTCTTCTGCAGCCATCACATCGTGTGTATAGCTCACAAGATACTGCTTGAGGTCGGCATAATACTTCTCATAGATAGAAGCCACCAAACCGCGGTTTTGAAGATTGTAGTCTTGTTCCATATCGAATAACAGTTTTATTTTGCACTTTAAAAAGATTGTCATTTTCAAGCGTGACTCTCTGAATCACGGTTGCAAAGATATAACCTTTTTCGATACGAAGCAACATTTTAGACAAGAAGTACCGCCAACTGGTTTTTCGATAAATCCAAATCGTTTAACACACTAATTACTAACCATTTACAAACATCAACCACAAAGTCTATCTAAATTAGGCGAAGTTATGAGTGTAACAATGTACACTCAAAACTTCGCCTTTCACCAACACATATCGACACCTTATCGAAGCATCTCACCAACCATTCTTTTACCTTTTTACCCTTTTACTTTTTTACCTTTTTCATATATTCGGTAGGAGTCATCCCCTCCACACGTCGGAAAGTACTGAAGAAGCTAGACTTCTTAAAACCGCATTTCTCGCTCAAAGCCGTTAGGGTGAATTTCTTGTATTCGCCTTCTTCTATCAACCGCTTAAACTCAGCCAATCGATACTTATTGATAAACTCATAATAGTTCTCCTTGACAAAAAGGCTGAAGACTTGACTCAACTTACTCGACGACATTCCCAATTCTTCGGCAAGCTCACTCATCTTCAATTCCGGGTTTGTATAACAGCGGCTCTCCTCGATATAGGATTTCATGCGCTGGGCAATCTCAGCAAACTCCTCTTCGTCTATCTTCACACGAGCATATTTAGGAGTGTTCGGAGAAGCATCACTATTGGATTCTTCACTCTTTATCCTTCTTTCTTCATCTTCCATTTCAGCCTGCTGCTGTTGCAGCTCCACTTCCATCAAGGCACCTTCTATCTCATTTCGTTCCTCCAAGAGCACCTTGGTATTCTTATGGTAGCGATACCACATAAAGAGCAAGGCGAGGGCTGCCAAAAAAATGATCAACTCCAGTATCGCTACCCAAGAAGGTGTTACCATAATACGATACTCACACTCTGTAGCAGGAGAGCCTGCCAATCTCACCTTCAGATTATGTACGCCAAGTATCAGATGCTCGAGAACAATATCCTGTTCATCACTCACACTTCTCCATTCCTTATCACCATCCAGCTTGTATTGATAGAGACGACCATTAGAACGGGCATAATCTTGCAGCAGGACACGGAAAGCCAACTTCTCTGAGATGATATTCCATCGAATGCCTATCGTGTGGGCTTCATTGGCTTTATCTTCCAGTGAAAACTCCATCAGGTCACTTCCCCTGCGTATGTCATAAAGACTGATGCGATAAGGATTATGATTCTCCCAATAGTTTAATGCCTGATGATTCACCTCCATCAAACCATTGGATGTAGCCACCCAGATTTGCCCTTTATCATCCATCCGCACGCCATTGGAATTGATAATCTGGCACATCAGGCCCTCACCATAACCAAAATGCTGCAAATCCTGCATTTGGTAACCGATGCGGAACAAGCCCCTATCGGTTGCTATCCAGTAATATCCCTTCATGTCATCCTGGAAACCATAAAGCCTGCTGTTAGCCAAGTCTTGCGGCAAATCCATCTGTCCGAAATGGGTCATCGATGGATTGGTATAGTATAATTTTGATGGTTTGAGAAAGAACATAAGTCCCTGATGACCTCTCGAAGCAATGAGGCTTTCCTCTGCCTGGAAGAAGCCCTTCGGGAAATTGGCATTCTCGAAAGTCTGCGTTGCCGCCACATAGAGCGACACACCTTGTGAGCAAGCCCAGCCATTGCCCATCTTATCAAACTGGAAGTTGGTGATACCTCCGCAAAGACGGGAATTATTCTCAGTATATCTTTGCAGGTTGCCTTCGCCATCCCATACGAAGACACCCTCAGCCGTACCTATCCACAATCTGTTATCCCGACTTACGTCGAAAGAAGAAACAGACGCTGTTTCCAACAAGGGTTGGTTCGGAATGCGGGAAACAAAAAAAGTCTGCGGATTCAATATCAGCAAGCCTCCATCATAAGTACCTATATAATATTGTCCTTTGAAATAAGTGATATTTGTGATGATATGGGCACCCAGCAGTTCACTTGGCGTGAGCAACTTAACAAACATTCTTGCCTCATCCACATAATACAGACCATCGTTCGTACCAATAAGCTTCACCTGATTACCGATATAGAAAGAGCGCACCATCAACCCCTCAGTAATAAAAGAGCCGAAGGAATAACGGCGGAAGATAGGAGCACTATAGAACGTATAGCACAATCCAAAGCGGTAGAAACCAAACCAATTGACACCATGCTTGTCTTTCACAAAGCAATAGACGGCATCACTCGGCAAGCAATGCTTTCTGTCACCCTTAGAATGATAGGCTTCCTTGATTTCCAATGTCTTGGCATCAATCAAAAAAGCGCCCGAACCATCAGTACTTACAGCTATTTCCTCATTCTCTGTTACCTGCAAGTGTGTAATCACATTGCCTATACCAGGTATCTGACATGGAGCCTTCATGCCATGAGGACTATATACATACAATCCGTTATTCTTCGTGCCGATAAAGAACTTGCCTTGCGCTATGACCAGCTGGCTCAATGCCGAACCTTTCGGCATCTTGTCGGCAATGACATAAGAACGGAATTTGCCTGTCTTCGGAAAATAGCAGTTGAGCGCATATCGGCTCAAGAACCAGATATTACCCTGCTTATCGGCAAGGATGTCTCTCACTCCATTCTCTACTCCCATACGGGAAGCTCCTACCGTTATCAATCGGGAAGTTTTACCATCATATACATGCAGACCTTGGCGGTTGCCTACATAGCGAATGCCCTTGCTGGCAAACACCGTCTCTCCTTGAGTGATTTCAGGCATTTTATGATGAAATGATGCTTCTCCACTTTTCTTCTCAAAAATACCCTGTTTTGTGGCAGCATAAATGGTATGATTCTCGTCTTCATAGAGGTCATATACATAGTTGGCAGAGTTATCTTGTCCATTCAGCCGAAATGTAACCAGTTGCTTACCATTATAAAGAGCCACTCCATTGCTCGTGGCAAGCCAGATTCGCCCCAGGTGGTCGGGCATGATGCGAGAGACTGATTCACCTGGAAGTCCATCTTCCTTGGTTACAAAATGAAACACCTCATCATTGACGATGTCGGCACGAATACCGGCAACGTCAATGATGAGGAGTACGAATAATATGATATATTTTAAAAATACGTTCATGACCTCAAAACTTCGTTTATATCTTCTGTTCTATTTGTGATTGCAAAGATAAAACAAATTCTAGAAAATACAAAATAATTAACGAGTTTTTGTTTAACCAGCAACGTATTAATCATTTACCTTTACCCCAAAGGCGCAATATGCCAGATAGACGGCACACACCAGAAGTACACAGATGCCTGCGGTAATACTGCCAAAGCCATCGGTTGCCCACCCGATAAAAGGTGTAGCTGCGCCTCCACCTGCCACAGCAGTAATCATCAGTCCGGAAATCAGATTACCCTTGGTTGGCTCCGTCTGCACTGCCATAGAATAGATGATAGGGAAGATGCAGGAACAAAGAAAGCCAATGGCTCCGATAAGTGCCAGCGTGAAACCTGGCTCAAAACGGCAAAGTGCCAGTAAGCTCACCACGGCAATACAAGCCACGATATTGTAGCGATAATAAGTGGCAGGCTTAATCTTTGTCATCAGGAAGACTCCCAGAAAGGCTCCGACGGTACGGCAGATGAAATAAACCTGAGGAGCCACACCCGCCTGTGTCACTTCCCAGCCGAAGCGCTCTATCATGATTTTGGAACTGATGAAGTTGGTACCTACATCGATTCCTACCACGAAGAAGATACCGAAGAAGAGCGTCAGGATGGTCTTGTTCTTCAACAGACCGAGTGTCTTGCCTACGGTTACATCTGAAACCTCACGTTCTTCACGCTGTATAGGAGATACCCAGAGCCACAAGGCTGAAACCAAGGTTACCACACCCAATACCGGGAACACATAATACCAATGCGCCTTATCGCCATTGCCCAGCACGTTAACTGCCAGGAGCATGAAGAAAGGACCACAGAACGAAGAGATGGCCTTCACCACCTGTCCTGCCGTAATGCTGCTGGTAAGCATCTTTTCATCGGTAAAGACATTGCGCACCAGTGCATTCTGCGACACTTGCAGAATAGCATTACCGATTCCCAAGGCTGCATAACCCACCAGACAAGCCCAGCTGGAACCCACCAGAGGCACTAGCATACCAGCCACGGTTACAGCCATACCCAGCAATACAGTATTTTTTCTTCCCCAGGCATTCATCTTGATTCCCACTGGTATTCCAAAGAACAGGAACCAGACGAAGACCATTGATGGCAGGAAACCAGCCATCGTATGACTCCAGCCGAAAGCTTCTCGGGCATATTCGGCAGAGATGCCTACTATATCACAGAACCCCTGGATAAAGAAGGCGAAAAGTACGGCACTGATACATGCCACTTGCTTTGCTTTCATATCGTATTCGTTTTATAATTGCTTATTATGATTTATCAGATTCTTTTAATTTTATTACGTGCAAAGATATACAAATACGTAATAATCGCCAAATATTCCTTCAAGAAAAAGCCTCGACCACCCAATGGGCAACCGAGACTTTTAATATTATAACGCTAAAAAACTAATTATCTGTTATTTTACAGGAACAAAGCGCAGGGCTGCACCACCCGAAGCCTGCAAATGAAGCTTCAGCTGCTTGCCTGCCTTGACATTCACCACTGTAGAAGAAACCTTGGTGCGAGTCTGCAAAGATGGATCATCATTGTAGATTTCTACACGATATTTCTTGCCCTTCTGCAGGAAACCGGCAGTATTGAGGGTGATATCACGAGCCTGCAAGCCATTCATTGCTCCTACAAACCAATCATTACCCGAACGGCGAGCCTGAACGATGTACTCACCTATCTCACCTTCCAGAGCCTTGCTCTCATCCCAAACAGTAGGACAATGCTTCCAGAAATCCAGTTCCTTCTCGCCCTTGTAGGCATTCGGCAGGTCGTACCAATACAAGAAAGTAATCGGGCTATAATATACCACCGGCATTGCCAACTGATGAGCCTTTGTATTCTTCACTCTACCGTTGAAATAACAAGGAGTATAGTCGGCAGGACCACAGAGGATTCTTGTAAATGGAAGAACCACATTGTGATCAGCAGCTGGCATCTCCTCATTGCCTCCAATGCCCTCCTGAGTCATCAGGTTAGGATAAGTGCGGCTCCATCCCGTAGGACGATACTCATCGTGAATATCCACCATCAGGTGATAATCGGCACACTTCTTCACAGCATTATGAAGCCAGGTGGTCCACTCCTGCGAACCAATCTGAACAAAACCGAACTTGATGCCGCTGATGCCCCACTTCTGATAAAGAGGCAATATCTTATCAAGTTCCTGATACAAGGCTCTCTGGTTCACATACACCCAAACTCCGATGCCCTTGCTCTTGGCGTAGGCACAAAGTTCAGCCATATCGAAATCGCGGTTATCAGCCACCATCAAAGCCGAAGAACTCATCTTCATCTCCGGGCCATACCAGCCTGCATCCAGTTCGATATACTGCAAACCTCTATCCACACAGAAATCTACACCCTCATATAATGTCTTCTTATCCAGACGACAAACACGGAAAGCCTTGCCCGGGCGAATCCACTCCTTAGCATCAGCAATCTGGCATGGAGCATTGAGATTCAGCACCATCTGCTTGTTGTTAATCAGGTCGATGGCCTTCTCACCCACCATGATGAAGCGCCAAGGCATATCGTAGGCGGTGATGATATCAGCAGACTGGAACATCGACATCTGAAGTTCATTATCAGCCTTCAACTTGAGTTTTCCACGAACGAAATCAGAAAGGGCTGCTTCGCCGATAGCTGCATAGAGACCATTAGCAAGATGCAAGACGAGAGGACGTTCTGCCTCATCCTTCCAAGCCTTCTCACTCTTCAGCAACTTTACCTTGTTAGAATGTGACTGAGCCCATGCAAAATGGTAAGCCTCAGCACCGGGAGCCAGGCGGAAGGATGTCAGATCATCGGTGATGTGCATGAACAAGCCGTTCGTTGCCTCTGGGAAGTGGTAGCGGATAGCCACACCCTCATCGTATGCTCTCACGATGATATCGAAGAGATACTGCTGGCGCTTGTCGTAGCCATTGCCGCTGTTATCGTGGTTGCCACCCTTCATCAAGTGGACAACCATCTCGTTATAATGGTCGCGGATAGATGAATTCTCACCATAGATAGGGTTCCAGGTATCATCCTTGGCTGTACGCTCTACCTTGATTACTTCCATACCGCTTGTCCAAACCTTGCTGTTATCTACAGGAATGCCCATCGCTGACTCCACCAGATGGTTATCGATGTTCACACCCAGTTCGCCCTCTTCTATAACCTGCTTGTCTGCATAGTCGAGATGATAAGTTAATCTTCCGTCTTTCTGTTCGAAGACGAAGTTATATTTGCCGTCAGGCGACTGCAATGTTTCTGCTGCATGAGCAGAAGCAAAGGCAAAGATTAAAAAGATGATGTATATATAGCGTTTCATACTTATAAGTGATATACCTTAATTCCGCAACACTATAGTTTAACATTATTTATAAGTGCCTGAGCAACAAAAAGTTGCCCAGGATTTTGCCATGTCAGAATTTTCACTTACCTTAGTGTTGCGAAAAGAAGACAAGCAAAACTCTAATATGACATGGCAAAGATACAAATAAAATCTGAGAAACTCACTCCTTTTGGAGGAATTTTTTCTATTATGGAGCAATTTGATGCTCTTTTAGCTCAAACCATAGATTCCACCTTGGGAT
>UQWP01000004.1 GCA_900544825.1 uncultured Prevotella sp. | reverse complement strand
TTCAATATTCCTCACTCGCTTGCTTTATGCCGATTTGGCAACTTTGTGCAAATCTACTTATTCCCAACTGTTTACGTTCCAACCTCTCTTATTCTCCTATGGCTGCTTTAGAACTTTATGTTAAAGAAAATAACTCGTAGTTTTGTGGGTGGAGAAACATAGTATAAGAGGAGTAAAGTCATAGCTTCTCAGGTCTCTAGTTATCGTCTCGATACCTGCCCCCTCTTTCTTTCTCATAAAAAAATAACACGGACAAATTGAATTTGTCCGGACAATTTGTCCGGTTGCTTGTAACTTGTTGATTTTCTTTCGATTATGAGCCTACTGGACAACCATCCGGACAAATTCAATTTGTCCGTGTTTTAAAAATCGCCCCGTTTAGTCCTTTATGGTATTATGCGTAAATAGTTGATTAATAGCAGTTTCTGTAAAAAGTTGCAGATTTTAAACAGCTTTGTTTAAAACAATCTTGTTTAATTTGCTTTTTGAGAACGAGAAAACGGGAAGGTGACGAAAAGTGGTAAAACTACCACTTTTTGATAATACGGCTCAGGGGAGATTGTCCGTGGATAAGACAATCTCCCCTGAGCCTAAATTTCTTAGCCTTTTATCATTTGTACTGCAAAAATTGTCGCAATTGCGACTGTTTTTGCAGTAGAAAGAGCAGATGTGTGGAAAAACTGGGTATTATGCCGTGTGTTAACACTGGAATTTGTCATCACGGTTTGGAGAGGAGAAAGTAACCAAGTGAGTGCTGAAGTTTTTTTTCTGATTTTACCTTTTCTTATTTAAAGAACCTGTTGAGCTGCTTGATGGCATGATCAAACTGCTTAGCTGGCAGGCGATAGTTCTTCACCGGATTCATGTGGGCATCATAAACATCCAAGGCACCATCGGCTGTCTTCTCCAGGATGGTGTCGTTGTTGATGATGAAGGCATAGTTCAGATTACTGCCCACTACATGCCACAGTCTAGGTGTCTTATCCGTCATCATTCTGCCCATCGAATAATCGGCAGGATCGTTCTTTACGCCCAGATGATTCTTCATCAATGTAGGAACCACATCATAATGAGTGGTGCGATGCGTAAATTTCTGAGGCTTTGCGCCAGGAACATGCCAGATCATAGGCACGCCAATCTGGGCTTTAGAGAAGTTGTCGTTATGTCCCCAGTAATTATGATGGTTCTCATTGAACTCCTGACTGTGGTCGCCCGAAAGAACAATGATGGTGTTATCCATCAGTCCCTCTTTCTTCAGGGTCTCGAAGATGCGGCCCAGCAGCAGATCATCCTGATAGCAGCAGTTGCGATAGAGATTCCAGAAAGGAGTAGGATCCATCTTGTTGTTGAGCTTGGTATAGTCGGCATACGCCCAAGCCGGCTGGAAATGCTTGTTCTTTTCAGCTGGGAGCTCAAAGCTATGTGGCAAATCGAAGAACAGGAATGAGAAGAAAGGCTTCTTGCTCTTCTTGTATTGCTGTGAATCGCTGATGAATTCCTCTGCGATTCTTGTATCTCGCTCCAGCGAAGTTTTTCCTTTTGTTTCTGTATGAATGCCTGGAACCCCACCAAAGATGACTCTGCCGAATGGCGGGTCGGCAAAGGTGGCACTCGGATAGGTCTGTATCTCGTAGCCCAGTTCCTGCAGGCGCTTGATGAAGACCGGCTGGATATGAGCAGGGTCGAAACTCTCCCAGTAATAGCAGGATAATCCAAAGAAGAGACTGAATACGCCGCTTCGGGTTCCATTGCTGCCGCTTACGTGATTGCTGAACCATTGATTTTGCTGGGCAAACTGATAGGCATTCGGCATACATTCGGGTGTTAAGGAACGGGTATTCCAGGAGTCTAACAGAATGAAAATGATATTCGGCAGCGAATCAGGATTCATCTTTTCCTTCTGCAGTGACTGGATAGGATATTGGATATCTGCACTCTGCTTGCCGTTCATCTGTATCAGGCGTTCTCTAGGAGGAGTACATCCTAATTTCAGCAATAGGCGATTAGATGAGGTAGGGAAATAATACGGTAGCAGGGTTCCGCTCTTCGTCACGGAAGGCTGCTGAAAGAAGGCTCCATAGATATGGCAGAGATGAGCAAAGAGAGTGCATCCGATGAAGCTTCCTGAGATGATCCAGGCATATGCTTTCTGGCGTTTCTTCCAGAGAAGATAAGAGGCGTACCAGATGCCGATAACGATGGCTGCCACCACCACAAAAAGTGCTATCTCCTTAAGATACAGCATGATGTCGAAATTGAAAATTTCGCCGGCACCCTCGCCGAATACCATGCTCAATACAAATCCGTTGATATGGAAATGATAGATGGCATACACCTGCGAGTTGAGATAGTTGATGATGCAAAGCAGTACTATGCCGGCTATCTGCACGATTCTTGCCGTCTTGTACCATCTGAAACGTATGATGATGAGGCTGAGGAGATAAGGTATCAGCGCAAACATGGCTGCATGGCTGATACAGGAGGCTATGAAGAACAGCTATCCCTCGAAGTCCATCAACTCGAGAATCGGAGAATCGATGATGTAGAGCCCAAACTGCAGAGCAATCAGCAAAGTGGAAAAAGCAAAAAACAGGAATCCCTGCTTGATTTTCTGAACCAGAGTATGCTGTTTCCCCTTTTCTGGCAGCTTGTGCTTTAAATTTTGATAGTTCATTGTTTGAATATTATTAATGTGATGATATTGTATGAATATTATGGGTTGCAAAAGTACTAAAAATATTATTAACTTCCAAGAAAATGAAAGATAAAAAGTTGTTGAGAAAATCAGAAACAAGATAGTCTTCAAATAATTTGGTGTTTCTGATAGTTTTTTGTATCTTTGCAACGTGTATACATTAAGATAGTGAATGAGGAAAAAGGTATGAAAGTATTAATAGTGATTCCCTGTTATAACGAGGAAGAAGTATTGCCGAAGACCCTGGAGGTGCTTGGCAATCTGATCAAGACCATCAAGGTAAAAACTGACGCCGACACGGAGTTGCTCCTTGTCGACGATGGAAGTCGTGACCATACTTGGCAGATGATTTCGGATGCTGCCAAGGAGCACGGGTATGTGCATGGCATTAAGCTGTCGCATAATCGAGGCCATCAGAATGCACTCTGGGCAGGAATGGAAGCGGCGGTAGATCATTGCGATGCAATGGTAAGCATCGATGCCGACCTGCAGGACGATGAGAATGTAATCATCGACATGGTACGCCAGGTGCAGGAAGGCAAGGATATTATCTATGGTGTGCGCAAGGAGCGCAAGACCGATACCTTCTTCAAGCGATTCACCGCCCAGGCTTTCTATAAGCTGATGCAGAGCGTGGATAAGGATACGGTGTATAACCATGCCGACTTCCGCATGATGACCAACCGTACCCTGAAGGCTCTGATGCAGTATTCCGAGCGCAATCTCTTTCTCAGGGCCATCGTCCGCCAGTTGGGCTTCCGAGAGGGATTCGTCTATTACGACCGCAAGGCTCGCGAGGCTGGCGAGAGCAAGTATCCGCTCACCAAGATGCTGAGCTTCAGTATTGATGGCATCACTTCGTTCTCCGTGGCACCATTGAAGTTTATCACTTTCCTGGGTCTGGCGATGACTCTGGTGGCAATCATCATGATCATCTTTGCCTTGGTGGAGCATTTCCAGGGCGAGACCATTCAGGGCTGGACTTCCATGCTCGTTTCCATGTGGTTTATCGGTGGTATCATTACTACGGGAGTGGGCATCACGGGTGTTTATATCGGCAAGATTTATACCGAGGTAAAGCGCCGCCCTCGATACTTTATTGAAGAAAGAGTATAATTTGAAGAAAGAAAATAAATTTGTTAGATACAAAAATAGCATCGGGTTGATGAATCCCGATGCTATTTTTGTATCTGATTATTTGTTTAGTGCGATTATCTGTTCTGTGCGATGTTGGCACTTGTCTTCACAAACCGATAGAAGCCTACCGGATGATGCCATTCTACGAGTCTCTTTACTTCCCAAACCTTCTGGAAGGTATAATCCCTTCCGAATTTCTCCTTGAAGTCTGGCACGTCGCTTTCAGGAATCATCAGCACGCCGTCCTGTGGCAATACCTTGTCAAACTGCTGAATCTTATCGCCTAGATAGAAGTTGAGGCTGAAGAAGTGCATCATTTCTACCGACATATAAGAATAGAGCTTGCTGGTACCAAACTTCTTTTCGATAACCGGCGCCAGATGCTTGTCTGCCTTCGTGTTGAGCACGGCAGGCTGCAGGGTGGAGTCGAGTGTGATGAAAAGTGCAATAATCATCACCAATGTATATCTCATCATTTGGCTTGTCTCTTTTTTCTTGAGAGCCTTGAATATATGATAAGCCCCTATGATAAGAAACACATTGCATACGTAGAATAGGATACCATGAGTAGATTCCCCTATGGCATGGAGCATGGCGATGTAATCGGCAGCATGCTTGCCATGGAAAATGGTATCTGGTATGCAGCCTGTTCGTATAACAAGCGTAGCAATCACGAGGATGATGGCCAGCGAGGCAATCACGCCTGCATATACCTTGATGGCTCCCACCTTCTCCTTCATCATCCACACGATGTATTCGGCGATGAGATAAGCCATGAACGGATAGCATGGCAGCAGATAGACGCTGCGCTTGCTCTTAGGGATGCAGTAGAAGAAGAGTACCAGGAGGAAGGCGAGCCAGGTGAACACCTGCAGTGGAGTAGCCTTCTTTGCATTCTCCAGGAACCGGGTCTTCTGGAACTTCTTCCAAGGCAGGATGAAGAGCGAGAACAGTAATAATAAGGTATAAGGAGCCCAACCCATCACGAGTGTGAGCAGGTTGTACCACGCCGGGTTCTCGTGCGATTCGTATGCCATCTTACCCATGAATCGGTCGATGTTCTCTTCCTTCACCAGGCGCAGGAACTCGTCGCCACCTTGCAGATAGGCAGCATAGTACCAGCAGAATGGGATGATGAGCGAGAGCAGGGCGGTTAGCGCCATGCGCCATACGATGCCCCAGAAGTTCTCGCACTGGGTAAGCATGAATACGCCCATCACGAAACATGGCAGGATGATGCCCACAGGACCCTTGGTCAGCGTGGCACTGCTCATGCAAAGGATGGCAAGCCAAGGCAGCTGGTGTTTTCCCTTCTCCCACCAGCGGTAGAGCAGATACATAGCTCCCACCATGAAGGCGGAGTTCACCATATCCACACGGCAGTTCATTCCGGCACGGTGCACCTCGAAGGCGGTGAGCGTGAGGATGGCTGTGATGAGGCTGGTTTGTGTATCCTTGCGCTTGGCATAGAATACGAAGCCGCCGATGGTCATCAAAACCAGCGATACAGCGGATGGAAGACGTGATGTATATTCATTCACGTGGCCGGTGATGAGGCTGAAGAAGGCGATGCACCAGTGGAAGAAAGGTGGCTTGTAGGGGATGTCGCCACCATTGTTGATAGGCAATATCCAGTTGCCATGTTCCAGCATGGTGTAGGCAACCACCGCCTCGCGAGGTTCTCCCTTGGTGTTGAAATCAGAGAGTCCGAGGAATGGAATCATCATCACGATAGCCAGGATGATGATGAGCCATAAGGCTTTGTTGTACTTGATGTTCATGTCTTATCGAAGTCTTATTATGTTATTTTGGCTGCAAAGTTACATATAATTATTTGTTTATAGACAGAATAAGGCAGGAAATTTTGCTTTTATTGGGATATAATTATTAACTTTGCACCCGATATCTAAAGTAGAATAAAGATGAAACGATATTTTAAGGCTTTGGGGTATCTCCTTTCGGTGCATGTATTGGCATTGTTGGTGATGACTCTTTTCAGATTGGTGGAATTCATAGCCCTGCATGGCATGATAGTAGATGCAGAGGCGAGTAGGGTGATGGCGTTTGTCAAGGGGGTATGGTTCGACAATGTCATTGCTTGTTATATTTCGGTATTGCCTGTGGCTGTGCTCCTTGTAGCAGCCAGTCTGGGGTGGTATCATCGCCGTTTGTTGCGTGGCATCAACATCTGGTATGCGGCATGGTTTGCCATCGCCTTCATGCCTTCGGCAGCCAATATCCCTTATTTCCAGTATTTCTTCAAGAACATCAACTCCAGCATCTTCGGGTGGTTCGGCTATGTAGCCACCACATCGGGCATGCTCTTGCAGGAGTCTTCCTACTGGCTCTATATCGCCCTCTATTTCGTGTTTACGGGGGCGTTTATCTATGCGCTTGTCCGCCTGCGCCGCTACTTCGAGGGGCTCTTCCTGTTGCCAAAGGACAATATGCATCTGGGGCTGGTAGTCAGCCGCTTTCTTATTTCTGCTGTGATGATAGGCGCCTGCCTTTTCGGCATCCGTGGCAGAATGGGCTATAATCCTATCAAGGTGAGTCAGGCTTACTATTGCGAGGATTCCTTCCTCAACCAGCTTGGCATCAACCCGGCATTCAATCTCCTTACTTCTGCGCTCGATGATATGCGCAAGGAGAACAAGGAGCTGCATCTCATGCCATACGCTGAGGCTATTACGAATACCCGCCAGTGGCTGGGTATCACGGGAAAGGTGGATAGCACGAATATCCTGAAGCGAGAGGTGGTGAACGATTCCCTGGTAATGAAGGCGGGACATTCGCTTGCGAAGAATGCAAATACTTCTCCTGCAAAGAAGAATCATCCTAACGTGGTGGTGATATTGATGGAGTCTATGTCGGCAAACCTGCTGGGCACTTTCGGCAATCAGCAGCCGCTCACCCCAACGCTCGATTCGCTCTATCATCATTCCCTGGCGTTCACCCACTTCTATAGTGCCGGCATCCATACCAACCACGGTATGACGGCTACGCTCTACAGTTTCCCTGCCCTCATGTTCCGCAACCTGATGAAGGGAACGGTAACTCCGCGCCGCAAGGGTATCGCCACGGTGTTGAAGCAGTATGGCTACGAGAACATGTTCTTCATGACCCATGAGGCGTAGTATGACAACATGAAGGCTTTCTTCCAGACCAATGGCTACGATGACATCTTCTCTCAGGAGAACTATCCTAAGAGCGAGGTGGTGAACAGCTTTGGTGTGAGCGACCATTTCGAGATGGGCTATGCCCTCAACACCATCAACCAGAAGGCGAAGACGGGCAAGCCTTTCATGGCTACCATCCTCACCGTGAGCAATCATCCGCCATATATCATTCCTGATTTCTTCAAGCCGAAGACCAAGGAGAAGGAAACGCAGATAGTGGAGTATGCCGACTGGGCGATAGGCGATTTCCTGAAGAAGGCAAGCCGGGAGCCTTGGTATAAGAACACGATATTCGTGATTCAGGCAGACCATGGCAAGCTGGTGGGTAAGAGCGAGGGCGAGTTGCCGCAGTCTTACAACCACATTCCGCTCATCATCTTCGGTCCTGGTGTTCCGCAGCAGCAGTATGCGGGCTTGGGCATGCAGGTGGATGTGATGCCTACGCTTTTCGGCTTGATGAATCTGAATTATGAGTACGAGGGCTTCGGCGTAGATCTGCTGAAGCAGCAGCGCCCGATGGTATTCTATTCGGCAGATAACCAGATTGTGGCAAGAGACCATCAGCGTTGCTTCGTCTATAATCCGTCGATGAACCGCAGTTTCTGCTATGATGTGTTGCCGAATGGCAATCTGAAGGAAACGAAGCAGGAATCTAAGTTCCAGGATTTGAAGAACTACGTGTTCTCGAATATCCAGGCTGCGGAGTATATCGAGCGACATCAGCAATAAAACGCGGTTTGTCAAATTTCATTCGGCTCCTTTCCTAGATATTTGAGGATGAAATTATATGTGAATGGTATGTTGTTTTGATGCTTAACATATTGATTCTCTATGATATTGCAAAATTATACCCAAAGGTATTATACCCTAGGGTATAATTTTTGAAATCATAATATTCTTTTGTCTTGTTATTCGAGTGCTGTTGTCAATGATGTATGATATTATCAGAAACAGTAATCCGTTGATTAATAGTAGTTTCTACAAAAAGTTGCTAGTTTTAAACAACTTTGTTTAAAACAACCTTGTTTAATTTGCTTTTTTTTGCTATCTTTGCAGAAGATTTGCTGCACTCGGCAATTTGAAAGCTTCTGCCCTTTCAGGGCGTGTGGAGCTTACATACGAATTTCAGTAGTATATAATAAGGTAGTGATTATGAGAAAAAGTAAAGAAGCTCCGTTTGTGTTCGGTGTTCGTGTGGAAGGCGATTCCTTCACCGACCGAAGAGAGGAAACAGAACGCCTGAAGGCGAACTTTACGTATGGAGTGAATACGATATTGATTTCACCTCGTCGTATGGGTAAGACTTCATTGGTGGATAAGGTGTGTTCGCTTGTAGAGAGTGAGGACATCAGGATAGCTCGTATAGATGCCTTTGGGTGTCGTTCGGAGAATGATTTTATCAATGCTTTTGCCACAGCTGTGGTTCGGGCTACTTCGACTGATTCCTCTTTGGAGTATAATGCTGGTAACAATACAACAGAAGAGGTTTTGAGACTTCCGGAAATGATAGCTCGTTCTAAAGGTTGTCATATCGTAGTCTGCATCGATGAATTTCAGCAGATAGGCGATTTCCCTGATTCCTTGACCTTCCAGAAGAAGCTCCGTAGCGTATGGCAATTACAGAGCCATGTATCTTATTGTCTTTATGGAAGCAAGAAACACATGATGGAACAGATGTTCCAGAATGCCAGTTACCCATTCTATCGCTTTGGTGATTTCTTCTATCTGAATAAGATTAGCGAGAAAGACTGGGTGGAGTATATCTGTCAGCGTTTCGAATCTACCGGCAAGCATATCTCTGAAGACTTGGCTCGTGAAATCTGTCAGGTAACAGACAGATATTCCTCTTATGTACAGCAGTTGGCATGGTTTGTATGGTTGCGTGTGCAGGATGATTCTGCTGCCACAGAAGAGGACTTGAAATATGGAATAGACCGGTTGCTGGATGCCTGCGAACCCTTGTTTATCCAGCAGACCGAAGACCTTTCTGCCTATCAGATGAATTTCCTGCATGCCATCATCAATGGAGTGTATACTGGTTTCACGCAGACGGCAATATTGGAAACCTATCGCCTGGGTACTGCCGCCAATGTAACTCGCCTCAAGAAATCTTTGATGATGAAAGATCTGATTACGATATCAACTCCTAAGCATCTGGAAATGAGTGACCCCATCTTGGCGTTGTGGCTAAAGAGAAGAGTGTGGAAGGAATCATAAAAGGATTTTAAAGGTGTCTCCGTAACTTTTTTGAGAGCATTTCACCTTTATATAAAAATATTGTTGTAACTTTGCAAGGGTTTTCACCTCATTTAATAACGAGTTGTTGAACAAAGAATGTATCAAAGAATGATGGATGATATACTGAAACAGATAAAGGCTGGCGAGGTGTCAGGGATGCAGTTCAAGGAACGCATTCTCGACAAATATGATATTGCCTGTGAGTTGGTGGCTTTCAGTAATCAAGTCGAAGACCATGACACCGGACTTAGACACTCTGACACCGACTTAGACACCGGACTTAGACACTCTGACACCGACTTAGACACTAAAAAAGTAACATTGACGAACAAGGAAAAGGATATTGTGAACTTCTGTTCCGTACCTCGTACAGCCAAAGAAATACTTGACAGAATAGGCGTCAGTATGCATTCCAAGAATCGTGAACGTTATATCACGTCTCTTGTTGCAGCAGGATATCTGCAGATGACTAATCCAGATAATCCTACAGCAAGTAATCAGAAATACAAGAAAGTAAACAAAAAATGTATTAAAGTAAACAAATGAAGATAAAGATAAACCCAAAATACGAAGAGATGAGAAGTTTCATCGAGCGCATACCGGATGTGTTCGAGAAGGAAGGACGTGTAATTTATACGGGTCGCAATCTCATTAAGGTAATGGAGGCTCCTGATGGAACCCTTATTAATGTGAAGCGCTATCATGTGCCAAAGGGACCTAACAGCCTGATTTATTCCCTGGGTATCAGAAAGCCTAAGGGGGAGCGTGCCTTTGAATATCCGATAATATTGGAGAAGAAAGGCATCGGAACTCCTGCGCCTATTGCGCTTATCGAAGAGCGTAATGCCATCGGGCTTCTGGGATATACCTATCTCATCACCCTGCAGTGTGATAACCTGCATACCCTCTATGAAGTGGGCGATGCTGCTCCTGGTACCTACGAAAAGCTGGCTAAAGCGTTGGCACGTTTTGCCGCAGATATGCACAACAAGAAAATTCTGCATAAGGATTTCACGCCAGGCAACGTCTTGTGGAAGCAGGATGAAGAAGGCTTCCATTTCATCATAGTGGATATCAACCGCATGAAGTTTGGAGAAATCAGCATCAAGGAAGGACTCTATAATCTCCGAAAGTTCTGGGGACCTAAGGAATTTATCCGAATCCTGGTCTCTGAATATGCCAAGGTAAGAGATTACAACGTGGATGAGGCCGTAGATTATGTAATGAAGGAACGCGCCAAGTTCTGGACCCGCTATGGCAAGAAGCATCCTATTAAGTTTAAGCTGGAGTTATGAAATCTTCAAATCAATAATAGAAAACAAAGATAAAAGCCTTATCTTCTTTACTTATGGGTAAGAAGGTAAGGCTTTCATCTTATTATATATATGGTAAAAATATAATCAGCAAGGATGGGGTTATTTCAACAAAGCGATGGAGCCTTCCGGATGCTTTTTCGTTTGTTGGGTGAGATTTATGGAATTATTCCTCTGTTCTCTGAAAGATCTATATTTCAAGTTTCTAGGCCCCACATCCTTCTTATAATGTTTCATGAGGTAAATATTCTCATTATTTATATTATAGCTAGATGTGGTAAATACCTCCTGCTTGCCATAATACAAGGCGATGGCCTGGTTTACCCAATAACCCGGATCAGGCAATGCATCATAATGCGTATCGGAAGGAAGTTTGGTAATCAGAGGCTTCAATTCAACAACGGCATTGCTGTATGAACTCAGAATCTCCTCTCTTTCTTTCATCTCCTTATCGCTGGCTTGTATCTTGCCTTTTACCAGGAGGCTGAGGGTGCGATTAGAGGTAGATGGTTTAACAACGACAACCAGCGCATAAATGATGATGGCATAGATATAGGAATATTGGAATGTCTTGTTGTATTTATTTCTGACAGCATCAATAAACTGATATATGGCAGAACTTAGAGGAGCCTGGGCCTCCGCCTTTCGTGCCATGGCACCAGAGAGGTAGAACATATTAGTGAGTATGAACCAGAATAAGGCATAGGCATAGATATTCTTCACTCTGTTTGGACCCTCGTATCCCATGGCATAGCAATGTGGGAAGAAGAAGGAACAGTATATGCCCAATGTAATGATGAGGCAGAGCCACGGATGTGAAAACTTGAACTGTGACTTGCGGGCCAGTCTGTTTACGATAGGAATCAGAGTAACAAAAGTCAATGACATCAGGCTGATGAATCTGTCGCCGATAAAGCCAATGCTTTTGCTCAGGGTGATTCCGATGGCAGCGATGATGTTTGGATGTGATTCTTCTACTGCCAACTCACGGAAAGCGTTTCCCGGTGCCAGGATGCTGAAGGAGAAGGCTGCCAGATAAACCAGCAGGATGCAGGTAAGAAATCTAGGTAACTTCTTCTGCTCCAGGTAAGTGATGGCAATGGCGATGAAAAGTATGGCAGCAGTTCCAAAGCCTGATACAAAATTACCTCCGGCAATGAAAATAGTGAGGAGCACAGCCAGGGAGCCAACAAAACACTTTCGGATTTTGCCGGATAAATGGTAGGCTATCAGCAAGGATGCCAGGCATAGCGACATGCTGAAGTATAGGGTGTAGTACATGGCCCCGTTATACCAATAGAAAGCATCGTATGCAGAATAAACAAACTGCAAGTTGATGAGCGAAAAAACAGAGGATACTAGCAGGAACTCTGTTCGGGTGGTATGCAGCAATTTCCTCATAATCAAGTATAGCAACGCATAGGTTGACATGATGAGACTTGATGCAAGAAGGATTGGGACAATCCAGTAGGCGCCAAATGCTCCCGGCTGCAAAGCCATGAGGAAGCATGCGGAATAGGTGCCCTGCCATATATGATACATGTTGACAGCCACATTCCACGCTCCCTGGATGCAGGCGCTTATAGAATGCGTGGCATTCCATATCTTGTAGGCTTCTGCTCCAAAGACATAGTCATCCGAAAAAGGATGTAAATATTGTCCAATCCAAAAAA
Organism: uncultured Prevotella sp.; assembly: GCA_900544825.1. Classification (GTDB taxonomy): domain Bacteria; phylum Bacteroidota; class Bacteroidia; order Bacteroidales; family Bacteroidaceae; genus Prevotella. The sequence goes on along the minus strand of UQWP01000004.1, from coordinate 59,856 downwards.
CAGGAATGATGGATACGATAAGAACCGCAATAGCTACCCCTGTTACAATTTTCAACTGCTTTTTATTCATAACAATTTTTATCCTTATTATTATTACTTATATACTTTCTGTATGTTATAACATTCTTGTTGTCATAATCTTGCATGCAAGATAAACAATAAATGTTAAAGCTGTTATCGCGTAATGTTGCAAAGGTACTAAATATAATTGAGTATGGCAAATATTCCAAGATTTTTTTTGCTCTTTGGATAGTTTTTCGTACCTTTGCAGAAACAAATAAATAATAGAAATGACACCAAGACTCATTCATCTTTGCTGGTTTAGCAATGACCCTTATCCTGTAGAGATAAAGGTTTGTTTGGATACATGGAAGCGCCTGATGCCCGACTATGTAGTTAAAGTTTGGGATTATGCTGCGGCAAAGTCTATTGGCTGTGCCTTTATCGATGAGGCCTTGGAGACCCGAAAGTGGGCTTTCGCTGCCGATGTGGTGCGATTCTATGCCGTATATAAGGAAGGCGGCATCTATATGGATAGCGACATCTATCTGCATCGCCGTTTCGACGAGATTCTTCCAGAGGATGGCTTTGCCACTTTCAATGAGAAGGATAAGGAGGAGTTTGGCTTGCAGGCTGCCTTCTTTATGGGTACTGCTGGCAATGCGTTCTGCCAGAAGATGTTTGAATATTATCAGAACCGCCATTTCAAGAATCCGGATGGTTCTTTCAATGATACGATTTCACCTTATACGATGTCGGCTGTGGCGAAGTCTTTCGGATGGCAGATGAAGGACGAAAAGCAGGTGATGCCTGGCTTAACGGTTTATCCTACGCATCTTGTTGCTCCGAATAATCATTATCCGGTGGATAGCGAGACGATTGGAGTGCATCGCGTTGCAGGTAGCTGGCGAAAGAGAAAACTGGGACGATTCATCGAGATTAAGGTCAAGCATTTATGGCATGTAGTAAGATATGCCCTTTTCAAAAAGTGAGAAGGGTATATCTTACTATATGCCATATTATACATTTCATATATCTTATATGCCTAACATCTTCTTATACAAGTTGATGTAGGCTTGGGTGTATTTGCTGTAAGTATAGCTTTGCGAATATTCCCTGGCAGCTTTTGCCTCTTCCGAGTCTTTGCTCCATTGGGCGATGCCTGCCTTTACGGTTGCCGCCATCTCTTCAGGAACGTAAGAGTCGAAATAGGTAGCATGGTTCTTGCAAACTTCTGGCAAACTGGTGAATCTTGAAGAGAAAACCTTGGCATTGAATCTCATGGCTTCCAGTACCGGAAGTCCGAAACCCTCAAAAAGACTTGGGAAAAGGAAGGCTTCACAGTGAGCATACATCCAGTTCTTTTCGGCATTACTGATTTCGCCAGTAAATATCACATTCTCGGTACCGCATCCTTCTTTAATTTTTAGTAATTCGTAATAATGCCTTTTGTCTGGACTTCCGCAAATATAGAGCTTGTATTCTGGAAGATATTTCATCATAGGAATCAATGTCTTGAAGTTTTTCTTGGCTCTGGTCTGACCGATGGTAAAGAAGAACTTTTGGTCGCTTTTGATGAATTCTGGCTTAGTTTGCAGCTCCAGATCCGTGTCTTTGATGCCATTGTAAATCACATCCAAAGGCTTATTCCCAATATTGATGTGATTTAGCAGGTCATCTTTTACATATTCTGAAATGACAGTGATATAGTCAGAACGTCTGATATGCCATTTCATCTTCCAGAGAGTTTTCAGGCGATGGATGCCTTTCTTCTCGTGCAGGAAGTTGAGGTCATGGATGGTCAGAATGTTCTTCATCCCTTTTTGGTGTTTGCGCTTGATGAATAATTGATCTGTGGAATGCCACAAATCGATTTTCTTATTGAGTTTTCTTAAATCATGTGCCAGATGTTCCACTGATACATAATCCACGTTACTTCCGGCAAATCCCTTGTACTTCTCCTTTACAAGAAAGATGAAGTGCATATCTTCCATATCGGGAATGGTGATGAGTTGCTGGCTGTAATTGTCAGCGATTTCTCCAAAGCCGCACTTTTCCGACAATCGTGTAAAATCAATTAAAACATTCTTCATTGTTCCAGTAATTTATGTGATGACACTAGTTTAATACATTCTAGAGCTTACTTTCTTCTATTGCTTTCTTCAGATTGTTACCGTTGTTGATAGCAATAGCCAGTTGCTTTACTTTAGTCAGCATTGCAGAATACTCTTCTGTAGAAATATTCTTGAGGCATATTGGAAGTTCTTTCAAAGAGTTGATGGCAAACCCCACTCCCCTTTCTTCCACAAGCGAAGCAATGGCAGATTCTTTCCATACGATGATAGGTAATCCTGTACGAAGATAGAAGGATGCCTTGTGCGGGGTGTTGTATTTCAGATAGCTTCCGAAATCGCCATGGCATTCATCTAAGGAATCTCCATCCCATACCAGACCAAAGTTTCCACGCACTTGTTTGATGAAGTCATCGGCATTCATAAAGCCATGCCATACGATGTTCTTGTCTTTTGCCACGGCATCATAATCTTCCATGTTTCCATAAAGATGAAACTTAAACTGGTAATCCAGTTCCTGCATCTTCAGGATAAAGGCGTTTTTGCGAAGATTAAGTGAACCGGCATATACGATATTCCATACCTCGTTGGGCTGGTGCTTCTTGTTGGCTGCAACGGCTGGCGACAGATAATCATGGAATCCCAGGGCTCCGATAGGCTTTTCCAAGCCTTGCTGCTCAAGCCACAGTTTCATCGCCTGGTTGGTGGCGATGATATAGTCGGTGTGGCTCAGGCGTTTCAATTCCTGGGCTACGGTTAGTTTCTTTCGTCGGAAACTGCCCAAATCATGAATCAGGGAAATGGTCTTGGCTCCTTTGAGGTGTGCCATCTTGCAGATGAAGGAAAAATATTTCTTTACGGGATATTGCAGTACGATGACATCTCCTTTCTGAATGCGAGAGCAGGCGATGAGGGTACTCGCCAGGTTATAGAAGAAGGCCAGGAATTTATTGTTGTCGATTTTGCAAGGCAAGCCGATGCTTGCTGCCCCCATCGAGTGCAGCACCTTTTCGTAATCTGTCTTTGCCTTGTTGCCAGCACTTGTCTGATTGTAATAAGTGCGGCTGATATAACATAATCTTCTTTCCTTCATATAGCCTATTGATTAGATGTGCAAGTTTATACTTCTTCCATTCGTTTCATTTCCCATCCGGCAAACTGGATGATGATTTTATGTAATGTCGTGTCTTGGCGCAAGACTTCTATTCTTGGTGCTGCGGCATAACGATTGATCTGTTCTACTGCTTCCTGCCATTGTGCCTCGGCTTTTGCCTCAAAATCCTTGACTGGCAACATCTTCAGTTCGATGATGTAGCTATGTTTGGTAGGATAGTGGGTCAGGTCGGGCAAGAGGAAGAAATCACAATAGCCGTGATTCAACTCAAGTTCGGGAGCCGTAATGTAATAGCTGCTCAAGTAGAGATATGCCATGAAGAAACCTTGTAGGTTGCGCTCGGCTTCGATGCCATCTCTTACTGATGCCACTTCGGCGTAAGCCTTCGACATAAAGCCCAAGACATCTTCCCATTTTCCATAGAACGCCATACAGGTGAGCATATAACCAAACTCATTCAGGTTGATATGGTTGATTTCCTGATATTGCTCCTGCAGATAGCCATAATATTGGCGGCGGACATTGTTGTTCGGGATTCCCAGGAGCAACTGGTCGCCGAAAGTATCCTTGATGGTAAGCATGCCGTAATAGAACAGTAGGCTTGGGAAGTATTCCGGCTTCACGATTTCACTGGCAGGGAAGGTTTCGTATAGATTCGATACGATGCAGCCTTCCTCCGTAATCCTGCGGATGATGCCCTTGCGGTTGCCGTCTAGCTTGTCGAGCTGGAGCAGTCGCTTCATCTTGTTGTAGTCGGTCTTCGTGTTTGGGTCTATCATCTGCTTAGGAGCCTTGCCATCGTCCATGTAGTTACGGAGATAATATAACACCATATCGCAATTGAAGACCCTGACCTTGCTGCTTAAGCATGCCTCAGAGAAGCAATAGTTGTCATACCACGGCTTAATCTCTTCTATCATTGCCTCAATGTCGCTGTCTGCCGGTATCTGTCCCGCATCACGATAACGGGTAAACATGGCTCGCACGTCTTCTGTGCTGAAGCCCAGCATCTTGTCAAACTCAGGCTTGGTTGAGATATGCCAGCCAATGTTGAAGCCGCTGGTTACATCGTCTAGTGTTACAGGGCTTACGCCCATCATGAATATCTTGGCGAATGAGCCCTTGAATTTCTTGAAGTAGTCGCGGTAAAAACCGCTGGCATGCGTCATCGCATGATACACTTCCTCTCCCTGCTCGTTGAGCACGGTATTGGTGAAGTTGTCGTATTCATCAATGATGAGATAAAGCTTATAATTCTGTTCTTTTGCGTACTTTTGGATAGTAGCAAGCTTATTAGATGCTACATCCTCTGCAAGAACGGCCTTTCTGACATCTTCATCATAGAATTGTGCATATCTGTTGATGAAAGCGTCAAAGCAGATATTGCAATATGAATTGAAGCGCTCCTCCAGGTTGTCGATGTTTCCTCCTACCTGCGAGAAATCGAGCGTAAGTACCTGATACTTACCCTGTTGAGGGGTAGGCTGACTGCCTATCCAGAGACCTCCGAAGATTTCCTGGAACTGGTCTTTCATCTTGCAGTCATAGTAAGCTTCAAGCATACTGAGGAACAGGCTCTTGCCGAAACGGCGAGGGCGAATGAATATTAGGTTGTCGGGTTGAGCCTCCAACAACGGAATATACATAGTTTTATCTACGTAATACTGATTTTCTCTGATGACTCTCAAGAAATCAGAGACTCCATAAGGTACTCTTTTTGCTTCTATCATCTTGTAACCCTTTCTATTCTTTAGATAAACTCTATTCTTTAGGAACAATTCTATTCTCTCGGTACAACTTTCCCCTTCACCACTTCATATCGTTTGTCAAACTCCTCCTTGGTTCGCTTCCATCTGTTATGCGTCCATAAATAATAAGGTGGATTCTGGCGGATGGTTTCTTCCAGCATCTGGAAGAAGCGATGGGTAATTTCGTGCTCCGGCAGGGTGTTTGGTTCGCGGGTGATGAGCTTGTAGGTTGCTGTGTAGTAGCCTCGCTTCGGGCGCGACATCTCTACATAGAATACGGCATCGTTCATCTTTCTCATAATTCTCTCGCCACCTGTAAACACCGGGGTTTCTGGATGATTGAGGAAAGGAAGCCACAGATGGATGTTCTCCCACTTGGGACCCTGGTCGCTGATGTAGCCGAAGATGCTCATGATGCCCTTGCGCTTGTAATCCACCAGATAGCGGAGGATGTCTTTCTTAGGAACTACCACGCCATTCTCCTCGTGAGAACGGATGCGCTTGAAGAGCTCGTCGAAGGCTTGGTTGCGCAGAGGGTGATAGATGAGGCCCATCTTGTGCGACTTAGGCAGTTCGATGCCCACGCACGAAAGCCACTCCCAGTTGCAGTAATGCCCCAGGATGGCTGCCACGTTCTGGCCTTCCTGGAAACACTGTTCCACCTCCTCGCTGTTGATTACCTGGAAGCGCTGGCGCAACTCCTTGTCACTGATGCTGAGCAGTTTGACTGCCTCGAAGAAGTAATCGCTGAACCAGCGATAGAACTTCTTCTCGATGTCGATAATCTCCTCTTCTGATTTCTCAGGAAAAGAGGTGGTGAGATTCTTACGCACAATGCCCCTGCGGTACTTAATGACGTGATACATCATGAAGTACTCGAAATCGGCGATGCAATAGAGCAGCCTGAAAGGCAGCAGCGATATTGCATAAAACAATGCATAAACAATCTTTGTCATAAGTCCTATGATTTACACCTGCTGCATGTCATGCAACTTCTTGTAATATCCGTCTTTTGTTATCAACTCTTCGTGGGTGCCACGCTCCACAATCCTGCCCTCGTGCAATACGCAGATTTCGTCGGCATGCTTGATGGTACTCAGTCGGTGGGCTACAGCCACAGTGGTACGGGTCTTCATCAGTTTCTCCAAGGCATCCTGCACCAGGCGCTCGCTCTCGGTATCAAGAGCAGAGGTTGCCTCGTCGAGGATGAGGATAGGAGGATTCTTGAGGATGGCACGGGCGATGCTCACACGCTGACGCTGACCACCGGAGAGTCTGCCGCCACGGTCACCGATATTGGTATCGAAGCCGTGCTCCGACTTGGTGATGAACTCGTAGGCATTGGCAATCTTCGCCGCATTGGCAATTTCCTCATCGGTGGCGTTGGTCTTGCCGAAACGGATGTTGTCCTTGAAGCTGGCATTGAAGAGGATAGCCTCCTGGTTTACGTTACCTATCAGCTGGCGAAGGTCGTGAACGGCAAGGTCTTTCACGTTGATGCCGTCGATGAGCACTTCGCCCTCCTGTACATCGTAGTAACGAGGAATCAGGTCGAGCATCGTACTCTTTCCACTACCGCTCTGTCCCACCAGTGCGATGGTCTTTCCCTTAGGAATTACCAGGTTGATATCCTTCAGCACGTAAACCAGCTCATCGTTCTGATGGTCGGTATAGGCGAAGGAAACATGGCGGAACTCTATCTGATGTTCGAAGCTGCTGATATGCTCAGGGTTCTCCTTGTCCTTGATTTCTATCTCGGCTTTCAGAATCTTGTCGATACGCTCCATACTCGCCAATCCCTTCGGGATATTGTAGCTCGCCTTGGAGAATTCCTTCAGCGGGTTGATGATGCTGTAGAGCATCACGAGATAGAAGATGATGGTAGGACCGTCGATTTTGCCGTAATCCAGAACCAGAATACCGCCAAACCACAATACCACCACGATGAGGATGGTTCCCAGGAACTCACTCATCGGGTGAGCCATCTGCTGACGGATATTCACGCGCATGATGTTGTCACGGTAGCTGCTATTCACCTGGTTGAAGCGCCAGTTCATCTTATCTTCTGCACAGAAAGCCTTGATGATGCGCAATCCGCCCAAGGTCTCCTCTACCATACTCATCGTATCACTCCAGAGTGACTGTGCCTCGGTGCTCTGAGCCTTCAGTTTCTTTCCCACGACACCCATGAACCAGCCGAATGGTGGTACAAAGAGGATGGTGAAGAGGGTGAGCTGCCAGCTGATGCAGATGAGCGTGATGAAATAGAAGAGGATGAGGATAGGATTCTTGAAGAGCATATCGAGCGACGACATGATGCTGTTCTCCACTTCCTGTACATCACCACTCATTCGGGCAATGATATCTCCCTTGCGCTCCTCGCTGAAGAAACCCAATGAAAGGGAGGTAATCTTCTGGTAGAGCTGGTTACGGATATCACGCACAATACCTGTACGGATAGGGATGATGGTGGCTGAAGACAGGAAGTAGGCTCCCGTCTTGAGGAATGTCATAAATGCAAGGAACAAGCCGATGACCAGAAGGGCTGTAGAGGCACTATGCTCCACGATGAACTCCTGAATATAATAGTACAGGTTATTGGTTGCCACTTCCTTGATGGAGCCAAGCGTGCCATCCCATTCCATATAGTCGTTGGCACGGATGCCGCCATCTACCTGGAAGAGAATCTGCAGGATTGGTATCAAGGCTGCAAACGAAAAGATGTTCAATACCGCGGACAGGATATTGAACAGAACTGATAACCCTAGATACTTCTTGTAGGGAGGGACGAATCGTCGTAAGATTTGCAAAAATTCCTTCATAGGTGCAAATATAGTGTTTTTAAGGAAGACCGCCAAACTTTTGGCGGTCTTTCTTGACTTTTATTCAGTTTTTTCTTATCGGAGAGTCTTTTTTGCTCCGTTTTTCTTCTTTTAAAGAGCAATTGTTATTCTTTAACTTCCTCTCCGAAGAGGGTAGCAGAGGTAGAACCGGTGATACGGACCTTTACGAACTCTCCGATGTGGTGGTTGCCCTTGTCGATAACCACCGCCTTGTTCTGCTCTGTACGACCCATCATCTGTTCACGGCTGCGCTTGCTGAAGTTCTCGATGAGGATGGTGAATACCTTGCCCTCGTCCTTCTTGTTCTGCTCAGCACTCACCTCGGTCTGCAGCTTGATCAGCTCGTTGAGGCGGGCTATCTTGGTTTCCTCAGAAACGTTGTCTGGCAGATGCTTGGCTGCGTAGGTGCCCGGGCGCTCTGAATACTTGAACATGAAGGCGCTGTCGAAGCCTACTTCCTTCACCAGCGAGAGGGTTTCCTGATGGTCTTCCTCGGTCTCGTCGTGATAACCCACGAAGATGTCGGTGGTGATGCCGCAGCCTGGGATGATGCGCTTGATGTCGGCGATGTGCTGCAGATACTCCTCACGGGTGTATTTGCGGTTCATCAGCTTCAGTATCTTGTTGCTTCCGCTCTGGGCTGGGAAGTGGATGTGCTTGCAGAGGTTTGGCTCCTCGGCGATGGTCTGGAGGATGTCCTCGGTCATATCCTCTGGGTTAGAGGTGGTGAAGCGTACACGCATGTCTGGCACAGCCTGGGCTACCATGTGAAGGAGCTCGGCGAAGGAAAGACTGCCTTCCTCACGCTTGCCCGATGGCGAGAGACCGTAGCTGTTAACGTTCTGTCCCAGCAGGGTAACCTCCTTGAAACCACGGTCGTGCAGGTCGCGCACCTCTCGCAGGATGCTCTCTGCATCACGGCTGCGCTCACGTCCACGGGTATAAGGCACGATGCAGTAGTGGCAGAAGTTGTTGCAACCACGCATGATGCTTACGAAACCGCTCACTCTGTTGCCACCGATGCGCTGAGGCACGATGTCACGGTAGGTCTCGGTCTTTGAAAGTTCTATGTTGATGGCGTTGGTACCCATCTCGCACTGCGCAATCAGATCCGGCAGGTTGAGATAGCTGTCTGGTCCGCAAACCAGGTTGGCATAGTGGTTCTGGATGAGATCATCCTTCACGCGTTCAGCCATACAGCCCAATACGCCGAGAATCACCTTTCTTCCCTTTTTCTGCTCTGCATGCAGAGTGTCGAGGCGATGGTAAATCTTGTTCTCCGCATTCTCGCGAATGCTGCAGGTGTTCAGGAAGATGGCATCAGCCTCTTCTTCTTTCTCACAAATCTCGTAGCCTGCCATCTGCATCACAGAGGCAACTACCTCACTGTCTGCCACGTTCATCTGGCAGCCGTAAGTTTCAATAAACAGTTTCTTCATTGTTCTAGATGAATTCTAATTTATGTTTGATGTATTAAAATGATTTCTTTCCTGTATCTTCCATGCCGCCATCACTTCATGTTCTTCGAAACTGCCATCAGCAGGAAGTAGATGACTACGGCAGAAATCCATCCGGCGATGGCATCGATGAGATAATGTGCCTGGATATACACGGTTGCCATACACAGGAAGATGTAGAATGGCAGCATGGTGAAGAGCAGCTTGCGGTTTCTGCTGTGCCAGGCAAGGAGCATGCAGATGGTGCTTACGCCCACGTGCGAACTCGGGAAGGCGGCGGTAGGTCGCTCTCCTGCTTCCTTGGCATCCTCTACGAGCTGGTAGAAGATTCCGTCGGTATAGCCTGGGGTTGGCAGACAGTTGGTATGGGTGCTGAAGTAATCGCCCATTGCCGGGAAGATGCCCTTGGCAATATCCTGCACTCCCACGGCGTCGAAGTAGAACGTTGGTCCTACCACCGGCACGTAAATGTAGATGAGATAGTAGAGGAAGAAGCTGGCAAGCAGTACAAAGCTAACTCGTTCTGCCTCATAGTATCTGCAGAAGAAATAGTAGAGTACTACCGCTGCTATCATCGGATAATACATGAAGTATCCCATCGACATCAGTTCGCTCACCACCGCCCAGGGCAGTGCCTTGGCAAAGAGCAGGGCGGGCTGGCATCCAAAGAGATCCTGTTCCCATCCCGCAAAGAGATGGTCGAGGTTGGGGAACATGCGGTTGATCTCGTAAGTATCTGGATACCACCAGGCAAGCAGGGCAACCTGCGCTATGATGCGTACCATCTTCGTTATCCTGCATGGAATCATGCGATATACGCCCCAAAGGGCGAGGGTCATGACCAGAATTCTCAATCTGCCCCAAAGCATCGACTCCGGATTCACCACCTTGGTAAAGGTAAAGAGCATAGTGATGACTGTTATCGCCATATAGCCCAGCATCACCCATTCCAGTGGCAGGAGTCCCTTCTTGGGGTTCTTTTCTATCTTAAAATAATCTTTTATCATTATTGATTTTTAATTTTATTACAGCCATCCGTTATCCTTGTACCACTTGATGGCAAGCTTTACACCTCTTGACAGAGGGTAGTGGGGATGATAGCCCAGCTCGTCCATGGCTGGCTCGATGTCACAACGCCAGTTGCGCTGTTTCAGAATGTTATACTTGTCATTGTTCAGTGCCGACATCCTACCGGTCATTCTGCCGAGATACTCGCCAAAGAAGGTTACGATGCGGAGCACCCAGATTGGAGCCTTGATGCGCAACATCCATGGATTGCCCAATTCCTTATGAATCAGGTCGCTGAAAGCTTCCGACTGGTAAACTTCGCCATCGCTGAGGAAGTATTTCCTGCCGTTCATACCATGGTCTAGGGCAAGGAAAACTGCCTGCACCACATCCTGAACATACACGAAGGTGATGTCCTGACGCTTGAATCCTACAGCAAAATCCACGTGCTGCCTGATGCTCTGCGCCATGAGGAAATAGTCTTTTTCTCTTGGACCATATACGCCGGTAGGACGCAGGATGATATAAGGGAAATTGTTGCCGATGCTGTCGAGATAGCGCTCTGCGGCAAGCTTGCTCTTGCCGTATGCCGTGTTAGGCTTAGGCACATCGTTCTCGCAGATTTCCTGATAAGGCTGCTCCTCGCGGATGGCTCCAAAGATGCTGAGCGAGCTGACGAAGACAAATCGCTTGATGGGCATCCCCAGATGCAGGATGGCATTCACCAGGTGCTTGGTGCCCTCGGTGTTTACCTTATAGAAATCCTCTGCATGCAAACACTTGGTAGCGCCAGCTGCATGCACTATATAGTCGAACTCGTGCGGAGCGAGTTCCTTCTCCAACTCTTCCTCTGAAGAAAGATTGAGGTTGATGAAATGGATGCGCTCGTCTTGCAGATATTTTCTGGAACTGGTAGGGCGAACTGCCGCCCAGGTTTCCATGCCTTGTCGCAAGGCTTCTTCTACGATGTAACTGCCGATAAAACCCGACGCACCCGTTACTAGAATCTTCATTAATTATATATAAAATTGCAATTTCGGCTGCAAAGATACGACTTTTTGATGATTTATCACCATGATTCTGTTCAAAAAGGAGATAAAATTTGAAAAAATAGTGTGGGTTTCTATAAAATGTTGTATCTTTGCATGCATGGAGCAAGTATCGGGTTTTTATTTCCCTCCCTCAGAAACGACTTCTGCGCAGTTCAGCAACATGACAGAAATCTCGGCTAGTGGCTTTAATATCCTTATCCGTGCCAAGCGTGATGGCAGGTGGTGGATCTTGAAGGCGCTCGCTCCCGCTGTGCGCAATAGCGAGGTGTATCAGAGCTTGCTTCAGAAGGAATTCGATATCATGAAGCATGTCCAGCATCCCGGAGTTGCCGAGGTAATGGGTATCGAAGAAGTGGATGGATATGGCAAATGCCTCGTGATGGAATGGATAGATGGAGTGACTCTGGAAGAGTGGCTCCTGCAACATCATTCCAAGGCGGAAAGGGTGCATATCGCCAACCAGCTGCTCGTGGTGTTTGAGTTTGTACACGACATGCAGGTGGTGCATCGTGACCTGAAACCTTCCAACGTGATGGTTCCCCGCAATGGGAGTGTGCTGAAGCTGATAGATTTCGGATTGGCTGATGCCGACAGTTATGCCGTGCTGAAGGAACCGGCTGGAACAGATGGATATGTTTCTCCCGAACAGCAGAGGGGCGGACCTACCGATGTGCGCAATGATATCTACAGCGTGGGCGTTATCCTGGATAAGATGAAGCTGAATTTCTCTTATCGCCTGGGATTGAAGCGTTGCCTCCGTCCGTTGGAGGAGCGATATCCCAATATGACCGCCATGCGCCAGCATGTTCATTCTCTGCATCGCAACCTGCTTGCCTTTTGGATTTCTTCGGGAATATTGGCTGCATGTACTACGGGTGTGGTTATATATAATAAGGTGAACGAACCTCCTCGTGGATACGATGTGGTGGCAGAGTTTAAGGTGGGGAACTTGGCTTATAAGTCGTGGGGCGGTGGAGTCGTATCGGTCAGGGCTGCCAATTCCAAGGATTCCTGTATCGAGGTACCTAAAACGGTGAACTTCCAGGGAATGACCTATAAGATAGATGAAATAGAAAAGAAGGCGTTTGCCGATCAGCCCGATCTGAGGAAACTGGTGTTTCCGGATACCAAGTTCCATGTGATGAAGCAGATGGTGGAGAATAGTCCGAATCTGCACAGCATCTGTTTCCGAAGCGCCTTGCCGCCAGTCATCGGCAATGCCATCTGGAAGACCAGGATTCAGGATGTCTTCAGTGAATCTGATTTCAAGCGTGTCATCCTGTATGTTCCAAAAGGCAGCTTCGATGCTTATCGCAATTCTGCATGGAATCAGTTTGAGAATATCATTGAATATGAATAATAATGCAAATAGCCGCATCTCATGTGAGATGCGGCTATTTGCATTATTATATGTATCAATACCATACTTCTATCTGAGGTGATTCCTTGGCATAGCTAGGCATGCACTTACCAATCTTGGCTCCAATGTAGGTTGGGTCGCAGATGTAGAACTTCTTGCCCTTGTACTCGTATGAGGTTCCGTTCTCTACCGGCTCATGGAAGGCTACGGCTGTACATTCGTGTCCTGGGAACTGGATGAGATGTACATCGAGTCCGAGTATCTCGTGTACCAGATAGGCATAGAAGATGGCGCGGTCTTCGCAGTCGTTCTTAGGATAGTAGAGACTTTCCTCGAAGTAGAAATATTTCTCGCGATGGAACTGCTCATCATCGGTAGCGTATGGGAATCCCATCTGTATGAATCGCAGGATGCGGTTGGCTGCTTCCTGTTCGCCGAGATCCTGTACCTGTGCTCTGATCTGCTTCACCACATCGTCGCGCAGACTCTTATCTACTACAGATGCGGCTACGGTAGGAATATCTATGATAGGATATTCATCGAGCAGCGGCATGACGCCGGTTGGTACTTCGCCCTGCAGAGTGATGCCCGCAGCTTCGTATCTGAATGGCTTGGCTTCATCGCCAATCACGGTCTTGCCGGTGAATCTCAGTCCCATGTCCTTACCCAGCTCTGCGCCCTTAGGCAGTTCGCAGGAGCGGAAGGAACCTTCATCCTCTACGTTCGGATAGATGTAGTAGCGCTTGCCGTCGATATTGAGGTACGACTTCTCGAATACGTGCTCCACGTAAGGGATAAGCATCACTACGTGGCTGCCGCACAGGGCGAGGCGTACGTTATAGCCGCAGTTGGCTAGCACATATTGCGAAGCGATGATCTTCTCGTTCTGGCTGGCGTTTGGCATAGCGGTATCGATGTATTTCTCTACGAGCATGGCAGAACCCCAGTCGCTGAGTCCCATCTTGCGCGATTCGGTGGCGAAAGCCTGGGTTACTTCCTTGAGGTCTGATTGCTTGAGATTCTTCCAGTAGTTCACCACATCATCTGTAGAGCTGATGCTCATGGAGGCGAGTCGCGTTGCCTTTTGTATCTGCAGGGTTGCGCCATAGAAGTTGACGTCGATACTCTGCTTGCTTGCCGGAATACTGACGTGAGGTACGTTTGGCAGGGCAGGCATGACTGGCACGGCTGATACGGCAGGCATCAGTGGCAGTTCGATACCCGAACCGGTGTATTCGATGTCTGGAATCTCAGGCTTCTCCTCTGGCAGCTTCGGCTTCTTCACCGGATCTATTTTTGGACGGATGGTAGGAGCCTTTGGATCTGGCTTCTTCGGAGTCTCCGGTTCTGCAGGAGTTTCCGGAATCAGAATCGGGCTTACCGGCATCTTAGGCTTCACGGTAACCGGTTTCTCCGGCTGTTTCGGAGCTGTATATGTTGGTGGCGTCTTAGGCTTAGGCACCTGCGAGCGCACATCTCCCTTAAACTTCTTGTATTCTTTCCATACGCCTTGCATATACTTATCGTAGTCGGTAAGTATGGTGTTGCGGAACTTGTTGTAATCATCCAGCATCGCCTGTCTTGACTGCTGGAACTGTTTCACAAAGTCATCGTTCTGCGAAAAGCTTGGTGTTGCATGCAAACCGAGCAGCAATATGAAACTGAGAGTAGGATAAATTCTATTCATAATCTGTAATTTTAAGATTTCTACTTTCCTTGTTGATAGATATGGGGCAAAGATACGATTTTTTTCTTAATCGCCCAACTTTTTTTAAGAAAAAGGCTCTCCTACCTTAAAATATTGGGAGGAGAGCCTATCTATGTACCGTTCTTAGCGAAGATTCTGTCCCGGAATAGGAGTTGTTTCCTATTTGGTTATGTTTGATAGATGGATTGTCATATCCTAGTTTTTCTATTTGTGCTGCAAAATTACGAAAAACTTTTGAGATAGCATTGGTTCAAATTGGTTCATTTTCAAAGACTGATGAAGAAAATGAAAAAAGAATGATTGAGAGTGGGAAAAAATGTGTATCTTTGCTGCAAAAAAAGAAAGGAATAGAAAATGATAGATAATTATAATCCAGAAGATTTCGAGCGCTTGAAGCAGGAAGTGGAAACCTTGGTGGGAAGATCCGTCAAGACACCTAAAGACTTTGAATTTCTCTCCCGCCAGATAGAGGGCTATACCAACGAGACCATCTCGGTGAGTACCCTGAAGCGTATGTGGGGATATGTGGCTTCGCCATGCAAACCGAGCAAGTATAATCTTAATTTGCTTTCCCGTATGATAGGTTATTCCGACTGGGAGGCTTTTTCGGGTGGAAACGAAGTTATGTCTTCCAGCCGCTTCTTCGTGAAGAGTAAGCTCATAGCGGATGCCTTGCAGAAGGGGGAACAGGTGAGATTGACCTGGTGTCCGGGCAGAGTGCTTACCATCAAATATCAAGGCAATGATACCTTCGAGGTGGTGGATAGCATCAACAGCAAGCTGGCAAAGGGGGATACCTTCACCTGCCCGCAGTTTGTTGAGGATCAGCCGCTTTATCTTTCCAACCTCAGCCATCCCGGCATCCCGCTCTGCAACTATGTAGCAGGTCTGAATGGAGGAATCAAGTGGAATCTGGGGGGGGTGATTCTGGACCTTCCTGAAACATAAAGACAAAAAGCAAAAAGCTTGGAATCACGATTGCGATTCCAAGCTTTTTTCATTAAATTCATTGGGGGGTTAGCCTCATGCAGCTAATTTCATTGAGGGCTTAAGCCTCATGCTGTCTTACGCCCATACGAGCCTCTACTACGTTTACCACGTAGTCGCCGAGCTTCTCGCATTCCTGGATGATATCCATGTACATGGTACCGATGGCGTAGGTGTAGAGATGGTTGTTTACATCGTTGATGTTCTGGCTCTTCAACTGGTTGCGATAGTTGTTGATCTCGTTCTCGATGTTGAAAGAGAGGTTGGCATCATTATCTACCTTATGACCCACCAGGGTGATGTTCATCTGGGTGAGGGCATTATCTGTAAGCTCCATCATCTGGTGCATGTGCTCATACTGAGAAGGAATGAAGTCTTCCTTGCCACGGATGCGGCGGTTGAGGGTGCGGGCTATGTTGAAACAGCTGTCGCCGATACTCTCAATCTCTGAAATCTCACGCAGCATGGCGCGGATCTTCGCCTTGGTCTCATCAGAAAGATGAGAATCGCTCACCTGGTCGAGATATTTCGCAATCTCAATCTCCATGTTGTCGGAGATTCCCTCGTATTTCTCGATGCGGGTATAGAGCTTGATGAACTTGTCGTCGTTGGTCTCGCCCAGGAGTTCCTTCACCATACCGAACATACGCTGGATGCGCTCGGCGAAACAGTGGATTTCCTTCTGAGCCTCGAGTACTGAGATTTCCGGAGTCTTCATGATACCACTCTGGATGAAACGCAGACGGAAATCATCTTCGTCGGCATTCTTCTTAGGACGGATACTCTTGCATACCAGCTTCTCTATCTGTGGGATAAACCATACCAGGATAAAGGTGTTGGAGAGGTTGAACGTGGTATGGAAGGCGGCGAGCACGAACGACAGCTTCGCTGCATTGGCTACGAAGTGAGGATCGGTCTTCTCCATCATGTCGTCATAACCTACCCAGCCGCAAACCAGATGGATGAACGGACGGAATACACAGAGTATCCACAGCACACCGAAGATGTTGAACACCATGTGCGCCATCGCCGCTCTTCGCGCCTGCGTGTTGGCGGTGAGTGCTGCTACGTTGGAAGTTACGGTGGTACCGATATTCTCACCCATCACGAGCGCAATACCCTGATAGATAGGCAGTACGCCGGTAGAACAGAGAATCATCGTAATCGCCATGACGGCTGCTGAACTCTGCACACACATGGTCAGGATACTACCAATGATCAGGAAGGTGATGGTAGTCTGGAAACTGTGAGGGTCGAAACTGGAGAAGAACTCCAGAACCGGCTGGTTATGAGCCAGATCCATGTCGATACCGGTTTGGCGAAGTGTACCCAAACCGAGGAACATAAAGGAGATACCGAAGATGAAGTCGCCTACGATCTTGCGCTTCTTGCTATAGATGAGGATGATGGCGATGAAGAACGCCGGCCATACAAAGTCGGTGATGTTGAACGAGAATCCTGCACTCATGATCCAGGCGGTGAGCGTGGTACCGATATTGGCACCCATGATAACCGAAATAGCCTGGGCAAGGGTGAGGAGACCGGCATTTACGAATGATACCGTCATCACTGTCGTAGCAGTAGAAGACTGTACGGCAGCCGTGATGAGCGTACCCGAGAGGATGCCCGTCAAACGATTGGTGGTCATAGTTCCTAACACATGGCGGAGCTGTGGTCCTGCCATCTTCTGCAAACTATCGCTCATGGTCTTCATACCAAACATCAGTAAGGCGAGTGCTCCGATAAGCCTAAAAAATATCCAAATCGACATATTATAACTTAATTAATGTTGTCAAAATCATCAAGTTTACGTTTTTTTTCGTAACTTTACGCTCTGTAAGCAATGCTCCGTTTGGGGGCTTGCTCAGGCCTGGTGAACGTCCTCCAGGGAGGTCTTCGTTAGGCTGTAGATTATTAACTTTGTAACATAGTTTTAACGCAAATGAAACAGAAGATACAAATCCGTTGCAAAAATAATAAAAAATCTCAGAAAGTCGAAATCGGAAGCACACTTTTTGATGTTTTTTCTTCATTTGACCTCAAAATGACCCATGGACCGGTGTCTGCGAGGGTAAATAACAAGGTGGAAGGCATGCATTACCGTGTTTATAACTCCAAGGATGTGGAATTCCTGGATATGACTTCTGCGTCGGGTTCGCGTGCCTATACCCGGACGCTTTTCTTCGTGCTGTGCAAGGCGGTGCAGGATATTTATCCGAATACGGATGTGGTCATTGATATTCCGGTATCCAACGGATTCTATGTGGATATCCGTCTGGGGCGCCCGGTAGTGGATGAGGATGTGAACATCCTCCGCCGCCGCATGCAGGAGATCATCGACTCCAAGATGCCGATACGCCGCTTCACGGTGCCTACCGAGGAGGCCATCGCCCTCTTCCAGGAAAAGGGAGATGTGGAGAAGGTGAAGCTTCTCAAGACTTCGGGTTCCATCTATACCACCTATTATAAAATAGGTGAATATGTGGATTATTATTATGGCACCCTGCTTACCAATACCTCCCAGCTCTATCTCTTCGGGTTGGAGAAGTACTATGATGGCATGTTGCTGCGCATTCCTTCGGTCAGCAACCCGGATGTGCTGGGCGAAATGACCCGGCAGGACAAGATGTTTGATATTTTCAAGGAGCATCATCGCTGGCAGGAAATCCTGGGTATCAGAACCGTGGGCGACTTCAACCAGGCTATCGACGTGGGGCATACTACGGATATCATCAATATAAGCGAGGCACTGCAGGAGAAGAAGCTGGCGAAGATTGCCGAGGAGATTGCCAGTCGGGAAGGGGTGAAGCTGGTGCTGCTGGCGGGTCCGTCTTCTTCGGGCAAGACTACTTCCTGCAAGCGTCTGAGCATCCAGCTTGCCGTAAACGGACTGAAGCCTCTGCAGATTTCGCTCGATGATTACTTCGTGGATAGGGATAAGACACCGAAGGATGAGAATGGTGAGTTTGATTTTGAGAGTATCTATGCCCTGAACCTCGATTTGCTCAACGAGCAGTTTAATGCGCTCTTCCGTGGCGAGGAGGTGGAACTGCCGAAATACGATTTCCCTTCGGGCAAGAGTGTGAAGAGTGGAAAGAAGTTGAAGCTGGAGCCTAACAATGTTCTGGTGGTAGAGGGAATCCACGCCCTGAATCCGGAGCTTACGGCGCATGTTCCTGAAGAGCAGATCTTCCGTGTGTATGCTTCTGCGCTGACCACCATTCTGCTGGATAATCACAACTACATCCCTACAACGGATAACCGTCTGCTGCGCCGCATCATCCGCGACTATAAATATAGAGGTGTATCTGCCCAGGAAACCATCCGCCGCTGGCCGTCGGTAAGAGCCGGTGAGAACAAGTGGATATTCCCGTTCCAGGAAAATGCCGATGCGATGCTGAATACGGCGATGCTCTACGAGTTGTCGGTTCTCAAGATGCAGGCAGAGCCGTTGCTCCAGCAGGTGCCGGAGAATTGTGAGGAATTTGCTGAGGCTTACCGCCTGCTGAAGTTCCTGAAGTATTTCAAGGGAATACCTTATAATAATCTGCCTCCAACCTCCCTCTTGCGAGAGTTTCTGGGCGGCAGCTCATTCCATTATTAGGAGTTAGTGTTTTTTGCCTCACTATGGCACAATATTGCCCTCTGCCAGGGCAATATCTTGCCGTGGTGAGGCAAGATTCGTTATGTCGTGAAGGAGTTTTGCTGGTAAGCGCTACTGCTTCATTTTCTTGCGTATCAAGCGCTACTTTCGCTTTTACCCTTCACCCTTCACCTTTTGGGTGTAAGTTGTTGATATACAAAGAGTAGGACGGGTGAAGGGTTGGCTTGACCCTTCACCCTCCCTTCACCACCCTTCACCCTGAATTTATGAGTGGGCGAATCATTTCAGAAACTAAGTTTGGTCATCTATGGTGACCAGCTCTTGTCATCTATGATGACCAGCCACTGTCTTCAATGATGGCTGGACTTCGTGAAAAGGTGAAGGGTGGGTGAAGGGTGGTGAAGGGTTGGTTTAACCCTTTACCTGTTTAATGTACTGATAGCTAGTGGTTTATCCTAAAAAGGTGAAGGGTGAAGGGTAAAAGCGAAAGTGGCTTTCTGCGCAGCCGTTTTTCGCTTTAGAGCTTGCTTCCGTAGCAGAGGTCGCCCGCATCGCCGAAACCAGGAACGATATACTTGTGCTCGTTCAGTCCCTCATCGATGGATGCACACCAGATGGTAGTCTTATCCTCCGGGAATGTCTTCTTGACGTGCTCGATGCCTTCAGGAGCGGCAAGCACGCAGGCTACATGGATGTGCTTAGGTTTTCCCTTGGTAAGGAGCGCCTTCATACCCATCTCCATGCTGATACCGGTGGCAAGCATCGGGTCTGCGATGATGAGTGTCTTGCCGGTGAGGTCTGGAGTAGCCAGATACTCGATATGAACCCCCACCTCGGTATGCTCCTTGTTGGTATATTCGCGATAGGCACTCACGAAAGCATTGCCGGAGTGGTCGAAGATATTGAGGAAACCCTCGTGGAAAGGCAGACCGGCACGGAATATGGTACCGATGACAATCTTGTCGGTAGGGAAATTAACCTGGGCTACACCAAGAGGGGTAGTCACGTCTCTGTTCTCGTAATTGAGGGTCTTTGAAATCTCAAATGCCTCATACTCGCCGATTCTCTTGATGTTGTTGCGGAAGAGGAGTCGGTTCTTTTGATACTCGCAGTCGCGCATCTCAGCCAGATATCGGTTGATGATGCAGTTATGCTCGCTCAGATTATTAATTTTCATAAGTCGTAGTATTTATATTCTTGTTATTTCAATCGATGTTTATTCCTTCTGAAATCTTCTGTAAAGATGCAGCAAAGGTGTTGCAAAGATAAGGCAAAATCCGGAAACCACAAAATGTTTTCCGTTATTTTTTTCCTCCGCCTTCACCGGGTGTCATCCATGAGCTTTGATGTGCCTTCTGAAGCCCTATATATAAAATAGGTGGAAAAATGAATTTGGATGAAGCAGATTTGCAGCGAATATTTGCAAAGTCAATATGGCAAATTATAGATGAATTGGTCGATTTTTTAATTCTTTAACCTAAAAAGCTTTTAAAAAGCAAGAATATTATCTAAGAATCTTTGCTATAAAACATATTTTTTGTAACTTTGCGGCGGTTTTGGAGAATGAAGATTTCTTCTGTCAACCAAAGTAAAGAGAAATTATTCACAACTTAAATACATTTAAAATAAAATGGCAAAGTTTGATAAGTCAGTTTTAGCAAAGTACGGAATCACAGGTACAACTGAGGTTCTCTACAATCCTTCTTATGAGGTATTGTTCAATGAGGAGACTAAGGAAGGTCTCGAGGGTTTTGAGGTTGGTCAGGAGACTGAGCTCGGTGCAGTTAACGTAATGACTGGTATTTACACTGGTCGTTCTCCTAAAGACAAGTTCATCGTTGACGATGCTACATCTCACGACACTGTATGGTGGGATTCTGAGGAATATCATAACGATAACCACAAGGCTACTCCAGAGGCTTGGAATGCCGTTAAGGAGATCGCTAAGAAGGAGCTTTCTAACAAGAAGTTGTTCGTAGTAGATGGTTTCTGCGGTACACACAAGGATACACGTATGAAGGTACGTTTCATCGTTGAGGTAGCATGGCAGGCACACTTCGTAACAAATATGTTCATCCGTCCTCAGAACGAGGCTGAGTTCGATCAGGAGCCAGACTTCATCGTTTACAATGCTTCTAAGGCAAAGGTTGAGAACTGGAAGGAGTTGGGTCTCCACTCAGAGACAGCCGTTGTATTCAACGTAACATCTAAGGAGCAGGTTATCATCAACACATGGTATGGTGGTGAGATGAAGAAGGGTATGTTCTCTATGATGAACTACTTCTTGCCATTGAAGGGTATGGCTTCTATGCACTGCTCTGCCAACACAGATATGAACGGTGAGAATACAGCTATCTTCTTCGGTCTTTCTGGTACAGGTAAGACTACATTGTCAACAGACCCTAAGCGTAAGTTGATCGGTGACGATGAGCACGGATGGGACGACGAGGGTGTGTTCAACTTCGAAGGTGGTTGCTACGCTAAGGTTATCAACCTCGACAAGGAGTCTGAGCCAGATATCTACGGTGCTATCACACGTGACGCTCTCCTCGAGAACGTAACTGTAGCTAAGGATGGTAAGATTGACTTCGCAGATAAGACTGTTACCGAGAATACTCGTGTATCTTATCCTATCTACCACATCAAGAACATCCAGCGTCCATTCTCTCAGGGTCCAGCTGCTAAGCAGGTTATCTTCCTCTCAGCAGATGCATTCGGTGTATTGCCACCAGTATCTATCTTGAACGCTGAGCAGACTAAGTATTACTTCCTCTCTGGCTTCACAGCTAAGTTGGCTGGTACAGAGCGCGGTATCACCGAGCCTACTCCAACATTCTCTGCTTGCTTCGGTCAGGCATTCTTGGAGTTGCACCCAACTAAGTACGCTGAGGAGTTGGTAAAGAAGATGCAGAAGTCTGGTGCTAAGGCATACTTGGTTAACACAGGTTGGAACGGTACAGGCAAGCGTATCTCTATCCGCGATACACGTGGTATCATCGACGCTATCCTCGACCACTCAATCGACGCTGCTCCTACAAAGACTATCCCATTCTTCAACTTCGTAGTTCCTACACAGTTGGAAGGCGTAGATCCTAAGATCCTCGATCCTCGTGATACATACGCTGAGGCTTCTCAGTGGGAGGAGAAGGCTAAGGATTTGGCTGCTCGTTTCATCAAGAACTTCAAGAAGTATGAGACAAACGAGGCTGGTAAGGCTCTCGTTGCTGCTGGTCCACAGCTCTAATTCGACATTTCGAATTTATACTAAATATGGAATCCCGTTTCTCGTAAGAGAGGCGGGATTTCTTCGTTTTTACTCCTTTAAATCACTAAAAAATATAAAAAATGCCCCTAAAATCAATAAATTGCATAATAATAAGGAGAAAAGGGCGATTTTTTGAAGAATTCTCCGTAAATTTGCAGCTAAAAAGAAAAATTGGATAGAATGAAAAGTAAATTTTTAGCTTTTATAGCACTTGTTGCAGCTACTTTGTCGCTTTCTTCATGCTTGAACAGCGATGAGACTGTAGTAGAATATACAAATGATACTGCCATCACGAGTTTCTCCTTGGGAAAGCTCGGTAGATACACGAAGACTACTGCAGGCAAGGATACTCTGATCGCTGATAAAGTGAATGGAGCTAACTATCATTTTTATATAGATCAGGCTACCCACCAGATCTATAACGTAGATTCCTTGCCTACCAAGACAAGGACCGCTGCCGTATTGGCTACCATCAGCAGCAAGAACAGCAGCCCTATCTTCATCATGCATAAGGATTATCCTGAGAAGATCGACTCGGCAAAGTATTATTCCAGCACCGATTCCATCGACTTCTCTCAGCTACGACAGGTTCGTGTATATAACAACT
Organism: uncultured Prevotella sp.; assembly: GCA_900544825.1. Lineage (GTDB taxonomy): Bacteria > Bacteroidota > Bacteroidia > Bacteroidales > Bacteroidaceae > Prevotella. The sequence goes on along the minus strand of UQWP01000004.1, from coordinate 37,031 downwards.
CGCTCAATGCCTACGTTACTTACAAAGTAAAGGTGAACGTGCATCAGCAGGAAGGCGATGAGTTCAACTGGCAAGCCAAGGCGCAGCTCAATGAGCATCTCGCTGCACTCAGCGACCTGAAGGTGCTCGCCCTGGGAAGTAACATCTATGTATTTGGCAAGACCTTCGGGGGAATGAAGATATACAAGAGTGTTGCAAGCGACGGAAACAACTGGGCAGAGGTAACTGCCAACCAGACTTTCGCTGCTGCCGATTATCAGAATGCCGTGAAGATGGGCGATCAGCTCTACATCCTCTCGGATGGCAAGGTGTATGCTTCTGCCGATGCAGAAACCTGGAATCAGGTAGGCGAGGACAGCCAGCTCAAGCAGTTGGTAGGTGCCAGCAGCAAGTATCTCTATGCCTTCACCGCTACAGGCATAGCCGTGTCTAAGGACAATGGCGCAACCTGGGCTGCCCAGAAGCTGGATGCTGACTTCTCACTCCTGCCAACCCAGAACCTGAGCATGAATGTTTCTACCATCGCTTCTGTGAAGAATGTAGAGAATGTTCTCCTGCTCGGTACCCGTGATGCAAGCTATGGCGATACCATCGCTACGCTCTGGAATCATGTGGCTGATTACTCTGCCAATGCTCCAGAGAGCGCATGGAACTATATAGAATATGATTCTCTCCAGAGTGGCAAGATGCCAATGATGGATCAGGTGCTCGTTTGCGGTGCAGATTCTGGCTTCGTTGCTCTCGGCAGCAACGGCAAATGGTATAAGAGCAAGAACAACGGACTGACATGGGGTGTAGATACGCTCGTAACCATGCCTGCCGGATTCTCTGCTACCACCCAGCGCTTCGGCTTCTGCCGCGACAAGGACAAGTTCTACTGGGTAGTAAGAAACGGCAGCGTATGGAAGGGCCGATTCAACAAGGATGCCTGGATCAAGGACCCGACCATCTTCGAATAAGACCGGCGGGAATCAATCATATTCATATCGCGTAAGGTATAGACATGAGGAGAAGCTTGTGTAAATGCTTGTTGCTGGCGGTCTTGTTCCTCTTGCCGTTGCAGGTGATGAGGGCACAGGACGATTACCAGTATCGTATGGAGATAGGTGCAGGCGTGGGACTGGTTGCCTACGAAGGCGACCTGAATGGCAATATCCTTGCCCACCAGCAGCCGATGGCTGCCATCGTGGGAAGATACAACTTCGATCCCTACAAGGATCTGCGGTTCAACCTGGGGCTGGGCAAGCTGAAAGGCTCTAACGACAAGGTGAAGACCGATTATCCCGACCTGGATGGGAAAGCCTACTCCTTCAGCCATACCCTGGTGGATATGAGCCTCGTCTTCGAATACAACTTCTGGCCTTACGGCACAGGCAGAGACTACAGAGGAGCCAGGAGGCTGGTGCCATTCATCTTCGGAGGTCTGGGAGCCACCTATGTGAAGGGAGAGCAGAAGAATGTATTTACCGCCAACGTGCCTTTGGGCATCGGGGCGAAATACAAGATAAACGAGCGGATGAACGTAGGTGTGGATTGGAGCATCCATTTCTCGCTGAACGATGAACTGGATGGGGTGAAAGACCCTTATGGCATCAAGAGCAGCGGACTCTGGAAAAACCAGGACAGCTACTCTATGCTGCAGGTCTCGTTCACCTACAGCTTCAGCGCAAAGTGTAAAACGTGTAATAAGGAAGAATAAGAACTCTTAATTAAAAAATAAGATATGAACAACTTGGATATGAACAGAATACCTGAGCACATCGCCATCATCATGGATGGCAATGGACGCTGGGCAACAGAAAGAGGTAAGGATCGCAGCTACGGCCACCAGGCTGGAGTTGACGCAGTGCGTTGCATTACATCAGAATGTACTCGCCTCGGTGTGAAGTACCTTACACTCTATACATTCTCTACTGAAAACTGGAATCGTCCTGCCGACGAGATTTCTGCCCTGATGGGACTGGTGCTGACTTCTCTGGAGGATGAAATCTTCATGAAGAACAATGTGCGATTCCGTGTGATCGGCGACTTGAAGCGTCTGCCACAGGCTGTGCAGGACAAGTTGCAGGAGACCATGGACCATACCGCCAAGAACGATGCCATGACCATGGTGGTAGCCCTGAGCTACTCTTCGCGCTGGGAAATCATAAAGGCGATGAAGGAAACCGTGAAGGAGGCTATGGAGAATGGCGCCAGCTATGAGGAAGTTGAGAAGATGCTTACCGAGGAGAACTTCGAGAAGCACCTGGAGACCAACTTCATGCCAGACCCAGAGCTCCTGATCCGTACAGGTGGTGAGTTGCGTATCAGCAACTACCTGTTGTGGCAGATTGCCTATTCTGAGTTGTATTTCTGCGATACCTATTGGCCAGACTTCAACGAGGAGTGCCTGCACAAGGCTATCGAGAGCTACCAGTCGCGCCAGCGCCGTTTCGGCAAGACCGAGGCTCAGGTAGAAGCAGAGGAAGAGAAGTAAAAGGGGGAAAAGGACGAAAAATAGATACTATATATAATAAGGTATAAATGAACAAGCTAAGAAAGATTTTCATCCTGCTATTCGGCATCATGGCGAGTGTGCAGGTTATGGCACAGGATAAGATAGTACATCCAGATATCTCGTATGCCGGAACCCCTCGCACCTTGACCCTTGGAGGTATCAACGTGTCGGGTGTGGAAGGATACGAAGACTATGTGCTCACTGGTATCTCGGGCCTGACAGTGGGAGAAGAGATTGAAGTGCCAGGCGACGCTATTACCAATGCCGTCAAGCGCTATTGGAAACATGGACTTTTCTCTAAAGTCGCTATCGCTGCCGACTCTATCGTGGGTGAAAAACTTTATCTTCACATCTATCTCGCAGTAAGACCTCGTATCTCTGACATCCACTATGTGGGATTGAAGAAGAGCGAGCGTGAGGATATGGAGCAGAAACTCGGTATGGTTAAGGGTACTCAGGTAACACCTAACATGCTCGACCGTGCCAAGATCCTTGCCAAGAAATACTTCGATGACAAGGGTTTCAAGAATGCTGAAATCCAGATCAACCAGCGCGACGATGTGGCTAACAAGGGCCAGGTAATCCTGGACGTGATCGTAGATAAGAAACAGAAAATCAAGGTTCACCAGATTACCATCGACGGTAACGAGAAACTCTCGGATAGAAAGATCAAGGGTGGACTCTTCTCGAAGGGAGCCTTTGCCAAGACCCACGAGGCTGGCAAGTTTGCCACTTTCTTCAAATCGAAGAAGTTTACTCCTGAGAGATGGAAGGAAGACAAGCAGAAACTCATCGACAAATACTACGAGTATGGTTATCGTGATGCGCAGATCCTGAAAGACAGCGTAAGCAACTTCGACGAGAAGCACGTCAACGTATATGTCAAGGTAGATGAGGGTAAGCGCTACTTTATCCGCAATATCAACTGGGTGGGCAACACCGTATATGCTACCGACTATCTGAATGCCGTGCTCGGTATGAAGAAGGGCGATGTATATAACCAGAAACTCCTGGGCAAGCGATTGCAGGAAGATGAAGATGCTGTGGGCAACCTCTATTACAACAATGGTTACGTGTTCTCTAACATCAATCCTGCCGAAGTGAATATCGACGGCGATTCCATCGACCTGGAAATGCGCGTGACAGAGGGACCTCAGGCTTACCTGAGCCACGTACGTATCAACGGAAATACCCGTCTCTATGAGAACGTAGTACGCCGTGAGCTCCGTACCAAGCCAGGCGACCTCTTCTCTAAGGATGCCCTGATGCGTTCGGCTCGTGAGTTGGCTTCTATGGGTCACTTCGATGCAGAGAAGGTTTCACCGGATGTAAAGCCTAACTATGAGGACGGTACTGTGGATGTAAACTGGAACCTGGAGCAGAAGAGTAACGACCAGATTGAGTTCTCGCTCGGTTGGGGTCAGACCGGTGTCATCGGACGTGTGGGCTTGAAGCTCAACAACTTCTCTATGGCAAACCTCTTCAACAAGAACAAGGAGCATCGTGGTATCATGCCTATCGGTGATGGTGAGGTGCTGAGCATCGGTGCACAGACCAACGGTACCTACTACCAGAGCTATAACGTAAGCTACTCTACCAACTGGTTTGGCGGCAAGCGTCCTATCCAGTTCAGCGTAGGTGCATACTACAGCAAGAGTACCGACGTATCAAGCAACTACTACAACAGTGCCTACATGAACAACTACATGAGCTACATGTATGGCTATGGTACGGGTTACTATAATAACTACGAGAATTATTACGATCCAGACAAGTACATCCAGATGGTGGGTGTGAGCCTCGGTTGGGGTAAGCGCCTCCGTTGGCCGGATGATTACTTCACCTTGTCTGTTCAGTTGGCTTACCAGCGCTACATGATGAAGAACTGGAGCTATATGCTGATGACCAACGGTAATGCGAACAACTTGAACTTGACCATCGCATTGAACCGTACATCAACCGACAACCAGCTCTTCCCACGTCGTGGTTCAGAGTTCGAAGCAAGTGTGAACCTTACTCCACCATGGAGTGCGTTCGACAACAAGGATTACAAGAACCTCGCCAACAACTCCCAGTCTCCAACCTACTCTGCGGAGCAGCAGGAGAAATACCGCTGGATTGAGTATCACAAGTGGAAGTTCAAGGCAAAGACCTATACCGCACTTACAGAGGGTCAGAAGTGCTTCGTATTGATGACCCGTGTAGAACTCGGTTTGCTCGGTGCTTACAACAAGTACAAGAAGAGTCCATTCGAGACCTACTATGTGGGTGGTGACGGTATGAGCGGTTATTCATCTTATTATGGTGAGGAGACCATCGGACTCCGTGGTTACGAGAACGGTTCCGTATCTTACGGCCGTACCACCGGTTACTATGCTTATGCATACGACCGCTTCTCATTGGAGCTCCGTTATCCATTTCTCCTGGGCAATACCACTATCTATGGTTTGACCTTCGTAGAGGCAGGTAACGCCTGGTATGATACCAAGGACTTCAACCCATTCAGCATGAAGCGCAGTGCCGGTGTCGGTGTACGTATCTTCCTGCCAATGGTGGGTCTGATGGGTATTGACTGGGCTTACGGTTTCGACAAGGTATGGAACGGTAGCAGTTACAAGAAGGGTGGAAGCCAGTTCCACTTCATCTTGGGTCAGGAATTCTAAAACTTTGAACATTGAACTTTGAGATTTGAACATTATGATTACTCGTTTTTGAACGTTTTTCATAAGATTAAAACATCAAAGTTCAATGTGATACATATCATAAAGTTCAAAGTTCAAAGTTCAAATTTTAAAGTTCAAAGGAAATGAAGAAAATAGTATTGATGCTGATGATGGCTGTAGCAGCCATCTCAGCACATGCACAGAAATATGCATTGGTGGATATGGAGTACATCCTGCGCAATATCCCAGCTTATGAGCGTGCCAACGAGCAGTTGAACCAGGTGAGCCGCAAGTGGCAGGCCGAGGTAGAGGCGCTCAATCTGGAAGCAAGCACCATGTACAAGAACTATCAGAACGAGGTGGTATTCCTCTCACAGGAGCAGAAGAAGGCCAAGCAGGACTCCATTATGCAGAAGGAGAAGGAAGCCAGCGACCTGAAGAAGAAATACTTCGGTGCCGAAGGAGAGCTTTACAAGAAGCGCGAGGCACTGATGGGACCTATCCAGGAGGAGATTTACAATGCCGTGAAGGAGATTTCCAACCTGCGCGGCTACTCGCTTGTTCTCGACAGAGCCAGCAACAATGGAATCATTTTTGGCTCGCCAAAAATAGACATCAGCAACGAGGTACTCCAGAAATTAGGCTATTCTAACAAATAATAAGTGTTATTCCAGGAAATAATCTAGGTTATTTCAAGAAATAATTGTATATTTGCAGCCGATAAGAGAGGATGCGGCAGGAAAACACCGCCCTCGGCATAACCCATTAAGAATAATAATTAAAAAAGAATAAACAGAAATGAAAAAGCTTATTTTAATGTTGATGCTTTGCGCACCAATGACAATGATGGCACAGAAGTTCGGTAAGGTAAATACTCAGCAGATTATGCAGTCTTTGCCAGACGTAGCTAAGGCCAACGGCGAGTTGGAAGCTCTCCAGAAGCAGAAGGAGAACGACCTCAAGTCTATGCAGGATGAGTTCCAGCGCAAGGCAGACGAGTTCCAAAAGGGTGCAAGCACCATGAATGCTACTGCCAAGCAGCAGAAGGAAACAGAATTGCAGGGTCTTCAGCAGAAGATTCAGCAGGCTTACCAGGATGGTCAGCAGGAGTTGCAGAAGAAGAGCAGTGAGCTTATGCAGCCTATCATCGCTAAGGTACGTACAGCTATCGAGGCTGTAGGTAAGGCAGGTAACTACACATACATCATGGAGGAAGGCACAGCTATCTATACTGGCGCCAACGTGGTAGATGTTACCAAGGAAGTACAGGCTAAGATCAAGTAATCAAACGTAAGTATTTCTATAAAAGGCTAAGGGCAGGCACAAGTGCCTGCCCTTATTTATCATCTAGTATATTCATATCATATATAATAAGGTATCACGCATTATGAAAAAGAATCTCCTATTTTTGGCGCTCGCTCTTGTTGCCCTCTCGGCTTCTGCACAGCAGAACCAGACTCCGGCGGAACAACCAGCAGCTATCGTTGCACAGCCAGCATTGCGATTTGGCTACTTCAGCTTTGAGCAGGTTTTTCATACCATGCCTGGTTATGCAATAGCCAAGCATAATATGGATGAACTCCGCGCAAAGTATGATGAGGAAACCAAGCGCGTGGAAACTGAGTTTAATACCAAGTATGAGGAATTCCTTGACGGTCAGCGCTCGTATGCCAAGACTATCCTGGAGAAGCGCCAGGCTGAACTGCGTGAGTTGATGGAGAAGAACATCGCCTTCAAGGCTGAGGCTGCCAAGCTCCTGAATCAGGCAGAGACCGATGCGTATGCTCCTCTCAAGGCACAGATCAACGAGGCTGCCAAGCAGATTGGCAAGGAGAAGGGATTTGCCTTCATCATCAATACCGACAACAACGCCACACCTTATCTGAGTGAAGAGATGGGTGAGGATATTACAGCTGTGCTGGAGGAGAAACTGAAATGATTCTGCCATCCAATCCCGGACCTATCGGAATCTTTGATTCCGGATATGGCGGCTTGACCATCCTGCATGGCTTGCGCCAGATGTTACCGCAGTACGACTATATGTATCTGGGCGACAATGCCCGTGCGCCATACGGTTCGCGCTCCTTCGAGGTGGTGTATAAGTTTACGCGCCAGGCTGTGCTGAAGCTCTTTTCCATGGGTTGCCATCTGGTAATTCTGGGTTGCAATACGGCTTCGGCTAAGGCGCTGCGCTCTATCCAGCAGAGAGACATCCCGGAACTGGATCCTGAGAGAAGGGTACTCGGTATCATCCGTCCTACTGCCGAGGTGATTGGTACCCTGACCAAGAGCCGCCATGTAGGTATCCTTGCCACAGAGGGAACCATCAAGAGTGAAAGCTACAAGATGGAGATTGGCAAGCTCTGGCCGGATATCCAGGTAAGCGGAGTGGCTTGTCCGCTCTGGGCTGCCATCGTAGAGGCTAACGAGGCAGATAGTCCTGGTGCTGATTATTTCGTCAAGAAGCGCATCGACCAGTTGATGCGTATGGATGAGGACATCGATACCATCATCCTGGGTTGCACCCATTATCCACTGCTCATGAGCAGCATTGTGAAGAATCTTCCCGACGGCGTGAGAGTGGTGCCACAGGGACAATATGTGGCAAACAGTCTGCAGGATTATCTGCAGCGACATCCGAAGATGGAACAGATGGTGACAAAGGGTGGTAGCTGCAAGTATCTGACTACAGAAAGTGAGGAGAAATTCAAGGAGTCGGCGTTGATATTCCTGCATGAGCAGGTGGACGTTACACACGTGGACCTTGAATAAGTGATTATTAAGAATTAGAAATTAAGAATTATGCAAGAAACAAGACAAAACCGTATATCAAGACTGCTCCAGAAGGAGTTGAGTCTTATCTTCCAGTCACAGACCCGCATGATGCATGGTGTGATGGTAAGTGTTACTAAGGTAAGAGTGAGTCCGGATCTTAGCATCTGCACCGCTTACCTCAGCGTGTTCCCATCTGAAAAGGGTGAGGAGATTCTGAAGAATATCAATGCCAACGAGAAGACTATCCGCTTCGACCTGGGCAGAAAGGTGAGAAATCAGTTGCGCATCATTCCTGAGCTCCGTTTCTTCCTGGACGACAGCCTGGATTATCTGGAGCGCATTGATGAACTCTTGAAGAAGTAAAAAAGTAAAAGACAAATGAATTTTCCATTCTTTATTGCTCGCAGGTATCTCTTTTCCAAGAAGAGTACACACGTTATCAACGTGATAAGCTCCATCTCTGTGATTGGTGTGGCTGTGGCTACGATGGCACTCGTCATCGTGCTGAGCGTATTTAATGGTTTCCACGACCTGGTGGCTACGCTCTTTACGAGCTTCGACCCGCAGTTGAAAGTGGTGCCGATGGAGGGAAAGACGGCGCCTGCCGATGACCCGATATTGACGCAGATACGTATGCTGCCACAGGTAGATGTGGCTACTGAAACCGTGGAAGACCAGGCGCTGGCTATCTATGACGACCGTCAGGCTATGGTGAGGATCAAGGGCGTGGATGACAACTTCTCTGAGTTGTCGCATATCAACGACATCCTTTATGGTGATGGCAGTTTCTCGCTCCATGCAGCCAATCTGCAGTATGGTACCGTGGGTATCCGCCTGGCGCAGACCTTGGGTATCGGGGCAAAATGGGATGGTTTTATGAAGATTTATGCTCCGCAGAAGGAGGGACAGTTGGATATGATGAATCCGGATGCCGGCTTCGTGGTTGATTCGCTGAATTCTCCGGGTGTGCTCTTTGCCGTCAAGCAGTCGAAATACGACAAGAACTATATCATCACCTCCATTGCCTTTGCGCGCAACCTCTTCGGGCAGCAGGGTATGCTCTCTGATCTGGAAATCCGCCTGAAGGAGGGTAGTGACCTGCAGGCAGTCAAGGCTGAGATGCAGAAGATTGCCGGAACCAAGTACAAGGTGCTGGATAGATTTGAGCAGCAGGAGGATACTTTCAAGATTATGTCGATAGAGAAGCTGATGGCTTACATCTTCCTGACCTTTATCCTCGTGGTGGCATGTTTCAACATCATCGGTTCGCTCTCGATGCTCATCATCGACAAGAAGAATGATGTGGTGACGTTGCGCAATCTGGGTGCCAATGACAAGCAGATTACCCGTGTCTTCCTCTTCGAGGGAAGAATGATTGCGGTGATTGGTGCCGTGATAGGTATCGGACTGGGCTTGCTGCTCTGCTGGCTCCAGCAGCAGTATGGTTTCGTAAGACTGGGCGACTCTGAGGGTTCCTTCATCGTAGATGCCTATCCGGTAAGTGTTCACTATTCTGATGTAGCTATCATCTTTGTTACGGTTATCGCCGTAGGCTGGCTTGCCGTGTGGTATCCGGTAAGGGCATTGAGCAAAAGACTTTTGAGTTAAGAGAAAGAAATAAGCATAAAAAATCCTGCTTGTGTATGATCAACGCAAGCAGGATTTTTTATGCTTATTTCTTTTTATTTCTTTCTGATGAGTGTCAAGCCATCGCGCAGCGGCAGGATGACGACTTCTACCCTAGGGTCGTTGGCAATCAGGTCGTTGAAGGCACGGATGCCCTTGGTCTGATGGTCACGGTCGTAGGCTGGGTCGATGACGTGCCCGTCCCACAGCGTATTGTCTGCCAGAATATATCCGCCAGGATTCAGAATCTTCATCACCATCTCGTAGGTTTCGATATAAGTGCGCTTGTCGCCATCCACGAAAGCCAGGTCGAACATCACGCCCAGCTTGGGTGCTTCTTCGTTGGCATCGCCAATACGGAAATCAATCTTGTCGGCAACATCCGAACCTTCAATCCAGGGACGGGTGAAATCCTCCATCTCGTCGTTGATTTCGAAGGTATAGAGCTTGCCGCCTTCCTGCAATCCTTGGGCAAGGCAGATGGCGCTGTAGCCACTGAAGGTTCCCACCTCAAGAATATTCTTGGGGCGAATCATCTGAACCAGCATCTTGAGTAATCTGCCCTGGATGTGTCCGCTCGCCATACGTCCGTGAATGGTATGGATATTGGTGGCACGGTAGAGGCGGTAGAGGTAATCTCCCTCTGGTTCAATATGTTGGCAGATGTATTTGTCTATCAATTCTGTTTCGGTCATCTTACTCCCCGTTTTCCTTTTGTGATAAGATTCCTGCGATGGCAAGGTCGTAGGAAGCCAGACCGAAGCCACAGATGACTCCCAGGCAGGCGCAGGAGATGTAAGAGTGATGGCGGAATTCCTCGCGCTTGTGCACATTGGAGATATGCACCTCTACGCAAGGGCATTTCATGCTGCGGATGCAATCCTGCAAGGCAATGCTGGTGTGGGTGTAGGCACCCGCATTGAGCACTACGCCATCGTAGGTGAAGCCTACTTCCTGCAACTTGTTGATAAGCTCGCCCTCGATGTTGCTCTGATAGTATTCTATCTCTACATCAGGGTATTTAGCCTTCAACTTAGGCAGATAGCTCTCGAAAGAGTTGCTGCCATAAATGCCTGGCTCGCGAACGCCCAGGAGGTTCAAATTAGGACCATTGATAATCTGTATCTTCATAATCACATGATTTTTTAAGTCTGTATCATTAATTTTTTGTATCTTTGCAGATGCATAGGTTATCTATCTCATAGCTAACCCTGATGCAAAGGTAATAATAAAATTGGAAACTGACAAGAATTTAGATAAGAAAATGGCAAATGACATCATCAGGAATTATATGAGGTACCTCAAGCTGGAGCGAAACTATACGTATAATACGCTTGAGGCATATCGCCACGACCTGGAATATCTCATAGAATATGCCCGCCAGAACGATGTGGCACTGGTGGATATGAAGCTGGAAAACCTGGAGAACTTCTCGGCAAGTCTTCACGACAAAGGCATCGTTGCCCGCTCGCAGGCACGCATCCTCTGTGGTGTGCGCTCCTTCTACCGTTATCTGGTGACGGATGGCTATATCAAGGATGATCCTACCGAACTGTTGCCTTCTCCGCAGATAGGCGAACATTTGCCGGAATATCTCTCTGTAGAGGAGGTGGATATGCTGGAAGCTGCCATCGATCTCTCGAAATGGGAAGGGCAGCGCAACAAGGCGATCATCGAAACCCTTTTCTCCTGCGGACTGCGTGTTACGGAACTGGTGAATCTCAAAATCAGTCAGATCTTTGAGGAGGATAAGTTTATCAGAGTTCTGGGAAAGGGAAGAAAGGAAAGACTGGTGCCTATCTCTGACAGGGCTTTGAAGGAAATCCACCTGTGGTATTTAGACCGTAATCTTATGAAAATCAAGCCCGGAGAGGAAGATTATGTCTTTCTGAACCGCCGGGGTGCCCATCTTACCCGTGTGATGATTCTCATCATGATCAAGAATGCGGCACAGGATGCGGGTATCAAGAAAACCATTTCGCCCCATACGCTACGGCACAGTTTTGCCACCGCTCTGCTCAAGGGTGGAGCCGACCTGAGAGTGATTCAGGCACTGCTGGGACACGAGGACATCGGAACCACGGAAATCTATACGCACATTGAAACTTCCGACCTCAGGGATGCCATCTTATACCATCATCCACGCAATATCAAGCATAGGGAAGAGTAAATGGTTATGATTCAGCTACAAAAGGAGGGTTATTCGGCTGTATTTGCTCTATTTTTCGGCTGAATATGGCAGAATCTGAAAAAAAATGTGTAACTTTGCAGCCGCAAAATAAAGAACATCAATTAATAACAGAAAATAAAGGAAAAATATGGCATATTTGTTTTCATCAGAATCAGTTTCTGAAGGACATCCAGATAAGGTGGCTGACCAGATTTCAGATGCTTTGCTCGATCAGTTCCTGGCATACGATGACCATGCTCACTGCGCTATCGAGAGCTTCTGTACTACGGGTCAGGTAGTAATCATGGGCGAGGTTCGCTCTAATGTATATGTTGACTTGCAGACTATCGCCCGCAAGACCATCAAGAAGATCGGTTATACCAAGAGCGAGTATCAGTTTGACGGCGACTCTTGTGGTGTGCTCACTGCCATCCACGAGCAGAGTGATGACATCAACCGCGGTGTAAGCCGTGAGGAGGATGAGAATCAGGGCGCTGGCGACCAGGGTATGATGTTCGGTTACGCAACAAACGAAACCGCTAACTACATGCCTGTATCACTCGACCTGGCACAGCTCATCATGCGTGTGCTTGCTGATATCCGCAAGGAGGGTAAGGTGATGACTTATCTCCGTCCGGACTCTAAGAGCCAGGTTACCATCGAGTACTCTGACGACAATATCCCACAGCGCATCGATACCATCGTGGTTTCTACCCAGCACGATGACTTCATCAAAAAGTCGAATGGAGAGGACGATGATGATGCCATGTTGGCTAAGATTCGTGAGGATGTGATCAATATCCTGATTCCAAGAGTAAAGACTCACTTGAGCGACAAGGTATTGGCTCTCTTCAACGACGACATCAAGTATTTCGTAAACCCTACAGGTAAGTTCGTGATTGGTGGTCCTCATGGAGATACAGGTCTTACCGGCCGTAAAATCATCGTAGATACATACGGTGGCAAGGGTGCTCACGGTGGTGGTGCTTTCTCTGGTAAGGATTCTAGTAAGGTGGACCGTTCTGCAGCTTATGCAGCCCGTCACATTGCCAAGAACATGGTAGCTGCCGGCGTGGCAGACGAGATGTTGGTTCAGGTAAGTTACGCTATCGGTGTGGCTGAGCCTGTAAGCATCTACGTCAATACCTACGGCAGAAGTCATGTGAATATGACCGACGGCGAGATTGCCAAGAAGATTGCCGAGATGTTTGATCTCCGTCCAAAGGCTATCGAGCGCCAGTTGAAGTTGCGCCAGCCAATGTTCTTTGAAACTGCCGCATACGGACACATGGGTCGTAAGAACGAGGTAGTGGAGAAGACCTTCACCAGCCGTTATCACGAAGCAAAGACCATGAAGGTAGAGCTCTTCACATGGGAGAAGCTCGACAAGGTAGATGAAATCAAGAAGGCTTTCGGTCTTTAAGGAACGAATAACAATAAGAGAGCGGTTTCTTAGGAAATCGATAAACAAGAATGGTGCAGCAAGCAGATTCGATACATACAGGTCTGGAGATTGATGCTGAATTGCAGCAGCAATCTGTCCAGCAAAAACATAGCAGCCAACTCACACCTAAGCAGGTGCTGAGTTGGCTGCCTAAGAATGCGACCCCTGCCCAACAGGATTCCATGATCAGGGCGCACATCAAACCCTGTGAGATTACTCACTGGAGCGGGATGCCTGATACCCTGCATCTGCCTGGACATAAGGCTGGCAAGAGTTTCAGAGATGTGAGCTTGCCACAATACTATCGTGAGTCGTTCTTCTCGAAAGACTCGCTTTTTCATCCAGAGCTAAGGGGTGGAAGGCTGGGTGTGGCGGGTGATCCGGTGCCTTATACGGTGGCGGGCGACAACTTCATCACCTCGTTGCTGCTTTTGTGCTTTGTGTTGGCATGTATTGCATTCTCCAAGTCGAAGCATTTCGTTTTCCGCCAGGCAAAGGCATTCTTCCGCGTTCAGCGAGAGGGAACTACGGTGATTACGGAGACGAGTTCGGAGGTTCGCTTCCAGTTCTTCTTTGTATTGCAGACCTGCCTGCTGGTGGCACTCGGATACTTCTTCTACTCGAAGGCATCCATCAGCGATACGTTTACCATCGAGCAGAATTGGGTAATCTGTATCTATGCCGGATATGTGATGAGCTATTGTCTGATCAAGGCTTTGCTCTATACCATAGCTGGTCTGGTATTCTTCGACAAGAAAAAAAATGAACAATGGCTCAAGGCGTATCTTTTCCTGTTATCCTGCGAGGGAGTACTGCTGTTTCCGGTAGTTATGCTCCTGTCTTACTTCGACTTATCGCTCCAGGTAGCAGTGATATATACCATAATAGTACTCGTATTGGTGAAAATACTGTCATTTTATAAGAGTTATCTTATCTTTTTTAAAAGAAATGGCTTGTTTTTGCAGATAATTTTGTACTTTTGTGCCCTTGAAGTAGTACCTCTGTCTGCCCTTTGGGGTGGACTCGTATTAATTAGTCATTATTTGAAAATAAACTTTTAAGACAAGATGATTAAAAAAATTTTAGTTTCTCAGCCAAAACCGGCAAGTGAGAAATCTCCTTACTATGATATCGAGAAGGAGTACGGCGTAGAATGTGTGTTCCGCCCATTCTTTAAGGTTGAGGGACTTACAGCGAAAGAATTCCGTCAGCAGAAGATTAATCTGTTAGACTATACTGCAGTCGTTTTTACATCTCGCCATGCAGTGGACAATTACTTCAAATTAGCCAAGGAGATGCGTATTACTATTCCTGAGGATATGAAGTATTTCTGTGTTATTGAGACTATCGCACTCTATATCCAGAAGTATGTACAGTATCGTAAGCGCAAGGTCTTCTTCGGTGATACTGGTAAAATCGACGGATTGATGGCACAGATGAGTCGTCATAAGGGAGAGAAATATCTCGTTCCACTGAGCAGTGTACACAATGATGATGTGAAGAACCTTCTCGACGAGAAGAAGCTGAATCATACAGAGTGCGTGATGTATCGCACGGTGAGCAATGACTTCACAGAGGAAGAAATCAAGGCATTCGACTATGATATGATGATTTTCTTCAGTCCTACAGGAGTAAAAGCCTTGAAGAAGAACTTCCCTAAGTTTGAGCAGGGCAAGATTGCTCTCGGTGCTTTCGGTCCGGCAACCATGAAGACTGTAACTGACGAAGGTCTTCGCATCGACCTGGAGGCTCCTACCAAGGAGTTCCCATCCATGACTGGAGCGCTGAAGGATTATCTGAAGCGAAACAATAAATAAGAAACTATATGATGTTGACAGAAACAGATAACACTTTCGGAAAGAGAGAGCACCTATGCAAGCAGACGCTCATAGACCAGCTCTTTAGCGGTAAAGCCCATGCTATGACGGCTTGGCCCTTGAAGATGGTGTATCTTGTTGTTGACAAGACTGATGAGCAGAGTGCTTCTGTAGAACTGATGGTAAGCGTGTCGAAACGATTCTTCAAGAGAGCCGTGAAGCGCAATCGGGTGAAAAGACAGATCCGTGAGGCTTACCGCACCCAGAAGTATGAGCTGCTGGAGCGTATGGCACAGATGCCCGACAAGCAGCTGCTGCTTGCCGTCATCTGGCAGGATGGCAAACTGCACGATTCGGCTGAGCTGAATGCCAGGATGAACAAGAACCTGCAACGATTGGTGGAGAAACTATGAAGTATCTGCTTATCGTCTGGCATGGATTCGTAAAAGCATTGACCTGGCTGTTGTTGCTTCCTATCCTGTTCTATCAGAAGTGCATCACTCCCTATACACCGCCGTCATGCCGCTTTCAGCCAACCTGCTCTGAATATGCCAGGCAAGCCATACGGAAGCATGGACCTTTCAAGGGGCTGGCTTTGGCAATATGGCGTATCTTGAGATGCAACCCTTGGGGTGGTTCGGGCTATGATCCCGTTCCGTAAGTTTCCGGCTGTTTCGCTGGGCCCCTTATACATATTATATAATATATAAAGAAATCACATTCGATGGCAAAAAATTTTGTTGAAGAATTGAAATGGCGTGGTATGCTGGCACAGATTATGCCAGGTACTGAGGAATACCTTAACACCCACATGGTGTCTGCCTATCTCGGAACTGACCCTACTGCAGACTCTCTGCACATCGGTCACCTTTGTGGTATCATGATGTTGCGCCACTTGCAGCGTTGTGGCCATAAGCCTTATCTCCTCGTGGGAGGTGCTACAGGTATGATTGGCGACCCTTCTGGCAAGAGCCAGGAGCGTAATCTGCTCGACTCTGAGACTCTCTATCATAACCAGGAAGCTATCAAGAAGCAGGTATCTAAGTTCCTCGACTTCGATGGCAATGAGCCTAACAAGGCTGAGTTGGTTAACAACTACGACTGGATGAAGGACTTCACCTTCCTCGACTTTGCTCGCGTGGTAGGTAAGCACATCACAGTTAACTATATGATGGCGAAGGATAGCGTGCAGAAGCGCTTGAACGGTGAGGCTCGTGACGGTTTGTCTTTCACAGAGTTCACCTATCAGTTGCTCCAGGGCTACGACTTCCTCTATCAGTATGAGAAGTATGGTGTTCGCCTCCAGTTGGGTGGTAACGACCAGTGGGGTAACATGACTACCGGTACTGAGTTGATTCACCGTACATTGGGTAACGACGCAGAGTGCTTCTGCCTCACTTGTCCTTTGATTACCAAGGCAGACGGCAAGAAGTTCGGTAAGACAGAAAGCGGTAATATCTGGTTGGATCGCAACCGCACTACTCCTTACGCTTTCTACCAGTTCTGGTTGAACGTAAGCGATGATGATGCTGAGAAGTATATCAAGATTTTCACCGACCTCGATAAGGAGACTATCGATGCCCTCGTAGAGGAGCACAAGCAGGATCCAGGTCGCCGTGTACTCCAGAAGCGTCTGGCTGAGGAGGTTACCGTAATGGTTCACTCTCAGGAGGACTTGGATATGGCTATCGCAGCCAGCAACATCCTCTTCGGTAAGGCAACCAAGGAGAATCTAGCACAGCTCGATGAGGCTACATTGAACGATGTATTCGCCAATGTTCCTCACTACGACCTCGACAAGAACCTGCTCGGTGGAACTGCTGTAGATCTCTTCAATCAGGAGGGTATGCAGATCTTCCCAAGCAAGAGCGAGATGCGCAAGCTCGTTAAGGGTGGTGGCGTTTCTCTCAACAAGGAGAAACTCGCTGCTTTCGACCAGGTTGTAACTGCTGATGACCTGATTGACGGCAAGTATCTTTTGGTTCAGAAAGGTAAGAAGAACTACTTCTTGATTACCGTGAAGTAATCGTTAAAAGTATTGAAAATATTTGGTAGTGGAGAAAAAATCCACTACCTTTGCATCCGATTTGCTTGTCCTATGGTGTAATGGTAGCACTACAGTTTTTGGTTCTGTCAGTGGTGGTTCGAATCCGCCTGGGACAACAGATTATGAAATAACCCTTCAAGTCTTTGCGGATTTGGAGGGTTATTTTGTTTTAATAAAGTTCGGATTTATGAAGGAGATTGATTCGGTTTTTCTGCAATATTATCGTCCGCTGTGTCTTTATGCCACTCATTATCTACATGATATCGATGAGGCTGAAGATGTAGTGCAGGATTGTTTTGTAAAATTGATCAGCAGAAGTATAATGCCTGATAATATCAAGGCTTTCTTATATACTTCTGTGCGCAATGCCTGCATCGACCGGTTGCGCCGTCAGTCTCCGATAGATACGGAGATTTCTCCTTCTGACTTGAGCGGCGCAATCTCTGATAATCAGGCGCAGGAAAGTTCTTTCCGGGAGGCGGAACTGTGGACGGCTATCGAGCAATTGCCCGAACGATGCAGGGAAATCTTCCTGATGAGCAAGCGTGATGGCATGACTTATCGGGAGATTGCCGAAGAACTGAACCTGTCGGAAAAGACGGTGGAGCATCAGATTTCCAAGGCTTTAAAGACCTTACGCGGCAAGAAAGATGATTTTCTTGCAGATTTTTTCTATATTTTACCTTTCATCCATGGGGGTATTCTGTAATTCTTGCGTTATAGCAGTAAAATAATGAATAAAAGTACAGTTATGAAAGGTAAAGAGATTATTTTTGCACTCTCAATTCTAGCCTTGCCAACGCCAACGTTGGCAGGTACGCCGATAATAGCAGGCACGCCGATGATGATGGTGGAGGCTCAGACTTCTACCACCATCCGTCAGCAGATGGATTGGCTGCATCGCACCAGGAAAATCAACTTCGTCTATGATTCATCGCTTGATGGGGAATTGAATATCAAGTATCATGGACCAGATATCCAGCATCTTTCGGTGAAGAAGGCACTGAAGGCGCTTTTCGGGAAAACTCATATTCTATATACTATCAATGCGAACTATGTGATATTGAAGCGAAAACCCGTACAACAAATATCAACATCTTACACGAATATAGATCACAAAGTTCAGCAGGTTCAGCGTCGCCACACTCTCAGCGGATACGTCCGTGACGAGAGTGGCGAATCGCTGATTAATGCCACCATCTATGATCTGACGGATGGCATCGGTACAACGACCAATGAGTATGGTTTCTTTTCGCTTACCCTGCCCGAAGGCGAGCACCAGCTTCGCTTTTCGTATGTGGGCTATGCCGATAAGGTGGAAAAATTGAATCTTTCGAAAGATATGCATCATAATATGGCGCTCCGTGTTGATGGTAAACTGCCTGAGGTGGTGGTAGATGGCGACTTGAACTCTCCGCTTCTTACCACGCAAACCGGCAAGCGCTCCTTTTCGAACAAGGATATTAAGACCGAGTTCGCCCTGATGTCTTCGCCGGATGTGGTGAAAACCCTGCAGCGCGTGAGTGGAGTGGCAGAAGGACAGGAGTTGGCAAGCGGACTCTATGTGCATGGCGGTAATGGTGATGAGAATCTTTTCCTGATTGATGGTACTCCGCTTTATAATACGAATCATGCGCTGGGGCTTTTCTCCAGTTTCAATGCCGACGTGGTGAAGAACGTGGATTTCTACAAGAGTGGCTTTCCTGCACGATATGGTGGAAGACTGTCGTCGGTGGTGGATGTGCGTACTGCCGATGGAAACATGAATCACTTTCATGGCGCCTATCGCATCGGACTGCTTGATGCCAGTGTGCAGTTTGAGGGACCTATCCAGAAAGGCAAAACCTCTTATAATATAGGTATGCGCCGTTCCTGGATGGATCTGCTGTCCCGTCCCTTGACCAAGGCATTCTCTGATCCAGACGAGAAACTTTCGATAGGTTATTACTTCATGGACCTGAATGCCAAGGTAACCCATCGTTTCAACGACCGTTCGAAGATAGACTTGAGTCTCTATCACGGAAAAGACAGTTGGGACGTGAAGGATGATCTGGATGATAGCAAGGGGGATTGGTATCATGAAGGTGATTCATATAATAAGGAATTAACGAAGACGCAGCTCAACTGGGGAAACTTCAATGTGGCTTTGAACTGGAATTATCTGTTCTCACCGAAGCTCTTTGCTAATTTCACAGCTGTATATTCCCATAACCGTTCCAAGCTTTATTCCCTGGATGATGACAGGGACATATATCCGAAAACCCAGGAAGAAAGGGTGTGGAGTCATTTGGAGCATGGCTATACTTCTACTATCTATGATGCCGGATATCGCACGGCTTTTGATTACCGTCCGAATCCCCGTCATCATATCCGCTTCGGTCATGACTATACGATGCATCTCTTCCGTCCGCAGACGGTGATGCAGCTTGACTATGTGGGTAGTGGAAGTGATGCAGAGATGGATACCATCCGTGTGAATAGTACCAATAGGCATGTGTCTCATGAATGGTCGGCGTATGCGGAGGATGAAATCTATCTCAGTGATAAATGGAGCCTTGATGCTGGCTTCCATCTGGGATTGTTTCATATCAGCGATAAGAACTTCTTCAATATCGACCCTCGCTTCGCTCTGAAATACCAGTGGAGCCATGCGGTATCGCTGAAAGCTTCTTTCACACAGATGACTCAGTATGTGCATAAGATATCCAACAGTTATCTGGATTTGCCTACTGATTATTGGGTGCCAACCACCAAGGATTTGAAACCGATGCGTTCTTATCAGATAGCGGCAGGCATCTATGCGCAGCCGAATCGCCACTGGATCTTATCGCTCGAAGGCTATTACAAGCTCTCAAAGCATCTTCTGCAATACAGCAGTTGGCTGGGAATCGAACCTCCGGCAGAGAATTGGGATAGTCAGGTGATGGATGGCAAGGGATTGTTCTATGGTTTGGAGGCAGATGCTACTTATCGTACCAATCATCTTACCTTGAGCGGTTCCTATACGCTTTCCTGGAACAAGCGAAAGTATGATGAGTTCTATCAGGACTGGTATTACGACAAGTATGACAACCGCCATAAGCTGAATCTTTCCTTGAGATATGATTTCAACAGAAAGGTGAGCTGCTATGCGGTGTGGAGTTATCATTCCGGCAATCATGCCACCGTTCCTACTCAGATAGCGGCACTGCCTGGTTTGCCGGATGGTGGCAATCAATATCCTGGCGGTTGGTGGGATTCGGCATCTTTTGTCTATGCCATCCCCAACAACCTGACCTTGCCGGCTTATCATCGTCTGGACTTAGGCTTTGATTTCCACCATGTTACCAAGCACGGCCATGAGCGCATCTGGAACTTGAGCATCTACAATGCATATTGTCACTTGAACTCGATGTATGTCAAGGTGGATTACGATGAGGAAACAAAGCAGTTTACGGCAAAGAACAGGGGATTTGTCCCAATCATTCCTTCGTTCAGCTATACCATCAAGTTCTAAGGAATAGCAAGGTGAATAGTAGATGTAGAATTTTATGTTAAGATAAAAAGAGATAAAAATGAAGACAATGATATATAGGGCATTTAGCCTCATGCTTTTGTGTTTGGCGCTGGTTTCCTGTAAAGATGATTTTGATATTCAAAAACTGCAGGATCATTCCCGACTGGTGGTGTATTGCTTTCCTACCGAAGGTGATACTACGCTCGTCAGTGTGGCTAAGAGTCTGCCTGTAGCATCCGTGAAGGGGAATGTTGATACCTTATCCCGCGAAAAGGTAGATGCACATATTATATATAAGGTGAATGGGGTAGAGCAAACGGTGAAACGCATCACAAACGAGGAAGAGGCTCAACTATTTACCCGAAGCACGAACCCCTTTGTGCTTTCACAACTGGTAGGACAGTATTATGTAGTAGGCAAGCAGAAAGCTGGAGATCAAATCAGTCTTCAGGTTTCTGCACCGGATTTCTCATCTGTTTCAGCTTCTACTAATATTCCGGAGAAGGTAGAAGTGGAGTTGGGCGATGTTAAACTGGAAATGAAATCATCGGATGGCTATAACTCGATAACCATTGATAGGGTAGAAGCCATTTTCCATGATAATCCTTCTTCGGAAGATTATTATTCGGTGAAGCTCAGACTGCAGACACGAGAAATGAACCGTGATCTGGAACTGCAGACGAACAATGAACCCTTGTTGAACAAGAAGTCGAAGGTGGATGATGATTTCGGTATGGATGATTATGAGTATTTTGGTAATGCCTACATCTTCAATGACCGTACGATAAATGGCAAGACCTATACACTTCATCTGGATACATACTCCTATTCATATCATCAGTCATTTTATAGTTTTTCTTATATAGTGGATTTATATAAGGTAACTCCCGAATATTACCGGTTTCTCAAGAGTATTAACGATGCGCAGAGCAACAGTTGGGCGGATGTGGGCTTGATGCAGGTTACCCCTACCTATTCGAATGTAAAAGGAGGCTTCGGAGTGGTGGCTGGCTACAATATAAGTTCTGTTTCGAAGTTCTTCAGCTCTTCTAATTCCGAAGATAATGGAGGAATATATACTAAATAAAGAATGATGGATATAAAATGAAGAATACGGGTTATAGTATCATTACAGGACAATTTTAAAGGAAGAAAGGGATTCTATGATGAAGGTCAACAAGAACGAACAGGATTTTGTGCTGAAGTATTTTCAGCCGGGCAAACTGGATACCAGGAAGGCCTTGCAGAAAGTGAAGGCTCGGGTTGGCATTGCTGATGACGAGGTTTCGCATGCAGCAACTGTATCTTTGCGAATGCGTCGCATCCGCTGGATAGCTGTGGCTGCATCTATTCTGGTGCTTTTCACCATAGGAGCCTATACGCTTTTGCAGCCAAAGACGGTGACGCTTTCTGCCGAATCAGAAGTCGTGGCGTATCATCTTCCTGATGGAACGAAGGTGTCACTGATGCCTCATTCTTCTCTTTCCTATCAGGAAGATGATTGTAGAAAGGTGGAGATGAAGGGCTGCATCTATTATCAGGTGAAGCATGATGACCAGCATCCTTTCGATGTGGTGGGAGAGCATGGACACGTAAGAGTGCTCGGTACCCAGTTTATGGTAGATGAAAGAACGGATGTTCCCGAAGTAATGGTAACCAGTGGAAAGGTGCTTTTCACGGCTCGCCATTCTGCTGAAGGTGTCTTCCTGATTAAAGGCAAGCGGGCACGTCTGTTGAAAGGGGCTGTCCAGCCTGAGTTGTTGGCAGATTATGATATCAATGATGTGGCATGGGCTACGCATCGTTTGCATTTCGACAATACTCCATTATCCGAAGTTTTGGAGGAACTTTCTAAATTATCAGGCACAAGATATACCGCCTCTGATGAGAGCAAACGCTTGACTGGCGATTTTGATGCGGATTCCATTCCGCAGGTCATCCAGGTAATAGAAGAAACATTGGGTGTCCAGATACGATAAGCGTTGAATGAAGCTTTGTAAAAAGCATCGCAAAAAGGGACTAACTAATGAAAAGAAGGCAATAAAATGAGAAAATAAGTAAAAAGGTCGCATCTTTCGTATTGATTAAGAGCTAGATTCAAAAATATTTTGTATCTTTGCCATCGTAACAAATCAAACAACAGAAAATATAGAAGTATGGACTTTAACAAACTATTCTCATTGGAGGGTAAGGTTGCCCTCGTAACTGGTGCCGCTTATGGTATCGGTTTCGCTATTGCTGAGGCTTATGCCAAGGCGGGTGCTAAAATTGCTTTCAACTGCCGCAGCCAGCATCACATGGATCAGGCTCTTGCTGATTATAAGGCTAAGGGTATTGATGCCAAGGGTTATATCTGTGATGTAACAGATGAGGAGCAGGTGAAGAATATGGTTGCTGACATCGAGAAGGAACTCGGCGTGATCGACATCCTGGTTAACAATGCTGGTATCATCAAGCGTATTCCTATGACAGAGATGTCTGTAGATGATTTCAAGCAGGTAATCGACATCGACCTCACTGCACCATTCATCGTATCTAAGGCTGTTATCCCAGGTATGATCAAGAAGGGCCACGGTAAGATTATTAACATCTGCTCTATGATGAGCGAGTTGGGTCGTGAGACTGTTTCTGCATACGCAGCAGCCAAGGGCGGCTTGAAGATGTTGACACGTAACATCTGCTCAGAGTATGGTGAGTACAACATCCAGTGCAATGGTCTGGGCCCTGGTTATATCGCAACTCCACAGACTGCACCTCTTCGTGAGCGTCAGGCAGATGGTAGCCGTCATCCATTCGATAGCTTTATCTGTGCAAAGACTCCAGCAGGTCGCTGGTTGGAGCCAGAGGAGCTGGAAGGTCCTGCTGTGTTCCTGGCTTCTGAAGCTTCTAATGCTGTAAACGGTCACATCCTCTATGTAGATGGTGGTATCCTGGCTTACATTGGCAAGCAGCCAAAATAATATCAAATAATATCATACAATAAAAGGGCATTCCGGAAGGAATGCCCTTTTACGTTGAAAATAATCTTAACAATTATTTGTTGAGTGCATCAGCGAGCTCAGCACCAGCCTTAAACTTAGCCACCTTCTTAGCTGCAATCTGGATCTTCTCCTTGGTTGCTGGGTTGATACCCTCGCGAGCAGGACGCTCGTTTACGCTGAAGGTACCGAAGCCTACCAACTGGATTTTGTCACCTGCGATGAGAGCCTCCTTCAAAGCGTTTGTTGTAGCATTGAGAGCAGCCTTAGCCTGTTCCTTTGTGATCTCTGCACCTGCTGCAATCTTGTCGATCAATTCTGTCTTGTTCATAATTATACGTTATTAAATGATTAGTAATTTCTATCTATTATCGATTTTGCTTACAAATATAGTCTTTTCCTTTGAAAGTTCAAATAAAAAAAGCAGAAAAGTGATGAAAATAGTGAAATTTTATAGTAATCTACTCGTTTTTTGGTGATTTCACGGATATTTTTAGTAATTTTGCCACCAAATTTCAAATTTTAATAAGATAATTAATAGTTAAGGCAAAAATAGTTATGCGCAATATTCCAATAGTTACAAAGAATCTGCTGATAGTGAATGTGGTGGCCTTTCTGGCATGTCTGGTCATGGGAAAGAACGGAACGGATAGTTATGTTCTCAATGATATCTTGGGACTTCATTTCTTCATGGCTTCCGATTTTCATATTTATCAGTTGTTTACGTATATGTTCATGCATGGTGGTTTCGAGCATATTCTCTTCAATATGTTCGCCCTTTGGATGTTCGGATGTGTCGTAGAGAGAGTCTGGGGACCGAAGAAGTTCCTTTTTTATTACATAGCCTGCGGCGTAGGTGCCGGCCTCTTTCAGGAAGCAGCTCAGTATGTTACCTATATCGTCAAGGATATGTCTGCCTATGAGTTTGTAGTAAGTGGTGAGGGCGCCCGTATGGCTATGGGCGATTATCTCAACATGTGGACAACCGTAGGTGCATCGGGTGCCATCTATGCCATCCTGCTTGCATTCGGAATGATTTATCCTAATGAGCGAATATTCATCTTCCCGTTGCCTGTACCTATCAAGGCGAAGTATTTCGTGATTGGATATGCAGCCATCGAGCTCTTCTCTGCCTTGGCAACCCGTGGCGATGGTGTGGCACATATTGCCCATCTCGGTGGTATGGTATTCGGTTTCTTCATGATCCGTTACTGGCGTAAGCAGATGGGGGGCGGCTATCATAACTCTTCTGCTGCCGATTCTTTCGATAAGTTGCGTAATATGTTTGGGGGTAGAAACAGGCGGTCTAAGCAACGTTTCGATTATACCCGCAATGAGAACTATACCCGCAACGATAATTATACCCGTAATGATACCTATACCACAGATTTCCAGCGTACAGATGAAGCCGAAGAGCGCAAGAAGGCTGCACAGAAGGAGATTGACCGGATCTTGGATAAGATACGCAAGAGTGGTTATGACAGTCTGACCCGAGAAGAGAAACAGACTCTTTTTGATCAGAGTAACAGATAGCGTCATGTTGAATGGATTAAGGGATTTTACGGTCAAGATGGTGGCAGGAGCCAATGTGGCTACTGTCGCCTTTATGTTATTGGTGGGATATTCTGATCTGCTGAATCCGGAACGTTTTCCCGCATTCTGCAATGCAGGACTGCTCTTTCCGGTCTTTCTTTTCCTCAATCTTGGCTTTCTGATATTCTGGGTCGTCTTCCGTGCCAGGTATGTTCTCATTCCTTTGTTGGGCTTTCTGGTCAGCTTCGTACCTGTCCGACAGTATATGCCGGTCAATATGAAGGGAGATGCTCCGAAGGGAAGCATCAAGGTTCTGTCGTACAATACCTGGGGATTCGGAAGTCAGACGGAAGATGAGGATGGAGTGAATATCTGCCTGTCTTATCTGTTGGAACAGAATGCCGATATCGTCTGCCTGCAGGAAGCGCAGCCTACCGGCAGGAATGCAGAGCAGATAGACAGTATGCTGAAGCCGATTTATGCTTATCAGGACGTTACGGTTCATCCCCATGGCGGAAACGCCTTGATGCTGCTGAGTAAATATCCTATCCTTTCCAAGGAACTGATTCCCTATGAATCACAGGGGAATATGAGTGTGGCCTACCGTTTGAAAATCAACGATAAGCCAGTTCTGCTTATCAATAATCATCTGGAGACAACGGGTTTGAGCAAGGAAGACCGTCAGCAGTTCAAGAAACTGGTAGTAGGAAAACTGCAGGTAGATACTGCCGAGCAGACCTCCAAGCTTCTGGTGGTGAAGTTGGCAGAGGCAACGAAGAAACGTGCGCCCCAAGCCGAAGCGGTGGCGAGATACATCAGGGAGCATCGGGGGATGAGTACAATCCTTTGCGGTGACTTCAATGACGGACCGATCTCTTACGTGCATCGCACGATAGCTAAGAATCTGGTAGATTGCTATGTAGAAAGCGGCAACGGGCCGGGAATCAGCTATCATCGTGGTGGATTTTTCGTACGAATAGACAATATCATGTGTTCTGAGGATTGGGAGCCTTATGAGTGCAAAGTAGATGATAAAATAGCGGTTTCAGACCATTATCCTATCATCTGTAAGCTAAAAATGCGCCCCAAAAGGCAAAAATAAGGCAAATTATTCTTATATAAGAAAAAAAATGCGTATTTTTGCACGTCATTATATATGTAATGATGAATTATAAAGCTGAAAATAAATAAATTAATAACAATAAAATAGAAATGCAAAACAAAGGAATTGTAATTTGTGTAGCCGTCTTACTGACTCTCGCAAGTATCTTCTATTTGTCATTCTCGTTTGCCACACGTTACTATGACAGCGAGGCTGCAAAGATCAAAGACCCTATTGCTCAGCAGGATTATAAGGATTCTGTAAAGTACCTGGGTGTTTATTCTTACCAGAACTGCTTGGAGACCCAGATTGGTCTTGGACTTGACCTGAAGGGCGGTATGAATGTAATTCTTGAGATTTCTGTACCTGATGTAATTGAAAACCTTGCCGATCACAAGACCGACGCTGGTTTTACCAATGCCATGAAGGAAGCCAGAGCTCAGGAAGAAGCTAACGGTGGTGACTTCGTGTCACTTTTCATTAACGCTTATCACAAGAGCGCACCTGGTCATAAACTCGCAGAGGTATTTGCTACCCAGCAGTTGCAGGGCAAGGTTTCTCCTCAGAGCAGCGATGCAGAGGTAGAGAAGGCTATCCGCGCTTCTGTACAGGATGCTATCGACAACTCTTTCAACGTTGTCCGCACCCGTATCGATAAGTTCGGTGTTGTTCAGCCTAACATCCAGAAGTTGGAAGGTCAGCAGGGCCGTATCATGGTAGAAATGCCTGGTATCAGCCAGCCAGAGCGTATGCGTAAGATGCTTCAGGGTAGTGCTAACCTTGAGTTCTGGGAGACATATAACTCAGAGGAAATCGCTCCTTATCTCCAGCAGCTCGATACTCGTATTGCCAATGGCGATAACGGTGAGGAGAAGAACGATACCGTAGCAGCTGATTCTGCTGCCGCTAAGAAGAAAGTAGCTAAGGCCGAGCCTAAGAAGGCAGAAACTAAGTTCTCTATCAAGAAGAAGGACGATGCTGCCAGCAAGGTAGGCGAGGATGCTCAGAATGCTGCTGCCATCAAGGCTCACCCACTGTTGGCTCGCTTGCAGCTTGGTGGTGGTTTGAGTACAGTTGGTTATGCCAGCGTTCGCGATACTGCTGCTATCAACAAGATTATCTATTCTGCAGTGGCTAAGCGCCTGTTGCCTTCAGACTTGCGTTTGCTCTGGAGTGCACAGCCTGCTGACAATATCAAGATGAAGAACATCTATGAGCTTCACGCTTTGAAGGTGACAACTACTACAGGTCGTGCTCCATTGGAGGGTGATGTCATCACAGACGCTAAGGATGAGTTCGACCAGATGGGTTCTCCTGTTGTAAGCATGAAGATGAATACAGAGGGTGCCCGCAAGTGGGCTCAGATGACCAAGGCTAACGTGGGCAAGGCTATCGCTATCGTTCTGGATGGTGTAGTTTACTCTGCTCCTCGTGTAAACGGTGAGATTGATGGTGGTAACTCTCAGATTTCCGGTAACTTCACTATCGAAATGACCAAGGACTTGGCTAATACATTGAAGTCTGGTCGTATGCCAGCTCCTGCACGTATCGTTCAGGAGGAGGTTGTAGGTCCTACTCTCGGTGCACAGTCTATCCAGATGGGTATCATCTCATTCGTTGTTGCTTTCGTACTCCTGATGGTTTACATGGTGATGATGTACAACATCGTTCCTGGTATGATGGCTAACCTGGCATTGCTCGTCAATGTATTCTTCACACTCGGTATTCTGACGTCATTCCAGGCAGCCTTGACATTGCCAGGTCTTGCCGGTATGGTCTTGTCTCTGGGTACTGCCGTGGATGCTAACGTGCTTATCTATGAGCGTATCAAGGAGGAGCTTCGCTCTGGCAAGGGTATGAAGCAGGCTGTAGCTGCCGGTTATGGTAATGCTTTCTCAGCTATCTTCGACTCTAACTTGACTTCATTGATTACAGGTGTCATCCTGTTGACTACCGGTACAGGTCCTATCCGTGGTTTCGCTACTACATGGATCATCGGTATCATCGTTTCATTCTTCACAGCCGTATTCTTGACTCGTCTGGTTTACGACTACAAGTTGAATCACGATAAGTGGATGCACTGCAAGTTTGATACTGCTGTTTCTCACAACCTGATGCAGGGCAAAAAGTACAAGTTCATGTCTATGTACAAGACTACCTTCACCGTAGCTATCGTTGCTGCTGTGGTATTCATCGGTAGCTTCTTTGTTCGTGGTTTGAGCAAGAGTATCGACTTCACTGGTGGTCGTAACTATGTAGTACAGTTCGAGAATCCTGTAGAGCCTGAGCAGATCCGTACCGTTCTTGGTGGTGCTTTCGTCAATGCAGATGGTACTAAGGCTACTACAAGTGCTATCGCTATCGGTACAGATGGTAAGACTATCCGTGTATCTACCAACTATATGATTGAGAGCAACAGTCCAACTGTTGACGATGAGGCTGAGACTATCCTTTACAACGCCTTGAAGAAGGCTAACCTGGTATCTCAGAAGAGTGTTGAGGCATTCAAGAACCCAGACGTTCGCCAGGGTGGTTCTATCATCAGTAGTACTAAGGTAGGTCCTTCTGTAGCTAAGGATATCACTATGGGTGCTATCTATAGTGTGCTCTTCGCTCTGATTGCTATCTTCCTCTACATCCTGATACGTTTCCGCAACGTAGCCTTCTCTGTAGGTTCTACTGTTGCGTTGGCATTCGATGCCTTGACAGTTATCGGTTTCTACTCACTCCTGTGGGGTCTCGTTCCATTCTCATTGGAGATTGACCAGACCTTCATCGGTGCTATCCTGACCGTGGTAGGTTACTCTATCAACGATAAGGTGGTAGTATTCGACCGTATCCGTGAGAACTTGAAGTTGCATCCAAAGGGCGACCGTCAGCAGCTCTTCAATGCATCTATCAATGAGACATTGGCTCGTACCATCAATACATCTACATCTACATTGATTGTGTTGCTCTGTATCTTCATCCTTGGTGGTGACAGCATCCGCAGCTTCTCATTCGCAATGATTCTGGGTGTTGTATTCGGTACTTTGTCTTCTATCTTCATCGCATCTCCAATGGCATACATCGTTCTTGGCCGCAAGATCAAGGAGGAGCCAGCTGAAGAGACTGCTGTTGCAGAGGTTAAGTAAAACGTAAACAATAAGAGATTCTTCTGTTTCTGTCCGGTGAATGCCGGATGGAAATAGGGAATCATCAAGACTATAAAACGATAAAAGGTCGCTTCCTGGTTAAATAGGAGCGACCTTTTATCGTTTACGTGGTCCCACCGAGAATCGAACTCGGATCAAAGGTTTAGGAAACCTCCGTTCTATCCGTTAAACTATGGGACCTTCGAAAACTGACTGCAAAGATACATTAAAACATTGACAATACAAAATAAATGACTATGTTTTTAACACTCATCCTATCAAGTTTACTCACTTTTGTGGAATTAAACTGCGAAAATCTCTTTGATACACGGCATGATTCGCTTAAGAATGATGTCGAGTTCCTGCCTGAAGGTAGTTATCACTGGACTCCCTACCGCTATTGGCATAAGGTGAACCATCTGGGGCAGGAGATTGTGGGGCTGGGGTATGAGGAGGCTTCCGGAGATGTGCAGCTTCCCGACCTGGTGGCTCTCTGTGAGGTGGAAAACGACAGTGTATTGTTTGACCTGACCAAGCGTTCAGCCATCCGGACTGCTGGTTATGAGTATGTGATGACCAATTCGCCCGATGAGCGAGGCATCGATGTAGCCTTGATGTATCAGCCGTTTTCCTTTTCATTGATTCATTCCTGGTCTATTCGGGTGAAGCGTCTGCCGGCTACCCGTCCTACGAGAGATATTCTCTATGTTTCGGGACGTGTCATCACGGGCGATACGCTGCATGTGTTTGTGGTGCATGCACCTAGTAGAAGGGGAGGAGAGCGTGAATCCCGTCCTTACCGCCTGCAGGTGGCGAGCCAGTTGGCTGAAGCTGTGGATTCCATTTATGCGCTTCAAGGTAGGGCAAAGATTATTGTGGCAGGAGACTTCAATGATTATCACGACTCTCCCGCACTGGAATATCTCTATCAGCACCACCTTATTAATATATCTGCCGGAGCACGGGGTAGCTATGGGGCAAAGGCCACTTACCGTTGGCATGGAGAATGGCGCAGTCTTGACCAGATACTGCTGAGCGAATCGATGCAACATCAGGAAAATGCCTGCAGAATAGGAGATTTGCCTTTCCTGCTCGAAGATGATGAGAAATATGGCGGTAAAAAACCATATCGCACCTACCTGGGTCCGAGGTATTTGGGAGGTTACAGCGATCATCTTCCATTGGTGGCCCGCATCCGGATAGATGATAAATAAGGCACGATTTACTTGACTTTTCGCAAAAAAGGTGGTGTAAACAGCACTTTTTTGCGAAAAAGCTTGCATATATTGCACAAATTTCGTAATTTTGCGCACGATTTACAAACATATAGTATTAAGATAACAATGACTCACAATTTGTTAAAAGGCAAGCGTGGCATCATCTTCGGTGCACTCAATGAGGAATCAATCGCTTGGAAAGTAGCCGTTAAGGCTGCTGAAGAGGGTGCTACCATCGCACTCAGTAACACAGCTATGGCTTTGCGTATGGGTACGCTGGATAAGCTCGCTGAACAGATCAACGCTCCTATCATCGCAGCGGATGCGACCAGCGTTGAGGATTTGGAAAAGGTATTCACTGAGGCTCAGGAGAAGCTCGGTGGCAAGATTGACTTCGTGCTCCACTCTGTTGCTATGAGCCCTAATGTTCGTAAGCATCGTACATACGATGATCTCGACTACAATTTCTTGAACAAGACTTTGGATATTTCTGCTATCTCTTTCCACAAGATGTTGCAGGTAGCCAAGAAGTTGGATGCTATCAATGAGTGGGGTTCTGTAGTAGCTCTCACTTACGTAGCTTCTCAGCGTACTTTCTTCGGTTACAACGATATGGCTGATGCCAAGAGCATGCTCGAGAGCATCGCACGCAGCTTCGGTTACATCTATGGTCGCGAGAAGCACGTCCGCATCAATACCATCTCTCAGAGCCCTACAGCAACAACTGCAGGTAAGGGTATCAAGGATATCGAGAACATGATGGACTTTGCAGACAAGATGTCTCCACTCGGAAATGCGGTAGCAGAGGATTGCGCTAACTATTGCGTAATGATGTTCTCTGACTTCACCCGCAAGGTAACTATGCAGAATCTCTTCCACGATGGTGGTTTTTCATCTATGGGTATGAGCCTCCGTGCCATGAACCAGTATGCTAAGGATATGACTCCTTACGAGGATGAGAATGGTAAGGTTATCTACGGATAATAGAAAAACAAGGAAAAGATGATACTCTATATATCATCACCTCTAATCATAATAGGCAATATACGCTCATTCCTGCAGGGAAAGAGGTGTATTGCCTATTTGTTTTGCGACTCACACCGAACGAAGTAAGCACATGCGTCGAACGTCGCACGCTCTCACATCGAACGATGCACGTGCTTACTTCGAGCGATGCACGACGCATAATACATAGACTTTACACTATATAAATAGTTATCAACATTCTCTATTAAATAATGAATTGTATTTTACGCACTATAAGGATGCAACTTATTATTAATGTTAGCAGTATAAAAGGAATGGCACATAAAAGAGCTGGCAAGAAATCCCACGCTACCAGATTCCAGTAAGAATACATAGGAAGCAAGACCGACATTCCACCCCAGGAAAAGCATTTGAATATACTTACAGGTTCTTTTGCAGGATGTATTCTTTGCCCGCAATGATTGCATTCGGTATAATAGCTTGTTCCATGCCAAAAGTACTTGCTGATTACCCGCAAAGACACCTTCTTGCCACAAGTTGGGCACTTTGCTTTCGAAAAATTTACGTTTGCCATATTATTATTTTTGTTTTGTTTGAGATCAAATTATGAATGCAAAGATACGTATTTTTTCTGTTTCAGCCAACTTTTCTTCTATCTTTCGCAAGTCAACTCCCATCTTCTCTCCATATCCGTGTAAACTATATTCAAGAAAGAGAAAATCAGACGAAAATGCCTGGAAAATGGGGAAAGAAGAGATTGAGAATTTTCCCTTAAGGGTTTTTATTTTTTTCCTTAAGGAAAAAGACAGCTTCTCTTAAGAGATTTTTCCGTCATATTTAATCTGTAAAGTTATTTGCAAGAAATCCCCCATCCAGATTTCTCAAGCCGGATGGGACCAAACATCAGAAAGGCAATGAAGACATCCTCTATCCCAAATGGACGAAGACCTATTATCAAGGTGGCTTGAAGGAATATGACCGTTTGGAGTGTGCAAGGGCAATCCACGGGAAAAAGACAAGGGTCTATATGCCACGATAAACAGGTGGCGTATAGACCCTTGATTATATGGTGATATTCGAAAACTACATCTCCATTATTATATTTTTATGAATTGCTCAGATTCTTAATGATTTCCAAAGGTAGCTGGGTAGCTTTGGCAACCTGTTCGGCAGAAAGTCCCATTGCCAGCAAACGTTGTGCTGTTTCTGTGTTGGCCTCATATTTGCCTTCTGCTCTACCTTTCTCCATGCCTTTCTCCATACCTTCTTCCTTACCTTTCTGGTAGCTGTCATCTATGAGGGTTCTTTCAACGCTTACGGAATCCCAGAACTTGTCGTAGGCCCAGAGTTCGGCATCCGTGAAACCGGAAATCTCCAGCTCTTCTACGGCCTTTCCAATCTCTGGGTCATTAAGCAGGTCGGCAGGAATCTCCTTCGTGTTGGAATTGATTTCCGTCAGGAAACGGAGCCACAAGACCATCATACGCTTGTCGGCAATGGAATGTGGTGTGAACTTAGGGAGTTCTATGAAGGTGAAATGCAAACCCTCGATGACCTTATTACTGTCCTTATCGTGCACGATGCGGTAGTTGTGGATGAAATCCGAAGTATCATGCGCAAAGATATCATTTATCAGATTCAGGGAATACACGGGTTGGAGTTCACTGTATTTTCCGCCCTTTTTAGCCTGACTCACATAGAGCTTTGAAGCATTGAACAGTACTCGCTGCTGGAAAGCGTCAGACCATTCCATCTGCATTTCCACGCAGAACTTCCTGCCTCTGACATCTGTGCAGAGTACATCCACAATGGTGTTCTTGCCCCCTTCGAGCTGGGGTACAAGTTCTGTTGGCAGATACTTAATTTTATGTATCTGCTCCTCTTCGCTGAGTGGCAGGAGGGCGTTCAGAAGGCTAATCAGTCTTTTGGGATGATTGCCGAATATCTTCTTGAACGTGAGGTCTGCCTTAGGGTCTAAGTACTTCATAACCATCCGTTTTAAAATTCGCTACCGCAAAGTTACGACTTTATTTCCAAACCCGCAAGAGATTTCTGGGAAAAGTTTCAGAAAAAGTTGGAGATTGCGTTTTTTATGTGACAGGACAAGGGGCTATATGCTACGATGATAGGTGGCGTATAGCCCCTTGATTATATGGTGATATTCGTAATCAACATTATATTTTTATGATTTGGCGGATGGCATACAGACGGTAACAATGCCGTTTGCAGCCCTTTCAGGATATGATTCGGATGCCGATAGGGTCGGAAATTTTGTGTTTTATGTTGTTTTCTTCACGAATAATTTGGTAGTTACAAAAAAGCAGTGTATCTTTGCAGCAGATGCTGCACTTGGCAATTTGAAAACAAGTTTTCATTGCGTTTGTTTGCATAGCCAATGAATCAAATAACAAAAATTCTGCTTATGGGAAAGATAGTAGATAAAACAGAGACTAAGATAGTTACGCTTGATGGTGTTGAGATTATCAAGCAGGTAACGAAGGTACTTATGCCTAATGGTAAGTACCGATATCCTACTGTGTATTTTACGGTTAACGATGATGTCAAGGCTCTGACGACAGAACAATTAGACAAAATCCGCATCCCTGTCTATAAACAGTTAATTTGAAATTAATATGGAAGAAAGTGAAGGTTATCCCTTCGTCTTTCAAATGATAGACAGGGATAGTGCTGATGAATGGCTGATTGAAACTTTGCAATATAGATTCAAGTCAGCTAAATCTCATCATTCTTATATTGTAAGAGTTGAGCGTTATCAGGAACATGCTTATTGCGTGAAGTTCTTTGATAAGGCGAATATGAATAGTAAATTGAAATTTAGTCTATCCTAGTCTTTCTAATATCTTTTGTTTCATGCGAGTAAAACTTTCCGCAAAGATACTCTTTTTGTTTCGTATAAGTAACAAAAACTATAGATTTATAGAAAAAGCCCTATATCCGAGCAGGGATATAGGGCTTTACAATCTTCATTTATTAAAACGTATTATCTATAGAAGTCTAACTTCTGATGATTCTTATAGAGATTCTGGTTCTGAAGCTCCTCGTTCAGCGGAATACGATAGAGGTAGTACTTGCTGTTAGGACAGAAGTCTGTACCATCGTTGAACTTGAGCACATCGTGACCGGTACCTGTAGCGTCTTCGGTAGTGATGTTGCCTTCCTCATCTTCTTCCTTGATGATGACAGGACCCTCAAAACCCTTGCGCTCGATAGACTGTTGGTTGCGGATGATATCCGTGATGGCGAAACCTTCACCCCAGAGTTCCAGGCGGCGCTCCAGCCAGATAGCCTTCAGCAGATCCTCACCGGTTGCAGTAATCTCAGGAGCAGTCTTGCCCTCCTTCATACGAGCCTGCTGCAAGGTGTAGAGTGCAGATTTTGCCTCGTCGGTATTATGGAGATAATAAGCTGCCTCTGCCTTGATGAGATACATCTCTGAAGTACGCATCAGATCCATATCGGTAATTCCATTGTCAATGTCCTGGAAGGCGAACTTCGAGTTCAGCAGGCGAACTACCTTACCACCCTGTGCGGTGTAGCCCCAATCCTGGAACAGATCCTTGCGGTAGTCGTTATCATGATAGTTTTCTACGAAGTATGGATCTACGCAGAGACTGCCGTAACCATCCAGAGACTTGTCCTTGAAGTTCATGGTATAGGCACCATCGTTGTCATCCTGTGTTGCAGAATATCCCCAGAGCCACTCGCCGTTGTTGCAGTTGTTGAAGCCGCTCTTGTATTCAGCCTCAGTCATCAGGTAAGGGTTCTTCTCCAATACCTTGCTGGCATAATCGTAAGCAGTTTGCCAATCACGAGCATAGAGGGCTGTTCTGGCAAGAATACCCATGGCTACGGTATGGTTGATCTTGTAATAACCTGTAGGGTCTGTACCGCGATTATACTTCTCCGGGATCAATTCTACCGATTTCTTCAAGTCTGCCAATGCCTGGTCATATACCTCCTTGACGCTGGCAGCAGGGTTACCGGTCAATGCCTGGTTCATATCTGTAGGCTCTGTGTAAATAGGAACACAGACTGCATTAGGATCTTTTTCTACAGAGAAAGAGAAATGTGATGCCAGCATCATATACATATATCCTCTGGTAGCGTATGCCTGACCCTTGATACGATTCTTGTCGGTGTCACTACCTGAAGCCTGGTCGATGTTGGCAATGATGTTGTTGCAGTTGTTGATGGCATCGTAGCATATATCCCAGAGTACGGAATTGTGCTGGCCACGACCGTAACCTACAGTCAGGTTGTAGCATTGACTGTAACCATAGCTCTTAGCCTTTACACAGTCTGAACCCATGAAGTCATCGCTCAGGAGGACAGAGAATATGCCAATAGACTGATACGACTGTCCTTCATTGAAGGCATAATTCCAGGCACCTCTCAATACATTCTCTGCGTATGTGGTAGTCTTGAAAGCCGCATCAGAGTCGAGTGATGTGGTAGGGGTGGTATCCAGGTCGCATGAAGACAATGTGGTTGCCATCAAGGCGAGGCTCACACCCATTCTTGTTATATATTTATTCATCTTGATACTTCTATTTTAGAGTTTTACATTGATACCGAATGAGATGGTCTTCATGGCAGGATAGCGGTAAGATACAGTACCATTCAATGGCTGCTCTGGATCCAAACCCTGCTGATGACTGAATGTCAACAGGTTCTCTGCCTGAATGAATACATTGACATCTTTCAATGTCAGTGGCTGCAAGAGACTGTGTGGCAATGAATAGTTCAATGTCACGGTCTTCAAGCGGAGATAACTGCGGTCAACCAACCATCTGGTAGATGATGAGGTGAAGTAGCTGGTCTGCTGATCTACAATCTTCGGAATGTTGGTATTTCTGTTCTCTGGAGTCCAGCGGTTGATTAATTCGGCACTCTTGGAACTACCATTCAAGCCGCCAACACCCATCAGGTCGGTATAGTCGTTATTATAGAGCTTACCGCCGATAGCGTATGAGAACAGGGCTGAGAGAGTGAGTCCCTTCCAGCTGATGTCAGTAGAGAATCCACCGGTTACATCAGGAAGAGAAGAGCCAGACTTCACCTTGTCGTCAGATGTCAGACTGCTTTACGTGTACCGTAAGGCACACTGATCACGATTTCTTCCAATGAACGCTCGTCGGCACCCAAAACAATGTTTAAGTTTTTACCTGCCTTTACGGTTTTTGTAGTCATACCGATGTAGGATACTTCCAACTTTGCATTGGCAGGAACATCCATTTTGAAATTACCGTTCATATCGGTAACAGTACCCGTTTTTGTACCAACGACCTTGATAGATGCACCAATGATAGGAGCGCCATCTTCGGCTGCGGTAACAGTACCGGTAACTTGAGTTTGTGCCAGGGCCATTCTTATTCAGTATGGATGCAATATTCTTCGCATTTTTGAGTTTATCTATGTATAGAATTGAATTTATCTCTCTATATATAATAAGGTGTAATTCAAAAAATGAATATGAACTATAATAATAAAAATGAATACGGTTAACGAAATTTAGCATAAATAT